>NZ_JAJEJP010000002.1:1250099-1562624 GCF_021390495.1 Paraburkholderia sp. ZP32-5 | reverse complement strand
CGATCCCGACGAAGCGCTCGAACAGGCCGAGCTATGGCTGCAGGAACGCTCGCTATCGGCCTACTACGACGAAGTCGCGATCAAGGGCTTGCAGCTTGCCGCCGCGGATGTCACGCGCGGCAGCGTCACGAGCATGCAACTGGCGCGCATCGAGTCGACGACCAATGATCTCGTCGACGGCCTCGAAGCTTACGAGGATCGTGAGCCCGAGCCGCTCGCGCAACAGGAAAACTGGGCCGCGGTGGGACCGATGACGCCGCCCGACGAAAACGAGGCCGCGCACGCGACGCCGCGAGAAGTGGCTGCGAGTGTGAATACGCTGGCCACGGCCGGCGAATCCAGAGGGTTCGATGAGATCCACGATGCCGGGCCGCAACCGGCCATACCGCTGCATGAAACGGTGGCGCCGGTGACCGTATGGCATGCGCCGACGAGCCGGGCGCTGTGCATCCCTGGGCGCGGGCCGCTCGATGCGCTCGGCACGATGATCCTGTTGCAACTGCTCGGCAAGCACGGCTTTGCCGCGCGTTCGCTGCCGCACGAGTCGGTGTCGCGGGCGGCGATCGACCGTCTCGACGCGGACGACATCGGCATCGTCTGCATTCTCTATCTGCAGATCGACGGCATTCCGTCGCATCTGCGCTATCTGATCAGACGGATTCGCGCGCGGCTGCCGAACGCGTCGGTGGTCGTCGGGTTATGGACGCCCGACGATGCGCGGCAATGGAGTTCGGATCTGCAAGGCACGATGGAAGCCGAGTGCTACGCGACGTCGTTGCAGGAAATGCTGGCCGCGTGCCGGCGCATCGATGCGGCGCGGACCGAACTCGGCGAGCCGGCGTTGGAAGGGGGGTGAAGTGGGGCGGCTCAGGTTCATTCTGGTCATGTACGTGCGGGTGGCGCGCCGCCGGCATAGCCGCATCTGATCGCTCCACTAGCGGACGTCGCCTTGCGTCGCATCGCATTCACGGACTTCCTGCTCGTCGCTGACGAAGCAGGACTCGTCTGACATGGCGATTCGTTTCTTTCGTACCGCTTGCGTGCGGATGCACGCAGAGGGAAAAGCCGCCCACGGACATCGCGGCGAATATCCGTGGGCGAGGGCGTTATGTGATTCGAAACTCAAGCGGCGCGGCTAGCGCTGCGCCGGTTTGTCGTGGCCGCTCTTATGCCCGCTCTTCGCGTTGTCCTTATCGGGGACGATCTTCGTGGTGCCGCCGGTGGACGGCGGATCGCTCGCCGGAAAGCTGTCTTCGACCTGCGTGTCGATCTGCTTTTCGCTCTTGTCAGAGTGCGGATGCTTTTCCTTGTGTGTCGTCATGATGGCGATCCTCCAGGTTGATCCATGAAGCAACGCGCCGGGCGAAACTGCACACACGGCGCGGGATTCGACGCGCGTATCAGGCCCCCGGCGAGGCCCCCGGCGTGGCCGGCTCGGGCGCTGTCCGCGCCGCGCTGCCGATGATCCGCAACGCGTCGGCGCGCGACAGCCCGTCGCGCATCGCGTCGATCAGATGCGCGGTCAATGCGTCGCGCTCGCAGGCAAGCACCGCGTCGACGTTGCCGTCGCGCACATAGAGCGCGATGAACTGTTGCTCGTCGAGATTGCCGTCGACGACGATTTCGTCCCACTCGCTCGCATGGCCGAGATATTCAAAGTTCTTGCCATAGTGATAGGTCCAGAAAAACGGCACGCCCGTGTAGCGATTGCGCGCGCCGCACATGTTTTGCGCGGCGATACGCGCATGCTGCTGCGCGACGCGCCAATGTTCGATACGCACCGGCTCCTGATTCTCGTGCAACGAAAACACCGCGATATCGCCCGCCGCATACAGACCGCACGCAGCCTGCATGCCCGCATTGACGACGACACCGCCGTCCTTCTGCAACGGCAGGCCTTCGATAAAACCGGTGGCGGGCGTTACTCCCGTGCCCAACAGCACGAGGTCGGCCGCGATGTGCTCGCCGCTTTCCAGCATCACCGCGTGCACGCTGCCTTCTTCGCCTTCGAGCGAGGCGACCTTCGAGTCGAGATGAAACTTCACACCGTTGCTTTCGTGCAGCGCGCGGAACATCTGACCCACGCGCTCACCGAACTGCTTCGCGAACGGCACCTTGTCGGGCGAAATCACGGTGACCGCTACGCCGTGCTTGCGCAGCGCCGATGCCACTTCGAGACCGATAAAGCTGCTGCCGAGAATCGCGACGCGCGTGTGCGAAGCATCCTCGCCGAGCGCATCGACGAACGCGGCCGCGTCGTCGAGATGACGCAGCACGTGTACGCCGCCGAGTTCGCAGCCGGGGATGTCGGGCACTCTCGGCGTGCTGCCGGTGGCGAGCAGCGCGGTGTCGTATTTCAGCGCTTCGATACTTTGATCATGACCTTGCGCGCCGGCTTCGAAATGGATCATCCGCGCGGGCACGTCGAGCCGCGCGACCTTCGCGACGATGCGCTCGATACGATGCGTCTGCATCCAGTCGGGCTCGACGAGCGGTGGCACGTCGGCCGGCGGCATCTCGAACGACGGCACGAATTTGCTGAGCACGGTGCGGTCGTACGGCGCGTGCGCTTCGTCGCCGATCAGCGTGATACGGCCGTCGAAGCCGGCTTCGCGCAACGCGACGCAGGCGGCGCCGCCGGCTGCGCCCGCGCCGATCACCACGTAGTGCCGCGGGGGCGCGGCATCCGCCGGTTGCGTGCGTGTGTCGGGCTCGCGTGGAGGCATCTTTTGTGGCGTGACCAGCACGTCGTCGCCGTCGAGCGTGACCGGATAGCGATCGAGCGGCATCAGCGCCGGCGGTTCGAGCACGCTGCCGGTCGCCGCGTCGAACGTGCCCTTGTGCCACGGACAGATGATGCGGCCACGGCATAGCGCGCCTTCATCGAGCGGGCCGCCCGCATGCGGGCAATCGGCGGAATATGCGTGGACGGTGTCGCCGTCGCGCACCAGCAGGATCGATGTGTCGTCCACCTTCACGCGAACCGCGTGGTCCGCGTGCAATTCCGAAAGCCGGGCGACGCAGCGGGCAGTCGTGGACATGATGATTCCTCGCGAAGGGATGGACTCTGTCGATGGGCTCGACCGGTAAGAAGCCGTAACAGAAGCGGGCGCGCATTGCAGGCTCGCAGGCCGTGCTAAAGCCGCAGGTTAACGAGCAATCCACGTGCCTGAGCATGGGCATCATGCAGACCCGATCGACCGTGCTATTAGCACTGTTGGGAAGTCGCACGAACTTGGGGTAAATTTCTGGAATAAGGGAATTAGCACGCGAACAGCCGTGCGCGAATTCGCCCTCGCGGATGCGCGTGCGTGCAGTGGCTTCCAGGACCGAACGTCAATTTCATGGAGTGCGGACCGTGCATCGTGCGGAACGTATCGCAGTCGATTTGCCGGTGCCGTCGCGCGATTTCGCGGCGACGCGGCGCATGCTGCTGATCGTGCTCGCGGTGTCGATTCTGTTTCCGCTCGCGTGCCTGACGGGCTATGGCTATTTCGACTATCAGCGCCGCATCACCGACGCGAACGACTCCATCGAGCGGCTCTCGCGCGTGGCGGACGAGCAGGCCGTCAAGGTACTCGATCTGAACCGGCAGATGGGCTCGCGCATCATCGAGTTGCTCGGCGATTCGGATGACGCGCAGATTCGAGCGCGCGAGGCGGAGCTGTATCAGCGGCTGCGCGAGATCGACGGCGATTTCCCGCAAGTGTCGTCGATCGCGCTGCTCGGTGTGGACGGCGACCTGCTGGTATCGACGCTTGCGTATCCGGCGCCGGCAATGTCGATCGCGGAGCGGGAAGATTTCCGCGCCGCGAAAATAATGCGCCCGCATGCCTATTTCTCGCAGCCGATGATGGGCCCGTTATCGAAAAACAATGTATTCACAACCGCGATCGGGCGGTCGGGTACCAATGGCGAGTTTCTCGGCGTTGTCACGGTCGCATTGCGCACCGAATACTTTTCGCGCTTCTATCGCGAGCTGACCGGCGGTGACCCGGACGTTGCGCTTGCACTGTTTCGCCAGGACGGCGAGATGCTGGTGCGCTATCCGCCGTGGCCGGGCAACAAGCGGCCGTCGTCGCACAGCGCGTTCGCCGCGGCATTGCGCGACAAGCAGCTGTTCGGCTTCGTGCGGCAGAGATCGGTCATCGACGGCGCGGAGCGGCTGCTCGCATTTCGCCGCGTCGGCGACTATCCGCTCTATGTGATGAGCGCGTACACGGTATCGGCGATCGCGGCCGCGTGGCGCAATCATTTCGTGGCGATCGTGCTGCTGACCGCGGTGCCGTGCGTGGCGATCTGGCTGCTGGTGTTCTATTCGCTGCGCCGGCTCGATGCCGAGCGCCGTGCGTGGGAGCGCTGGCAGGGCGAAGTGGCGATGCGGCTGTCGGCCGAAGCGTCGACCCGGCAATTGCAGCGCATGGGCGCGCTCGGCAATCTGGTCGCGAACGTCGCGCACGATTTCAACAACCTGCTGATGGTGGTCTCCGCGAACGTCGAGCTTGCACGGCTCAAGCATTACAACGGCCTCCAGAAGGAAGTGCAGGCGGTCGAGCGCGCGACGGCCAGCGCCGAAGCGCTGACGCGGCGGCTGCTAAGCGTCGCGCGCAAGCAGCCGCTGAAGCAGGAGCCGATCGATCTGGCGCGCTGGCTGCCCGCCGCCGCGCCGCTGATCGACAGCGGGCTCGGCGACACCGTCGAACTGTCGGTGAACGTCGCCGAGAACCTGTGGCAAGTGCTGGCCGATCCGACCGACCTCGAATTCGCGATCATGAACCTCGCGATGAACGCGCGCGATGCGATGCCGCACGGCGGCCGCTTCGTGATCCGTTGCCAGAACAACCGGCTGGTCGGCAGCGACACCGAGTTGCCCGACGGCGAATACGTGTTGATCGCCTGCTCCGACGATGGCGAAGGGATGACCGAGGCGGTCGCGCGGCGCGCGTTCGAGCCGCTGTTCACGACCAAGCTGCGCGGCTCGGGCACCGGGCTCGGCCTCGCGCAGGTGCTGTCGATGTGCGAGCAGGCCGGCGGCACCGCGAAGATCGACAGCGTGCCCGGCAGCGGCACGACGGTGCGGCTTTATCTGCCGCGTTATCGCGCGCGCGGCGCGGAGGCGGCGGCGACGGATGCGCTGCCGGCCACGCCGGTATCGTCCGGCATGGTGCTGCTCGTCGAGGACAACGAGGACGTCGCGGCCGGCGTTGCCGCGGTGCTCGAAACGTTCGGCTGCGAAGTGCGCCACGAGCCGACCGCCGACCAGGCGCTCGATGTGCTCACCGGCGGCGCACGCTTCGAACTCGTACTGTCGGACATCCAGATGCCGGGCAAGCTCAATGGCATCGATCTCGCCGAAAAAGTCCGCAGCGCGTGGCCGTCGCAGAAGATCGCGTTGATGACCGGCTACGCCGACGAACTCGAACGCGCGCGCCGCCTCGGCATTGCGATTCTCGCGAAGCCTTTCAATATCGATGAGTTGCACGCGCTGGTTGTTTGCGCGCCGTGAAGCTCGCAGTGAAACTCTTTGTACGCGCGGCGCTTGCGTCGCATGCCTGATTCAGACTCCCCGATCTCCCGCGGCATAGCCCTTGCTGAAAAGAGTATGGGGTACGCGCGTGCGGCCGCGACCGCACGCGCGCTTCCTTTCAACGATTTTGGCAGATTCGATAGGTTCGACACACGGGAGAATCACGATGAAGATCAGACACGCAGTGTTGGTTTCCACGTTGCTCGCGGCTTCGTCGCTTGCGATGGCCCAAGGCGCGGGTGGCGGAGGAGGCGGCGGTCCGGCCGGCAACGACCCGAGCACGGGCACTGGCACCAGCGCTTCGACGCGCGAGGGCGGCAACATGGGAGCGTCGGGCGCGATGGCGCATTCGAGCAAGCACCATATGAAGAAGCATTCGAAGACGGCGAAACCCGCGACCGATACGACGAATATGCCGGGAGCTAATGCGAGTAGTGATACGAAGGGGCAGTGACGGAGGCGCGGTAATAAAAGCGCGGTAAAGCGAGTGGGGAAAGCGCGCTACACGAAAGCTGCCGCAAGGCAAGCGCAATCAACGCAGCAGCAACTCAGCCCGCGCGACGCGTCGATCATCGTGATCGCACGCCGCGCGCGGTTGCCGTCAGATCAGCCTTTCTCCATCTGCGCTTCATACTTGCCCAAGGCCGCCGCGCCATTGAGCCGCGCGCGCTTCAACAGCGCCTGCTGCGCTTCCTTCACGTTACCTGCCTGACCGCGCCAGGCCTGCAACGGCGGCTCCTGCAACGCACGGCCGTACGAGAAGCTCAGATTCCACGGCAGCGCGCCGAGCCGGTTCATCGCGTCGAGATTCGCGGTCGCTTCCTCGGGCGACTGTCCGCCGGACAGAAATACGATGCCCGGCACCGCGGCGGGCACGGTGCGCTTCAGCACCCGCACGGTTGCTGCGGCGATGTCGGCGGTGGTCGACTGCTGCTGATGTTCCGATCCGGCCAGCACCATGCTCGGCTTCAGCAGAATATGTTCGAGTACCACGCGATGCCGATGCAGCGCGTGAAATACCTCGTGCAGCACCGCCTCGGTCACTTCCGCGCAGCGCCCGATCGTGTGCTCGCCGTCCATCAGCACCTCCGGTTCGACGATCGGCACGATGCCGGCTTCCTGGCTGATCGCCGCGTAGCGCGCCAGCGATTCGGCGTTCGCTTCGATCGCGGCCCAGCCCGGCAGACTGGCGGTGATGTTGTACACCGCTCGCCATTTCGCGAAACGCGCGCCCTGGCGTTTGTAATCGACGAAGCGTTTGGCGAGGCCGTCGAGCCCTTCGGTGATTTCATCGCCGGGCGACAGCGCGAGCGGCACCTTGCCGAGGTCGACCTTGATGCCCGGCACGACGCCGTTGGCGGCGGCGAGTTGCGGGAACGGCGTGCCGTCGTCCGCTTTCTGGCCGAGCGTTTCCTCGTACAGGATCACGCCGCTGACGAATTCGCCGAGACCGGGCGTCGACAGCAACAGATTGCGATAGGCGCGGCGGTTTTCCTCACTCGATTCGAGGCCGATCGTCTTGAAGCGTTTGGCGATGGTCGGGCCGCTTTCGTCGGCGGCGAGAAGACCCTTGCCGGGTTGAACCATCGCGGTGACGGTGGCTTGCAGCTCGCTACGGGTGTCCATGAGATGTGCTCCCTTCGGTTGCTCCGTGGTTGGCTTCCTTCGATCCGGTGTGCGGTGAAGACTCGGTGACAGGTTCCTTGGCGTGACTTTGCGTGACGTGTTCGTGCGTTGAAGCGTTGGCGTGTTGACGTGTTGGCGGAAAAGGGCGCTTCGTTGTTGCCTTTGCCGCGGCGCGAGGGCCGCGCCGCGATTCGATGATTGTGTGGGCGTGCGTCACGATGGGACCGTGCGCGCGCGATCATTCGCCAAGCAGATGCAGCACGATATCGCGAGGCTGCGTGTGCCGGCGATGCTCGAACAGGTACAACCCCTGCCAGGTGCCGAGCACCATCCGCCCGTCTTCGACCGGCACCGACAACTGCACCTGCGTGAGCGCGGTGCGCAGATGCGCGGGCATGTCGTCGAGGCCCTCGGTGTCGTGCTCGTAGCGTTCGGCGTCTTCGGGCGCGATGCTCGCGAAGTAGTGTTCCAGGTCGCGGCGCACCGACGGGTCGGCATTCTCCTGAATCAGCAGCGACGCCGAGGTATGGCGGCAGAACAGCGTCAGCAGCCCGGTACGGATGCCCTGAGCGGCGACGAAACGGCGCACGTCGTCGGTAAATTCGACCAGCCCGCGATTGCGGGCCCGAACAATCAGATGATGGATGGCCTGGCGCATCAAAGCGAAGCGAACGCATCCTCGATATCTTCGGCGCTGCGCGGCCGCACCACGCGCGCGACTTCGGCGCCGTCGCGCATCAGCACCAGCGTCGGCCATAGCTTGACCTTGAATGACCGGCCGAGCGGCCGGCCGGGGCCATCCTCGATCTTCAGATGCCGCAGCCCGGCGTGCGGCGCGAGCGCCTGGGCAATCGAGGCCTGCGCGCCCTGGCAATAACCGCACCAGTCGGTACCAAACTCGACCACGGTGGCACCGGCTAGCGCATCGACTTCGGCGCGCGATGGGGCTTGCGAGGAATAGGCGGTGGGGGAAGCCATGCGTGCTCCGGAGCTATACGTGACGAATCGTGACGGTTCGCGCGCCGCGTTTGCTTTCACGGCGTTTCTCGCGCGGGATTTCGCAAGAGTAGCAGCTATGATGCGGGTCGTCATGGCAGCCGGCGCCGTGCGCCCGGCTTGACGGAAATTGTCGTGCTGGCGTGGTACAAACGGTTTTGATGCTGCGGGTAGTTTTTTTGCGCGGACGACGCGTTTCTGGCTTGAAAAGGATTCGGTAAGAGAAATGGGAGCACCTATCTATTTGCGGCATCCCGGCGATGCTGAAGCCGTTGCTGTTGCGACCGGCTTTAGTTGGGGCGCGCTTTTATTGGGTTTTATCTGGGCTTTGTCGAAGCGGATGTGGTTTGCCGCATTCGTGATGCTCGGGGTCAATCTGATTCTGTTCGGTATCGGCTTTTGGGGCGAGACGGCCGATCTGCTTGGGTTCGTGCTGACTATCGTGTTTGGCGTGGCCTGCGGCGCTTATGGCAACCGGTGGCATCGGTTGACGTTGGAGCGGCGGGGTTATCGGGTGGAATAGGGGGCTCTCTTTGTTCCCCCGCAATTTCACGGTGTCTGCTGCGTACTGCGGATTTCGCTGGCGATCGCTACAATCTCGCCGCGCACCCAGCGATGGGAAGGCGACGAATTGCGACGGGCGTGCCATACCTGAGACACGGTGAACGGCTTCATGTCGACCGGTGGTTCGAGCACCTGCAGCGGTATTTCGCCGACAATGCGCTGGGCCGTCAACTCGGCGATCATCCCGATCAGATTGGTCTGCGACACGAGAATGTGCGCGAGCAAAAAGTGCGGAATCGTCACTGCCATTTTTGCACTGGCGCCTTCGTAGTGTTGATCGATGGCCTCTTTCACCGCGCCGTAGCTGCTGTTAACTCGTAGATGCCGGCCGGCGCGGAACTGTTCGAGTGACAGGCTCCCGTTGATCGCAGGGTGGCCAACCCGCACGATCGACTTCAGGCGGTCCGAAAACAGCTTCTGCACGTAGTAGTTATCGGGCGCCGTTCCCTCGTTCCACAAAATCAGATCGAGTTCGCCGCTCTTCAGCAACTCCAGGTCGTCGTGAGGCTTCAAGGGCCGGATATTCATCTCGACACCGGGTGCCACTTCTTCCAGACGTTTGACCAGCAGCGGCAAAAGAATGAAACCGATGTAGTCGGTCGTGGCGATGTGAAACGTACCCACGAAATCTTTCGGGTTGAAAGCGGCCGCCGGTTGCACCAGCACGTCCATGGCACGCAGAGCATGTTGCAAGGGTTCCGCCAGTTCGAGGGCACGAGGTGTCGGCGTAATACCTCGGCCCATCGGTACGAACAGCGGGTCCCGGAAAATTTCCCGCAGCCTCGCCAGCGTGTGGCTCACCGCTGACTGCGTCATGTTCAGCTGTTCGGCCGCACGGGTAACGTTGCATTCTTTCAGCAACGTCGAAAACACCATCAGTGATTTCAAATCGAGATTGTGCAAAGTCTGTCCTTTTCCCCGACGAGCGCATTGCACGGGGCGGGTGGAAACCACGGATGGCGTGTCGGCAGCTACTGCTGCAATCCTTCGAGACCGGGTAGCGCGGACTTCTCCGCTTTCGAGCCGGCCAATATATTGAAGAACAGATTCAGGATCACGGCAGTCACGGCAGCGAGCAGGATACTGCTGTGCAATAGCGGCGCCAATTGGGACGGAAACCTGGCAAAGAAATCGGGATTGACGACGGGCAGCATCCCGACGCTGACGCTGATGGCGACGATGTACGCATTGAAATGGTTATGCGCAAAATCGACATTGGCCAGCATCCTCACGCCGCACGCGGTAATCATGCCGAACATGATCAGCCCCGCACCGCCGAGCACGCTGGCGGGTACCGATGCAACCAGCGCGGACAGCTTCGGAAACAGACCGAGCAGCATCAGAATGCCGCCGCCCATCGCACACACCCAGCGGCTCCGCACACCGGTGATACTGACGAGCCCGACGTTTTCCGCATACGAGGTGTAGGGGAAGATATTGAAAATGGCGCCCAGCAGCGTGCCCAGCCCATCCGCGCGGAAACCCTTGATCATCTGCTTTTCGTCGATCTCCTTGCCGACCATCTCCCCGACCGCGACGAACATGCCCGTCGCTTCGATGAACGTCACCAGCATCACGATCGACATCGTGGCGATTGCCCAGAAGTCGAACTTCGGAACGCCGAAGTGAAAAGGCAGTACGACACCGAACCACGCGGCGCCCCGCACGGATGAAAAATCTATCGTGCCTGTCGTTGCCGCGATCGTCATACCGAACACGATACCCAGAAGCACCGCGATGTTGCGCACGAAGCCGCTGAAGTATTTGGTAATCGCGAGAATCACCGCGAGCACGAGAAAGGACATGCCGATCTGGTCCGGACTTCCGAAATGCGGATTACCCAATCCGCCGGCGGCCCAGTTCGCGCTCACGCCCATCAGGCACAGACCGACGACCAGAATTTCGGTACCGATCACAACGGGTGGGAAAAAGCGCAGCAGCTTCGCCATCACCGGTGCCATCAGAATGCCGAAAATGCCGGAAAAGATCATTGATCCATAGATGCCCAACAGACCCAGATTCGGATTGGTCGCAATCGCAATCATCGGCCCGACCCCGGTGAAGGACACGCCCATCATGATCGGCAGCTTTATCCCGAACCAGCGTACGCCAATGGACTGAACCAGCGTAATCAGGCCGGAGACAAACAGGTCGACGCTGATCAGATAGGCCACTTGTTCTCTAGGCAGCTTCAATGCCATGCCCATGATCAACGGGACGGCGATCGCGCCGGCATACATCACCATCACATGTTGCATGCCGAGCAAGGTCAGCCGGCCGACCGGCAGTAGTTCGTCGACAGCAGCACGGGAATCGGCTGGGATATAGCGTTTCGAGTACATCGATGTCTCCTCCTGAATTTACGAATTTTTCTGCAGCGGGGATGCTTCGAATACGCCGGCCATCACGATGAATCCCGGCAGGCGCTTGACGCGGTCAGTCCATTGTCTAAGCGACGGATAGTCGATCAGCGATATCCCGCCCTCATCGGACAGCGCGACATACGGAAAACAGGCGATGTCGGCAACAGTCGGATGATTGCCACCACATATCCAACCCCCGCCGTGCCGCAGCGAAAACCACAGATGCTCGTCCAGAATGCGGAACAGCACATGAGCACCGGCGCGCGCCCTGGCGACGTCGATGTCGTAATTGAAAACGTCGGCTAATCGCGCGGCGGATGCGGTGCCCGTCATGCCATCCGCGAAAGCAAGCCACATGTTGACCTCGGCGAGCCGTCGAGGGTCCGTTGTCGGATACCACTGACCGCTCTCGTCGTAGCGCGCGGCAACGTAGCTCAAGATGGCCTGTGCATCGCGAATCACAAAGCCGTCGTCGTCGAGGACGGGAAGCTGCCCGAGTGGATTGAGTGCAAGGAAAGCGTCGCTTCTATGTTCTTTAGCTGGGAAGAATTCAACGCCGACCTTGCGGTATTCGACGCCCAGCATGTTCATCAAAAGTCGCAGCTTGTAGCAGTTGCCGGACAGTTCATAGTCGTACAGGGTGATCATGCGTACTTTCCTAGAGATCGAGAACGAGCAGCTCGGAACGGCTGCGGGATACGCATGGCATCAGGCACGTGCCGCTGTTGCGCTCCTGGTCGGAGAGATAGACATCGCGATGATCAGGCTCGCCATCGCACACGGCCGTGCGACACGTGCCGCACACACCCTGTTCGCACGACGTCGATGTGGGGATGCCACGGGCTTTCAACGCGTCGGCGAGCGTGACGCCGGCGGGCACGGTGAACTCCATCGCGGAGCGCCGCAGGCGGACCTTGAAGGCTTTATCCGTGCTGTGCGATACCTGATTGGCGAACAGTTCGAAGTGGACTTTGAGGCCCAACGCGTCGTTACAGGCCGCGCGCTCGCGGACCAGATCGATGAGCGGCCGGGGGCCGCATACATAGATGTCGGCGCCTGGCGTGGCCTTGCTCAGCGCGACGTCGACCGCGTTACGCGTTCCATCCACATCCAGGCCGGTGTGGATATGTGCAGAGGACAAGTTGCTCAGGCGATCGCGAAAAGCAATGTGCTCGTCACCTCGCGCGAAATAATGAAGCGCGTAGCGCAGGTGAGCATGCTGCAACGCTGAACCCATTGCCAGGATAGGCGTGATGCCGATTCCGCCCGCAATGAGAATGCCGCCTTTGCCTTGAATCAGCCTGAAGTGGTTTTTGGGTGCGGACACGGTCAGCACATCGCCAACGCGCACCGAGTCGTGCAACGATTGAGATCCTCCGCGTGACGAGGGCTCGAGCTTGACGCCGATCACGAACTGGTCGCGTTCGTCCGGCGTGTTGACGAGCGAGTACTGGCGCGTCAGACCGCTCGGTGTACAGACATCGATGTGTGCGCCCGCGTCGAAAGCAATGGGTCGCCCGGCAGGCGGAGCGAGGCTGAACGCGACGATATCCTGTGCTGCGGTCCATCGCCGTGTGACGGTTGCCTGGAACAGTGCATGGTTGAACGACGCGCTGGAGCGCACCGGAATAACCGGAATAATTGCCGGTTGTCGAACAGGCGCGGTATGGGAAGAACCCGATATCGAAGCGATACGGTTTTCTATCCGTGCACGCAGCTGATTGAGCAGGCGGTTGTGCGTACGCTGTACTTCAATCTCCGTCATGCCGCCAGGCTCAGCCGACCCATGAACGATGGTGCGATTCCCGTTCGCGGGTTGGAGCCAGAAATGGACGTTGCTTACGCCGCCAGATGAGCGCAAGGCGAGGGCGATGCCATTACCGTCGTGCTCGTCGCGATCTCCAGCAGCAGTAGTGGTCCGATCGTATTCGGTGCATTCCATCAACCCGGCTTTGACATCCGTGAGAGGCGCATTGATCGGCATGCAGCGTAGCGATACGGGCAGCCTCGTCACTCGCGGTATCGCCTCGGTGCCAACATGTTCATCGAACAGGCTGACCCACACGAAGCCATCTGCCTCAGCCGTCGCGAACGGACGGGCACACAGGCTATTCGGCGGCGCCATGTGCGAGGAGGCCGGAATAACCGTGCAGCGGCCGTCGTCGCTTCGATATTGCCAGCCGTGATATTGGCACCGTAACTGGCCGCCGGTATTGACGCCGAGCGTGAGGCGGACGCTTCGGTGCGGGCAACGGTTCTCCCACGCATTGACGCGGCCGTCATCCGCGCGCCATAACGCAAGCTCGACCCCGTGTAGTTCTCCGTGAAAAACGTGGCGCATCGGCAGGTCGACGGCGTGCGCGACCGGATGCCACGAGTTCTTTACTGCAATCATTGTGTTCTCCTCGTTGCGAGCGCAGCAGTCAGACCGGCTTGTGAGTTCCGTAGGCGATGCCCTTGTTGCGCAGCCATCGGCGGTACGCAATCGACATCGCGTCCGCACGCGTCGGCACCTCGAACGACGGATCGAGCGGTAGGGTTCGCGGAACATGGTTCGCGAGGATCATCAGGTCCTGGCCGAAGATGGTCTGCTGGAATAAACGTAGATCCCGCGCGCTGCTTGTCTCGTCGATATAGGCGAGTACGGTGTGCGCAATGCACCACTCTTCATTCAACGGCTGGATGAAGAGGCAGATGGCATCGCGCCGCGCGGGTTGCGGCGCGCTGGTCTTGTAGAGGATCGCGGAGAAAGGCCGCAGCACACGATAGACATACTCGGCATCGATAGCGTCGGTCGCGACCGACGACGACACCGGCTGATAGAACCGGCAATCGCGCGCGTAGATCTCGTCATGCTCGGCGTCGATCTCCACGCTGTACGGCGCGACGTTCGTATGGGGCTCCTCACCCAATAGCCCCGTGTGCACGTAGGGGAAGTGAGCCATGTCGAGAAAGTTTTCGATCGCACGCAAGCCCGACACGTGCACCTTCATCGAGCCGGCACCTAAGATCCGCCGATCCGCTTCGTCGAACTCGGGAATAGCAAAGAAGCCTTCCCGCGGTGTGCCGAGACAAACCCAATGCGTGTGGAACGAGGTCCGGGTATGGCAGGGATGTTCACGTCCGTCGGCAAAACTGGCGCTGAACACGCCGTCGTCGGCGCAACCGTACGTGATGTCCATGCCGAGAACTTGCGTGCGGTAGGCCACGCCTGTTCTGACATCCTCTGCGATCGCGACGGGATACCACTCGTCGAGGACTGCGGACTCAATGTCCAATTTGATCTCCTTTTGTTCATATGCAGCACAGGTAACGGCTGATGTGACAATAAAGAGACAGGTAATCGCGAACAACCCACTATCTTGCATAGCAGGTATGAACAAGCTTCATTGGTGCTGGCGTTTTTGTTCGGGCAGCGCGGCCGATTCTTCAACGTCCGTCAAGCCCGGATCTCCGGAACAACGACAAAAATCTGGGACACCGCACAGCGGCTTTACGCATCCCCCAACGGCAGTCGATAATCCCCCGATGGTTCCGAGCGCGCGCGTCAGCGCATAACAACCCACCGGCAGCACCGAACCGCAAAGCGTCTTCCCACCAGGTGAAGGCCCCGACCCGACCGACCCGCCCCGTGTTGAAAACCTCACGATTTTTCAGCCTGCTTCACATCCCTGGCTTCAAGCCGCTGGCCGCCGCCACCCTGATGCTCGGTGTGGCGATGTCGTTCACCGCTCCCTATCTGTCGCTGTTCGGCATCGAACGCGCCGGCATGACGCCGCTGCGGCTCGGTGTGTTCATGACGTTGATCGCCACCAGCGGCGTGGTCGCCAGCACGCTCGCCGGCCGTTGGAGCGACGCAAGCGGCCGGCATCGGCCGTTGCTGCTCGCCGCGCTGGTCGCGGCCGCGCTCGGTTATCTGTCTTTATGCGTGGTGCGTGATTACCGGCTGCTGCTCGTGGTCGGTATCGTCTTTATCGGCGCGGGCGGTTCGGCGATCTCGATGGTGTTCTCGTTCAGCCGCGCGGCGCTGCCGGCGTCCGATCCCGCCGAGCGCGTGTTCGCCAGCGCGACGCTGCGTACGATCCTGTCGGCGGCGTGGGTGTTCGGGCCGTCGGTCGGTGCGCTGGTGCTCGCGGCCAGCAGTTTCTATGGATTGTTCCTGTTCGCGGCCGCGAGTTTCGCGACCTGCGGTTTTATCGTTTGGCGCATGCGCGAGCCGCAGGGCCACCTCGGCGATCACACGGTCGAAGATACGGCCTCCGAGCCGTCCGCGTCGATCACGGTGCCGCCGCTGCGGCAACCCGGCGAGGACGCGCACGAAACGCTGCCGGTCGCGTCGGCCAACGACATCATGCGCGCGGTCGCCGCGCTCACGCTGCTCGGCCTTGCCGCCAACGCGACGATGATCGTGTTGCCGCTGTATATCGTGCATGGGTTGAACGGCTCGCATCTGGACGTGTCGGTGATGCTCGGCCTCGGCGCACTGACCGAAATTCCGATGATGCTTGCGCTCGGCGCGAAGTCGTCGTCGCTGCACAAGCCGAACTGGCTGGCCGCGTGCGCGGCGGTGCATGCGGTGTATTTCGTCGCGATGTCGATGGCGGGCAATGTCGGCGTGCTGATCCCGATGCAGATGCTCAATGCATTTGTGGTCGCGGTGACTTCGTGTCTCGGCATGACCTATGTGCAGGATCTGATGCCGCATTCGCCCGGACGCGCGACCGCGCTGTTCTTCAACGCGGCGCGGGTCGGCTCGATTCTGTCGGGCGTGCTGTCGGGGCTGCTCGTGCAAGCATTCAGCTTTCGCGGCACGTTTCTGTTCTGCGGCCTGCTGGCGCTGTGCGCGCTGGTGCTGTTCGCGGTGCCGGGGTATCGCTATCCGCTGATGTGGGCCGCGCTCAAACGTTTCACGGCTGCGCAATACGCGAAGCTGCAGGCGAGGCGCGGCGCGCGCATGCCCGAGCGGAGCGAATGACGTGAATCCCGGTCAACGCAACGAGGCCGGCGCATCGGATGCGCGCGCGGCGCATGACCGAGGTCAACATCGCGGTGCAACACCCGCAGTGCAGCACCATCACCTGGCACGATAGGTAGCACAAACCGCTCCGCGCCGACATAACCTCGCGCGATCGACCCAACCTGCGTGCTCGCGCGGAACTTCACGGCCCGCCGCGCCTCTGCAAAAGAGTGCGGTGTTTTTCGGCGCGTGCCTCGAACCCCGCTTCACAGCGCCTATGCTTAAAGGCAGCCACGCAGTAGCGGGCAGGCATTCGCCACCACGGCCGCCACATCACGACCCGAGCATCGGGCAGCGCAACGCAGCATCTTCCGGAGCGAGCTATGCAGCTAGGCATGATTGGATTGGGACGGATGGGCGCCGACATGGTGCGGCGCCTGACGAAGGGCGGTCAGCAATGCGTCGTCTATGACGTCCAGCCGGCGGCCGTCGACCGGCTCAAGCAGGAGGGCGTGGCGGGTGCCGCGTCGCTCGAGGACTTCGTCGCGCAACTCACGAAACCGCGCGCCGTGTGGCTGATGGTGCCCGCGGCGGTGGTCGACGCGACGCTCGACAAACTCGTGCCGCTGCTGGAACCGGGCGATATCGTGATCGACGGCGGCAATTCCTACTATCACGACGACATCCGCCGCGGCCAGCAGCTCGGCGCGCGCCAGCTTCACTATGTGGACGTCGGCACGAGCGGCGGCGTCGCGGGCCGCGAGCGCGGCTACTGCCTGATGATCGGCGGCGAGCCCGAGGTCGTGAAACACCTCGAACCGGTTTTCGCGACGCTCGCGCCGGGCGCGGGCACGGCAGTGCCGACGCCCGGCCGCGCCGCCGGCGCAAGCACCGCCGAGCAGGGCTTCCTGCATTGCGGTCCGCAAGGCGCCGGGCATTTCGTGAAGATGGTCCACAACGGCATCGAATACGGCCTGATGGCGGCCTACGCCGAGGGGCTGAACGTGCTGCGCCACGCGGACGCCGGCCGGCATGCGCGCGAAGTCGATGCGGAGACCTCGCCGCTGCGCCGTCCCGAGCTTTACCAATACGATCTGAATCTCGCCGATGTCGCCGAAGTCTGGCGCCGCGGCAGCGTGATCGGCTCGTGGCTGCTCGATCTGATCGCCGGTTCGCTTGCGCGCGATGAGCAACTGGCGAACTACACGGGTCGCGTATCGGATTCGGGTGAGGGACGCTGGACCGTCGCCGCGGCGATCGACGAAGGCGTGCCGACGCCGGTGCTGAGCGCGGCGCTGTTCGCGCGCTTCAGTTCGCGCGGAGACGCCGATTTCGCGAACCGCGTGCTGTCGGCGATGCGGTACGACTTCGGTGGCCACGCCGAGAAGCCGGCCACGCCGGACGGTGGGCAGAAGGGCTAGGCGCCAGGCGCTGCGACAGGCGGGCGCGGCGGTCGCAGCGCGGACGACATACGCCGGGCGCGCCGGCACGATATGACGATGGCGGCGTTGCGTTGCGCGGGCTCTCCACGCGCGGATAGAACTGAAAGCCGGACACCACTAAAAGTCACGTCAATCGGGCAAACTTCCCACTCGAACCGAGCCACACGTGGTGGCAAGCCGTCGCGCGCCGCCACCACAAGCCATAAGGAGCCACGATGCCAGCCACCCCCGCCACGCCACACGACGTCGTGTTTCTATTCGATTGCGACAACACGCTGCTCGATAACGATCACGTGTTGCAGGATCTGCGCAAGCACATGGAGCACGCGTTCGGCGAGCAGAACAGCGCGCGCTACTGGGAGATTTTCGAGAACCTGCGCACCGAACTCGGCTATGCCGACTATCTCGGCGCGCTGCAACGCTACCGGACCGAGCATCCGCGCGACACGGGGCTGCTGCTGATGTCGTCGTTCCTGATCGAGTACCCGTTTGCCAACCGGGCCTATCCGGGCGCGCTCGATGCGCTGCGGCACCTTGGAACGCGCGGACCGACGGTGATCCTGTCCGATGGCGACGTCGTGTTCCAGCCGCGCAAGATCTCGCGCTCCGGGCTATGGGATGAGGTCGACGGGCGCGTGCTGATCTACATCCACAAGGAACTGATGCTCGATCAGGTGATGGACTGCTATCCGGCGCGCCATTACGTGATGGTCGACGACAAGCTGCGGATTCTGACCGCGATGAAAAAAGTGTGGGGCGCGAAGTTGACGACCGTGTTTCCGCGCCAGGGCCACTATGCGTTCGATCCCAAGGAGATCGCCAGCAATCCGCCCGCCGACGTGACGGTCGAGCGGATCGGCGAGCTGGCTGATATTGACATCGATACGCTGCTGCGCAGCGCGAAGGGGTAGTGGCGGGTGTTGGATGGATGTTGGGCTGAACCGCCGCTGGATTGCCGTAGGCTTGACGGCTGCGCAGCCTGGCAGCCCAGCGTGCCGTAAGCCCAGCGTGCCGTAGGCCTGCCACCGCCAGCCCGGCAGCCCAGTGATCCGGCAGTCCACCGGACCGGCGCGCGGCTCGCGCGTCGGTGTCAGTTTCCCAGCGTTTTCAGCCGCGCCAGCGTATCCCCAGCGCCCATGCGCGCGGCGGCGTCGGCCGCGCTGACGCCGTTCGCATCGCGCGCGTGCGGATCGGCACCGTGCGCGATCAGCAGATCGACGATCGCGGTGCGGTTGAACATCGCCGCGATCATCAACGCGGTGCGGCCATCGGGCGATGCGCCTTCGACGTCCGCGCCGTGCGCGAGCAGCGTCTCGATCACGTTGTCGAAGCCCTTGAATGCGGCGCCCGCGAGCGGCGTTTGCCCGGCGTCGTTGCGCAGGTTCGGATCGGCGCCCTGTTCGAGCAGCGTGCGCACCGCGTCGGCGTGACCGTGGTAGCTCGCGAGCATCACGAGGCTGTCGCCGCGCTCGTTGCGCAGATTCGGCGGCACGCCTTTTTCGATCACCGCCGCGAGCATCGTCGCGTCGCCGCGCCGCGCGAGATCGAAGACTTCCTGCGCGAGCGCCTGCAGTTCGGGATCGGGTTGCGACGGTGTCGCGTTATCGGCGTGATCGGTCAATGGAAGCTCCTTGCAATGGATAGGGGAACGTGGACGACGCGCGCACGGCAAGCGTGCCGCAGCTTTCATCCAGCATACCGATATTTTGCGCAGCCAGCGCGCGACGCGACCGCCATGCGCCGATGTATTCCGATACGCGCCGGCCCGTCATCCATGACCGAACAGCTTAACCAGCAACCCGAACACGCCGATCAGCACGGCAATCGCCGCGCACGGCAACACGGCCGCAAGAATCACAATCACGAGTACTTTGAGCGGGCTGGAAGATGTCGACATGGCGGCCGTTGACCTGAGGCAAGGAAACACGAAAAAGGGAACACCGGATGCGGCGCCGAGCCAGCGGCAAGGCATCATGAGTCGCGATGCAAAGAGCGGCGCCGACTCGCTGACGCACATCCAGTTTTGAGCAGCTTAATACATTCGCGGTAGGCGACGCGGTTTCGCGTCGACCGGTTTGGGCCGCAGTTTCATATCGATTACATCGCGATTGCATCGGTTGCATCGATTGCTGCGATTGCACCGAACCATGCGACGCCGGGCCTGTCACAACCGCTGACGGACGCAGGCGCCGCAGCACGAATCGACTCGCGCCGCATCGCGAGCCGTTGTAGTCGCGCGGTAATCGTGCATCGTCACCGCATGCATGTCCCGCGTATGACGACGATCCACCGCAGCACCCGCATCCTCGCAGCCGCTTTACCGCAGCACCGATTCGCGCGAGTTCGCGCCCGATTCCGCGCCGGCCGCCCGCCGGTCATCGATCGCAATATCTGCAACACCCGCGGCATCCGCCGCCCCGACATCCGCCGCATCCGCCAACCTGTCTGACCGTTTTTTCCGAGGAGTGAAGCCATGGCCGAATCAACCTCGCATCCCACCCCGCCGCAAATTCTCGACCCCGACACGCTGCGCAACATGGACCGCTACTGGCGCGCGTGTAACTACCTGTCCGTCGGCATGATCTATCTGCGCGACAACCCGCTGCTGCGCGAACCGCTGAAGCCCGAGCACATCAAGAACCGGCTGCTCGGCCATTGGGGATCGGACGCCGGGCAGAGCTTCATGCTCGTGCATCTGAACCGGCTGATTCGCAAGCTCGATCTCGACATGATCTATCTGTCCGGACCGGGGCATGGTGCGCCGGCAAGCCTCGCGCACTGCTATCTGGAAGGTCACTACTCGGAGGTCTATCCCGACCGCAGCGAGGACGAAGCCGGCATGCAGCGCTTCTTCCGGCAATTCTCGTTCCCGGGTGGCATCGGTTCGCATTGCACGCCGGAGACGCCAGGATCGATTCACGAAGGCGGGGAACTCGGCTACAGCCTGTCGCACGGCTACGGCGCCGCGTTCGACAATCCCGACCTGATCGTGACGGTGATGATCGGCGACGGCGAAGCTGAAACCGGGCCGCTCGCCACCTCATGGCATTCGAACAAATTCCTCAATCCGATCCGCGACGGCGCGGTGCTGCCAGTGCTGCATCTGAACGGCTACAAGATCGCCAATCCGACGCTGCTCGCGCGCATTCCGCGTGAGGAGCTCGAAGCGCTGATGGTCGGCTACGGCCACAAGCCGTACTTCGTCGAGGGCGACGATCCCAACACGATGCATCAGCAGATGGCCGCGACGCTCGATCAGTGCATCGGCGAAATCCGCGCGATCCAGCAGCATGCGCGCAAGAACAAGGACACCACGCGGCCGCGCTGGCCGATGATCGTGCTGCGCTCGCCGAAAGGCTGGACCGGGCCGAAGGAGGTCGACGGTCACAAAGTGGAAGGCTCGTGGCGCGCGCATCAGGTACCGGTGCTCGACCCGGCGACCAATCGCAAGAGCCTGAAGATCGTCGAAGACTGGCTGCGCGGTTATGGGCCCGAGACGCTGTTCGACGCGAACGGCCGGCTCGTCGGCGAACTACGCGCGCTCGCACCCGAAGGCGCGCGCCGCATCAGCGCGAATCCGCACGCGAACGGCGGGCTGCTGTGCAAGGCGCTCGATATGCCGCCGTTTCGCGACTATGCGGTCGCGGTGAAGAAGCCGGCGGTGTCGTACACGTCGCCGACCGGGGTGCTCGGCACCTTCCTGCGCGACGTGATGCGCCGGAATATGACGAACTTCCGCCTGTTCGGCCCCGATGAAACCGCGAGCAACAAGCTGCAGGCGGTCTATGAAGCGTCGCCGAAAACCTGGCTCGCTGAAATCGAACCGGATGACGCCGACGGCGGCGAACTGTCGCCCGACGGCCGGGTGATGGAGATCCTCAGCGAACACACGCTCGAAGGCTGGCTCGAAGGCTATGTGCTGACCGGCCGGCACGGTCTGTTCGCGACCTACGAAGCGTTCGTCCACGTGATCGACTCGATGTTCAACCAGCACGCGAAATGGCTCGAAAAATCCAAGCGCGAACTCGGCTGGCGGCAACCGGTGCCGTCGCTGAATCTGCTGATTTCGTCGCTGGTGTGGCGCCAGGATCACAACGGTTTCACGCATCAGGACCCCGGTTTTCTCGATGTGGTCACGAACAAGAGCCCCGACGTCGTGCGCATCTATCTGCCGCCCGACGGCAACTGCCTGCTGAGCGTCGCCGATCACTGCCTGCGCTCGCGCGACTACGTGAACGTGATCGTGTCCGACAAGCAGCCGCACCTGGACTATCTCGACATGGACGCGGCCGTCATCCATTGCACGAAGGGCATCGGCATCTGGGACTGGGCGTCGACTGACCAGGGCGTCGAGCCGGACGTCGTGATTGCGTGCGCCGGCGATATCGCGACGATGGAGGCGCTCGCCGCGGTGCAGATCCTGAAGGAGCGCTGCGCGAACCTGAAGATCCGCTTCGTCAACGTGGTCGATCTGTTCCGGCTGATGCCCGAGCGCGCGCATCCGCATGGCTTGTCCGATCGCGATTTCGATTCGCTGTTTACGACCAGCAAGCCGGTGATCTTCAACTTCCACGCGTATGGAGCGCTCGTGCACAAGCTCACGTACAACCGCAAGAATCACGAGAACATCCATGTGCATGGCTATCGCGAGAAGGGCAATATCAACACGCCGCTCGAACTCGCGATCGTCAACGGCGTCGACCGCTTTACGCTCGCCATCGACGTGATCGACCGCGTGCCGTCGCTGCGCGGCGTCGGCGATCATACGAAGGAATGGCTGCGCGGGCAGATCATCGAGCACCTCGCGTATGCGCACGCCGAAGGGATCGACAAGGAGGAAATCCGCAACTGGACGTGGAAAGGCTGAGCGAGGACGCCATGCATAACGACGCTCACGAAGAGACGATTCTGGTGTTGAACAGCGGCTCGTCGTCGCTGAAGTTCGGGCTGTTTGCGCCGAAGGGTGGCGACGGGAACGACAGCGCAAGCGACAGCTCAGGCGACGATGAAGCACTGCTGCTCTCCGGCGCGGCGGAGGGCATCGGCCGCGACGACGGCAGCCTGCGTATTCGCGCGCCCGATGGCCGCGTGCTGTTGCAGCGGACGCACGCGCTCGAATCGCAGACCGATGCGCTGCAAAAACTCTCGCAGGTGTTGGCGCAACAGCATCACGCGCGGCCGGCGGCGATCGGGCATCGAATCGTGCATGGCGGTCCGCATCTGCGCGTGCATCAGCGCATCACCGACGACGTGCGGCGCCAGTTGCACGACGCGCTGCACTTCGCGCCGCTGCATATCCCGCCCGCGCTCGCGCTGATCGACGAAGCCGTGCAGATCTTCGGCGACGCGCCGCACTTCGCGTGCTTCGACACCGCGTTTCACGCGACGCTGCCGCCGCGCGCCGCGCAGTTCGCATTGCCGCATCGGTACGCGCAAACCGGTGTGATTCGCTACGGTTTTCATGGGCTGTCGTACGAATCGCTGGTCAGGCAACTGGGCGCCGCGTTGCCGCCGCGCGCGGTGTTTGCGCATCTCGGCAACGGTTCGAGCGTGTGCGCGCTGCGCGACGGCCGGTCGGTCGATACGTCGATGGGATTGACGCCGACCGGCGGCATTCCGATGGGCACACGCTCTGGCGACCTCGATCCCGGCGTGCTGCTGTATCTGATGCGCGCGGAACGGCTCGATGCCGATGCGCTCGAAACGCTGCTCAATCGCCACAGCGGTCTTGCTGGTTATGCCGATGGCGAAAGCGACATGCAGGCGCTCGAAAAACGCGCGGCGGCCGGCGACGCGCAGGCATCGCTCGCGCTCGATGCATTCGCGAGCGCGGTGCGCAAGACGATCGGCGGCTATGCGGCGTTGCTCGGTGGGATCGATCTGCTGGTGCTAACCGGCGGCATTGGCGAGAACAGCGAGCAGATAAGGCGGCTCGTATGCGACGGGCTCGAGTTTCTCGGGCTTCCGGCGCGCAAGGTGAGGGTGCTGCATACCGAGGAGGAAAAGCAGATCGCGCGGCATTGCCGGGCGTTGATGCAAAGCGTCGTGAGCTGACGCGAACCGGTGTCAGGCCGTGCCGATGACGGTGTGGTCGGAGACGCCGGTCACGCCGAACAGCCGGGTCACGTCTTCGAGCATCGCGATGCGCTGCTGCTCGCGCTGCAACTCGCCCGACAACGTGATACGGCCGCGCGCGACTTTCACGCTGACGGCGTGCGGCGGCACGGCCGCATCCCACGCGAGACGGCGGGTGGCTTCGGCGGCGAGTTGCGCGTCGCTCAAACGCGCGGCCGGGCGCGCGGCGTGGTGTTGTGGCCTCCGGCGTTTCGAGCGCATGAATCCTCCGTGACAGATGCCGATGCAGACAACACTAGCAGATGCCGCGAATTTTGCGCACGGCTGTGCAGCGCGTCACAGGCGCACGACCGTGCGCGAAAAGCACGATTCAAACGAGCTTGGCCGCTGCCGCGTGGTGATCACGGGTATGCTCACGTGTCATCCAGAACAGCGAGAGCCCGAATCATGTCCGACCTTCCCATCGACAACCCGTTTCTCGAATCGCTCGGCGTGCGTCTGACGCAATGGCGCGACGGCTACGCGGAACTGCTGATGCTGATCGACGCGAGCAAGCTCAATCGCCAGGGCGTGCTGCAAGGCGGCGCGATCGCGACATTGCTCGACGCGGCCGCCGGCTACGCGGGCCTCTATGCGCCCGCCGGACAGCCGGCGCGACACGGCTTTACGTTGTCGTTGACCACCAACTATCTCGACAAGGGGCTCGGCGGCTCGGTGACCGCGAAGGGCTTTCTCGAACGCTCGGGCCGCTCGATTTTCTTTTCCCGGGCCGAAGCATGGGTGGACGGCAAACTGTTGATCGCAAGCGCGCAGGGCACGTTCAAGTATGTGAAGAGCGCATGACGCGGATAGTGCGCGTGCGAGTGTGAAGAAGCGGCGCGCGGGTAGTGCATCGAAGCACGCATGATTTGACGCGTCGCGTTGCGTCGTAGCAAGCCGGGCCGTTTATCATAGTGGCCATCCAACAACAGAACGACGCGCCGTCCGATCGTCCGACCGCAAACGGCGCGCGCATGATCCACGAGACCTCTCGCATTCATCGTCCATGAACACCATTGCCGACGCTTCCTCCCGCCCCTCGATCCGCGAACTGACGTTGCTTGAAGGACGCGTGCTCAGCGTGCTCGTTGAAAAACAGCACACCGTGCCCGACAGTTATCCGTTGTCGCTGAACGCGCTGACGCTTGGCTGCAATCAGAAGACCGGCCGCGCGCCGGTCATCAACGCGACCGAGGCCGAGGTGCTGACCGCCGTCGACGGACTGAAGCGCCTGAGCCTCGTGCTGGAAGGCAGCAGCAGCCGCGTGCCGCGTTTCGAGCACAACATGAACCGCGTGCTCGGGCTGCCGGGGCAGTCGGTCGCGCTGCTGACCACGCTGTTGCTGCGCGGCCCGCAAACCGCCGCCGAATTGCGGCTGAACAGCGCGCGTTTGCATGGCTTTGCCGACATCTCGTCGGTCGAGGCATTTCTCGACGAACTGGCCGCCAACGAGCCGCCGCGCGTCGTCAGATTGCCGCGCATGCCGGGCGAGCGCGAGCATCGCTGGATGCATCTGCTGTGCGGCGAGGTGAGCGTCAGCGAGTCCGCGCAACCGGCGGCCGACACCGACGACAGCGTGCCGCTGTCCGCCTTCGAAGCGCTGAAGGCAGAGCAGAAGCGGCTCTCAGACGAGGTGAGCCGCTTGCAGACGGTGGTGCGGCGTATGGCGGCGGAGTTGGGTATCAGCGCGGACGATCTGTGATGCGGGCAACGCGGTGAGCCGTGTGAGTGGCGGCGGGGCCGCGCCACCCGGCTGATCAGGCAAAGAGCGGCATTTCACCCGCCGCATTCAGCGTTTTCACGCATCCCGCCGGCGCGGCGTGTCCGCGAACAACGCCCGCTGCGTGCGATAGAACACGCGCGGCGGCACGTTCGGCGAATCCTCGCCGAGCCGGTCGAGTTCGGTGCGCAGCGTGCTCAGGTAGTGTCCTTCGCGAGCATCCGGATCGCCGGCAAACACCGCTTCGAGGTGGCGCCGCACCGCGCCATAACGCGCGCCCGCTGCGCGATGTTTCTCGGCGCGCTCGGCATAGCGCAGAAACACGTGCAACGCGGCCGAAACCGTGGCCGCCACGCTGACGAGCCCGACAAAAATGTGCATCTCGATCGATACCGGCGGCATGCTCAGCGACGCGAACACCGCGGTGCCGACGAATGCGGTCAACACGGTCGTGAGCCAGCCCATCTGACGCTCGCGCGCCGACAGCAGATCCGCCATGTCGTAATGGCTCATCTGCGATTCGCGCGCGCGGCGAATCCATTTCAGCAGCAGTTCGTTTTCGTCGACTGGGGGCTCGTAGGCAGGCTGGGTCGTCATGGCGCTTGCGCGGGCTGTCCGCGTTGGGTCCGTTGGTTTCGTCAGGGGTCAGGGTGCGCTCGGTGCAGCCGGATGCGGCCGGCGCGAATTAGTCGTAGGAAAACGAGCTGCCGAATTTCTCGATGCGTTCGAGCGCCATGCCCGAGCCGCGCACGACGCAAGTCAGCGGCGCCTCGGCGACGAACACCGGCAGGCCGGTTTCCTCGGCGAGCAGGCGGTCCAGATCGCGTAGCAGCGCACCGCCGCCGGCGAGCATGATGCCGCGCTCGGCGATATCGGCGCCGAGTTCCGGCGGCGTCTGTTCGAGTGCGATCTTCACCGCCGACACGATCTGATTCAGCGGATCGGTCAGCGCTTCGAGAATCTCGTTGCTCGACACCGTAAAGCTGCGCGGAATGCCCTCGGACATGTTGCGGCCTTTGACTTCCATCTCCTTGACTTCGGAGCCCGGAAATGCGGAGCCGATTTCCTTCTTGATCGCCTCGGCTGTCTGCTCGCCGATCAGCATCCCGTAGTTGCGGCGGATGTAGTTGACGATCGCATCGTCGAACTTGTCGCCGCCGACGCGCACCGAACCTTTGTACACGATGCCGCCGAGCGAGATCACGCCGACCTCGGTGGTGCCGCCGCCGATATCGACGACCATCGAGCCGGTCGGGTCCGAGACCGGCAAGCCGGCGCCGGTAGCGGCGGCCATCGGTTCCTCGATCAGATAGACCTGCGACGCGCCCGCGCTATGCGCGGCTTCCTTGATCGCGCGGCGCTCGACCTGAGTCGAGCCGCACGGCACGCAGATGATGATGCGCGGCGACGGCGCGAACAGCCGCGACTCGTGCGCCATCTGGATAAAGCGCTTGATCATCTGCTGGGTGATGTTGAAATCGGCGATCACGCCGTCTTTCATCGGGCGGATCGCGTCGATATTGCCCGGCACCTTGCCGAGCATCTGCTTCGCCTCGTGGCCGACCGCGAGGATGACCCGTTTGCCGTTCGGGCCGCCTTCCTGGCGAATCGACACCACTGACGGCTCGTCGAGCACGATGCCCTTGCCGCGCATGTAGATCAGCGTATTCGACGTGCCGAGGTCGATCGCGAGGTCGTTGGAGAAGTAGCCGCGCAGAAAACCGAACATGCGTATTCCTGTTGTGGGGGAAGTCGGGCGCGCGAGCGCCGCGCGATGCTGTCGGGGTCTGCCGCTTGCTCGCGGCGGGGCGGAGGCCTTGTCGACCGCGCGAAAAGAAGAATAGCAGTTTCGGCCTGGCACGGAGGATTGAATGCTCGCGGGGTGGCTTCCGTGTTGTTTCTGGATGGCTCTCGCTCTGCCATTCTGTCACCGGATACACGCTCGACGCACTTGGTGTGTTCACCATCGAGCGGCGCGAAAGATGCGCGCGCAAACATCCCGAACAACGCGCGCAATGCGGAAAACCCCTATAAACAGGGGCTCGTATGAACTTTCTGATCGCACACCTTCTTTAAGCGTGCTTTAAGTGGCGGCCTCTACATTACGCATCCATCACGTAACCTGCGCAACGAGTCCTGACTATGACCATCAAAAAATATTGGCGCGGCAGCGCTGCCGCCTGCGTTGTCATCGCAATCGGCGGCGCTTACGCGCTCAGCCACCGCACCGCCGATGCGTCCGTGAGCGAATCACAAGGTTCCGTATCCGCGCTGCACGCGACAGCCGATATCACCGGCACGCGTTCGTCGGCGCCGGACTTCTCCGGCATCGTGTCGCGCTATGGTCCGGCGGTCGTGCATATCGGCGTGAAAGAAGCCGCGTCGGTCGATGAAAACGGTCAGCGCAAGAGCGGCGGCGAAGCGCTCGGCTCGGGCTTCATCATCAGTCAGGACGGGTACATTCTGACCAACAATCACGTCGTCGATGGCGCGAGCAGCGTGAGCGTCAAGCTCACCGACGGCCGCGAATTCCACGCGCGCGTGATCGGCAAGGACAAGACCACCGACGTCGCGGTGGTAAAGATTGACGCGTCGAATCTGCCGACCGTGAAGATCGGCAATCCCGACAGCAGCAAAGTGGGTGAATGGGTCGTGGCAATCGGCTCGCCGTACGGCTTCGACAGCACGGTGACGTCGGGCATCATCAGCGCGAAATCGCGCTCGTTTTCCGACGATAGCCCGATCCCGTTCATCCAGACGGACGTGCCGGTGAATCCCGGCAATTCCGGCGGCCCGCTGTTCAATCTGAACGGCGAAGTGATCGGCATCAACTCGATGATCTATTCGCGCACCGGCGGCTTCCAGGGCCTGTCGTTCGCGATTCCTATCGACGCAGCCATGCATGTAAAAGACCAACTGGTGCGCACCGGCCATGTGACTCGCGGCCGTATCGGCGTGGGCGTGCAACCGGTCAGCGCCGACAAGGCGAAGGCACTCGGCCTCGACTCCGCAAACGGCGCGCTGGTCGGTTCGGTCGATCCGAACGGCCCCGCAAAAGCAGCCGGTTTGCGTCAGGGCGACGTGATCGTCGGCGTGAACGGCAAGCACATCAACAGCGCCACGGAACTGGTCGGGCAGGTCGCGCAACTGGCGCCGGGCAGCGAAGCGACGATCAGCGTGTGGCGCGATGGCGGCGAACGCAAGCTGTCGATCACGGTCGGCGCGCAGCAATCGTCCGATGTCGCATCGATCTCGCCGCGCGAGCAACAGCAGGAACAACCGCAGCAGCAGAACCGTCCGCGTCTCGGCGTCGCGGTGCGTCCGCTGACCCAGGACGAGCAGCAGGAAGCATCGCTGCCGGGCGGCGTGGTCGTGCAGCAGGCCACCGGTCCGGCCGCCGAAGCAGGTATCCAGCCCGGCGACATCATCGTGGCAGTCGACGGCAAGGTGATTCACGGCGTCGAGCAACTGCGCCGCATGATCGCTCAGGCCGACGACAGTGTGTCCGTCACCGTGGTGCGCGATGGCGAACGGGCATCGGTCGACGTGACGCTCGGTTGATCAGTCGAACTCGCCGGTGTAAATGCCGGCGGCAAGCGGGGCGCAACGAATGTTGCGCCCCGTTTTAATTCGAAGGGTGCGCGCCGTTTGCCTGTGACGTAGTTTGCGATGTCTTCTGCGACATCGCGTCCGGCACATCGGGTCCGCCACCTAGCGCGAGATAAAGCGATACTCCGTTCTGCAATGCCGTCGCACGCAACTGGATCAGTTGCTGCTCGGCGGCAAACAGATTGCGCCGCGCGTCCACCACTTCCAGATAGATCGAGATCCCGTTTTCGTAGCGCAGCTCGGCTGTTTCGGCGAGCTGCCGTTGCGCTTCGACCGCCTGTTCCTGCGCGGTGATCTGCTCCTTGTAGCGTTGTCGTGCGACCAGGCCGTCGGACACTTCACGAAACGCGTTCTGCACGGTGCTTTGATAACTGGCGACCAGTTCGTCACGCCGCGCGCGCGCCTGCGCAAGCTGCGCGAGTCGCTGACCGCCATCGAAAATCGGCATGCCAACCAACGCGCCAACCGACCACGCCTGCTTGCCCGGCACGAACAGATCGCCGAGTTCCGGCGAGATATAACCGAAGCTGCCCGTCAGCGCGATGCGCGGAAAGAAGTCCGCGCGCGCGGCGCCGATATCGGCATCCGCTGCGCGCAGTTGCTGCTCGGCCTGCTGGATATCCGGCCGGTTGATCAGCAACGCGGACGGCAGGCCGGGGTCCAGCGCGCCGAACTGCGCGGCGTCGGCGATCGGCGGCGCCTGATGCAGCGTGTCCCGCAGCGACTCGTCGGCCGGTCCGCCGATCAACACCTCCAGCAGATTGCGCTGTTGCGCGGTCGTGCGTTTCAACTCGGCAAGCTGCGTCTGCGCCTGCGTGACGAGAATCGCGGCCTGCTCGTAATCGACCATCGACGTAACACCCGCGTCGAGCCGGTCCTTCGCGACGCCGAGTGCATAGCGGCGGCTCTCCAGCGTGCGCTGCGCGAGTTCGATGCCTTCGTCGCCCGAACGGATCGCGTAGTAGTTCGACGCGACATTACCGATCAGCGACAAACGGAAGGCGCGCTGCGCGTCGACGCTCGCGAGATAGCGGCGCCGCGCGGCTTCGCTCGTATTGCGCACCCGGCCCCAGAAATCCAGTTCGAACGACGTCACCGCGGCCTGTACGTTGTACTGGTTGAACTGAACCGAGATATCGGTGTTGTCGAATTCCGGATCGATCGAGCCGAGCGGCGCCTTGGTGCGCGCCGCGCCAGCGTTCACATTGACCTGCGGAAAACGCGCGGCGTTCTGGATGCGATAGAACGCGCGAGCCTGTTCGATGCGCGCGATCGACGCCGCAAGATCGCGGTTGTGCGCGAGCGCCGTTTCGATCAGCAATTTCAGTTGCGGATCGGCGAAGAAGGTCTGCCAGTCGATTTCGCTGGCGAGATACGCGGCCGCCGGATTACCGGCCTCGGTCATATCGAAGTGATCGGCGACCGGCAGTTCGGGCTGACGATAGGGCGGCGCGAAATTGCACGCGGCGAGCGAACAGCAGAGCAGCGGAATCAACAGGTGCTTACGCATCGTGCCGTCCTCCGCCCGTTTCGCCGGCTTCGGGAGCGAGCGGCGGCAGATCGTCGAGATCGATGCTGCGTTTCTTGCGGCTCAGCCAGCGGCGCGCGGCGACATAGAACAGCGGCGTAAAGAAGACCCCGAACAGCGTCGCGGTCAGCATACTGCCCATCACGCCCGTGCCGACCGCGCGCCGGCTCGCCGCGCCCGCGCCGGTGGCGAGCACCAGCGGCAGCATGCCGAGCACGAAGGTTACGCTGGTCATCAGAATAGGGCGCAGGCGTTGCTGCGCGCCGTTCTTCGCGGCGGTGATCGCGTCCTTGCCTTCGGACTCTTCCTTGATTGCAAATTCAACGATCAGGATCGCGTTCTTTGCCGCAAGCCCGATGATCGTCACGAGGCCGATGTTGAAGTACACGTCGGCGGACAGGCCACGCAGCATCGTCAGCAGCACCGCGCCGATCACGCCGAATGGAATGATCAGCAGCACCGCGACCGGAATCGCCCAGCTCTCATACAGCGCGGCGAGCAGCAGGAACACGACCACCAGCGAAAGCCCAAGCAACATACCGATCTGGCCGCTTGCCTGCTTTTCCTCGAACGCGGTACCGGTCCATTCGTAGGTGAGGTTGCCGGTCAGCACGTGCGACGCAATCCGCTCCATCTCCGCGATTGCCGCGCCGCTTGAACGGCCGGGCGCCGCCTGGCCCGACAAGGTCGCGGACGGAAAGCCGTTATAGCGTTCGAGCTGCTGCGGACCGGAAATCCAGCGTACCCGCGTGAATGCCGAGAACGGCACCATCTCGCCGCGGTTGTTGCGCAGCCGCAGCGAGGTCACGTCCTCGGCTCGCATCCGTTGTTCGGCGTCGGCTTGCAGCAATACGCGCAGCACGTTGCCCTCGAACACGAAATCGTTCACATAGTTCGAGCCGAACGTCAGCGCGAGCGCCTGATTCACCTGGCCGATCTGCAAGCCCAGCGCGCGCGCCTTCACGCGGTCGATCTCTACGTAGAGTTGCGGCGCCTCCGGCATGCCCTCAGCCCGCACGCCCGCAAGCACCGGACTTTGCGACGCCTCGATCATCATGCGGCGCGCGGCCTGTTGTAGCGCTTCGCCACCGACGCCGCTGCGATCCTGGATCTTCATCGTGAAGCCGGTCGCGTTGCCGAGCGATGGAATCGCCGGCGGATCGAGCGCAAAAATAAACGCTTCGGGAATCTGCCGGAAGGCGGCATTCGCGCGGCGCACCAGCGCGCTCGCCGAATTCGCCTCACCGGGCCGTTCGTTCCACGGCTTCAGATCGACGAACGACAGCGCCGCCGATTGTCCCTGGCCAAAGAAGCTGAAGCCGGTGACCGACGCCACATTGCGCACCTGCGGCTGCTGCCGTAAGAACGCTTCGACCTGATCGATCGCATGTTGCGTGCGTTGGTCCGTCGAACCGGGCGCGCCGGTATACGTGATGAAGATATGCCCCTGGTCCTCGGTCGGCAGAAAGCCGCTCGGCAGACGCATGAAGAAAAACACCGTGATCGCGCAGGCCGCGGCGAACGCGAGCAGCCAGCGCAGCGGCGAGCGCAGCATCGCATCGACGCCGCCGATATAACGCGTGGTGCCCGCGTTGAGCCCGTTGTTGAAACCGTCGAACACGCGATGCATCAGACGCGACGCCGCATTCCGAGGTTGTTTGCGCTCGGCGCTTTCGCTTTTGAGCATCGTCGCGCACAAGGCCGCGCCGAGCGTCAGCGCAAGCAGCGTCGACAGCAGGATCGATACCGCCAGCGTGACCGAGAACTGCCGGTAGATACCGCCCGTCGAGCCGGGGAAGAACGCCATCGGAATGAACACCGCGACCAGCACCAGCGTACTCGCGATCGCCGCGCCGGCAATCTGGCCGACCGCCTTGACGGTCGCGCGCGGCGCGCTGAGTCCTTCCTCGCGCATGATCCGCGCGACGTTCTCCACCACGACGATCGCGTCGTCGTTGAGGATACCGATCGCGACCACCATGCCGAACAGCGACAGGATGTTGATCGATAGCCCGAACAGATAGAGCCCCGCGCAGGTGCCGATCAGCGCGATCGGCACGACGATGGTGGGGATCACCGTCGCGCGCCAGTCCTGAAGGAACAGGAACACGACGACCGTGACGAGCAGCAACGCCTCGATCATCGTCTGGATCACGCCGTGCACCGACGTCGTGATGAACGGCGTGGTGTCGAACGGCACGGTCCACGTGACACCGCGCGGGAAGGTCGGTTGCAATTCGGTCATGCGCTGGCGCACCGCGCTGGCAACCGCGAGCGCGTTCGCGCCGCTCGCGAGTTGGATCGCGATACCGGCCGATGCCTTGCCGTTGACGGTGAGCCGGTTGCCGTAGCTGTCGTTGCCGAGTTCGACGCGCGCGACATCGCCGAGGCGCACGGTCGAGCCGTCCGGATTCGCGCGCACGATGATTTCTCGGAACTGCTCCGGGGTCGAGAAGCGGCTTTGCGTGACGATCTGCGCGGTGAATTCGGAGCCCGGCGCAATCGGCTGGTCGCCGAGGCCGCCACCGGCGGTCTGGCTGTTCTGCTCCTGCACCGCCTGCAACACCTCGCTCGCCGACAGCCCGAAGCCCGCGAGCTTGCGCGGGTCGAGCCAGATCCGCATCGCGTACGACGAGCCGAACAGTTGCACGTCGCCGACGCCGTCGATCCGGCGCAACTCGTTGACGATATTGTTGGACGCGAAGTTGCCCATCGCGACCGCGTTGGTGGTGCCGTCGGTCGCCTGCAGCGCGAGCAGCATCAGAAAGCCGGACGATGCCTTCGTCACGCGCACGCCGATCTGCCGCACTTCGAGCGGCAGGCGCGGTTCGACGCGGCTCAGGCGGTCCTGCACCTGGGTGCGCGCGATGTCGAGATTGGTGCCGGGCTTCAGCACCACGGTGATCTGCATCGTGCCGTTCGAGCGGCTCACCGACGACATGTACAGAAAATTCTCGATGCCGTTCATCTCGTCTTCGATGATCGACGTGACGGTGCGCTCCAGCGTGCGCGCGTCGGCGCCGCTAAAGGCCGCGGTGATACTGAGCGACGGCGGCGCGACATCGGGATACTGTTCGACCGGCAGCAGCGCGACCGCGATCGCGCCGAACAGCACCGTGAAGAGGGCGATGACCCACGCAAAGACCGGACGGGCGACGAAAAAGCGATTCATCGGCGAGCCTGTCAGCGGGCGGCCGAAGCCGGGGCCGGGCTTTGCGCCGCGGCGGACTGCGACGGCGCGGCCGGTGCAGCGGATGCGCCTGCAGGTGACTCCGCGGATGCTCCCGCAGTCGCCCCTTCAGGCGCTGGCCGCGCGTCGACCCGCTGACCGGGCTGCACCTTCTGCCAGCCATCGACGATCACGCGCTCGCCGGCCTTCAGGCCATCGCGCACGGTCCAACGTCCTTCGCCTTGCTCGCCGAGATCGATATTGCGGTGGACCACGGTGCCGTCGTCGGCGACCAGCGCGACGCTCGCCACGCCGTTATCGAGCTGCACGGCGCGCTCCGGAATACGGATACCTTGCAGATTGCCGGCCGCGATGATGCGCCCGCGCACGAACTGTCCCGGCAGCAGCGTGCGGTCCGGATTTGCGAATTGCGCCCGCACTGTTTGCGTACCGGTGGACGGATCGACGACGAGGTCCGCGAAATCGAGAAAGCCGCGCTCGTTATAGACCTGACCGTTAGAGAGAATCAGCTGAACCTCGACGTGCTTCATGCTGGTCGGCTTGCGCGTACCCGACTGGATCTGCTGTTCGACATCGAGCATCGCGGTGTTCGACTGCGTGAACACCGCGTTGATCGGCGTCAGCTGATTGACCTGCGTGAGCAGCGTGGCGGCGCCGGCGCTGACCAGCGCGCCTTCGGTGACGAGCGCGCGGCCCGCGCGGCCGGCGATCGGCGTGCGCACGATGCAGCGATCGAGCCGCAACTGCGCGAGCGACACGGCGGCGTGCGCATCGGCAACATTGGCCTGGGCCTGCTGCATCGTCGCGAGCGCGGCGTCGTATTCCTGCGCGCTGACCGCGTGGCGGCCGACCAGCGGTTTGAAGCGCTCGACGACCGAGGCCGCGTTGTCGCGCACCGCGGTCGCGCGCGCGAGCGCGGCCTGCGCCTGCTGCAATTGCGCGCGATAGTCGCTGGCGTCGATCTGGAATAGCGGGGCGTTGGCGGGCAGGTCGGTGCCTTCCTGATACAGCGTGCGCTCGACGATGCCGTCGACGCGCGCGCGAATCTCCGCGCTACGCACGGCCTCGATACGGCCCGGCAATTCGACCACATCGGGCACGGCCGTGGTGGAGACCGTTTCGACCAGTACGGGAACCGGCGGCATCGATGCCACGGTGGGAGTCTCCTGCCGGTCGTGACAGGCGGCGACGAGAAGCGGCAAACCAGTGATCAGAAGCAATACGGCACGACTACGCAGGCGGGATGCGGAGCAGAGCAAGAGAAACTCCTTGGTCAAGGCACTCTTAATTGCGTGTGAGATCGTCTACGGTTTTTCGGTTTGCGGTCTGAATGAAAATTGAATGGACGGCGTAATAATAGCCAGAAAAGATTTCCGTTGATCGTACCGTGTCTGGCAGGCTTGTCAATTCGTTCTTGGCCGTTGCGGGTGGAATAAACGCAAGCACAGGCGCAAGCCGCGTAATAGTCGAGGTATCGCGCAAAACACGGCCTTAAATCAAATTTGTGAATTTTTTCTGATGTGAAGCGGGTGCAGCCGGCGAGCACTCGCGCACAGAAGCACGCTAATCAGCAGCGCGGACAGTATCCAGTAGAAAAGCAGCGCAAATACTTCCATATCGTCGGGATTCTCCAGGTCGCCATTTCCTGTTACCGACAAACAGAGGCGAATAAGCATCTCGACCGGTGCCGGCATATTGAAAGGCAACATCTCGATGACAGAGGTCAGTTGCCAGCCGCTCATCACGGGTATCGCAATGAAGATTACAACGATCAGAATCCGTATGGCGGTTCTTTTCATTGTGCTTTAGTAATCCAGGACTCGGCACGCTGTAGCGGGCACCCGCATAGCCATTACTTGCGCGGAACGACTCCGGCAATCGCATCCGGTACATCTTCCGCGATATCCGCGGCCGCTTCTCCGGCCCCCACACGCTTCGCCGTGCCCCGCGCCTGCCGCTTCACCACCCGGCGCTTCAGATACAACAGCGCCGCGCTCACCACCCCATACATCATCGTGACGATAAACGCCGCCTGCAGCAGCGACTGCGGCGCATAGCTCGACACGTCCTGCGAGCGATGCAGCAGCTCGTCGTACGGGATCACATAACCGAGCGACGTGTCCTGCACGATCGCGAGCACCGAGCTGATCAGCGCCGGCAGCATGCTGCGCAGCGCCTGCGGCAGCACCACATACAGCATCGCCTGCGATGGCCGCATGCCGAGCGCACGCGCCGCGTCGTGCTGGCCGCGCGGTAGCGACAGGATGCCCGCGCGCACCACCTCGGCCGTCAGTGCCGAATGATGCAGCGCCATCGCGAACACCAGAAAACCGAGCGCCGGCCAGTCGAAGCCGAGCGCGGGCAGCTCGATCACCATGAACAGAATCAGCAGCAGTAGCGGAATCGCGCGGAAGAATTCGATGTACGCGCCGGCGAGCCGGCTGACCCAGCCGCACGCGGACAGCCGCCACAACGCAAGCGGCAGCGCCAGCGCAAAGGCCGCGAGCGCCGCGCAGGCCGCCGCGGTAATCGTCGACACGAGCCCGTCGAACAGAAACTTGACGGTGCCCCAATGCAGGAAGATCGCCCACTTGTCGGCGTCGAACTGCCCAGTTGTTTCGAGCCGCCTGCCGATCGCGATCAGCAGGCCGAACACGGTCAACGCGCTGACGATCGAAAAGACGCGCTGCCGTTTGCGTCCGAGCGGCCCCGGCGGTTCGTAAAGCGTATGCGAGCGGTTCATCGCGCCACCGCCATTTTCTGTTCGACCCGCCGCATCAACAGACCGAGCGGAATCGTCAGCGCCATATACGCGACCATCGCGGCGGCGAAAGTCGGCACCGCCTGCGCGGTTTCGAAGTTGATACGCTGCGCCGTATAGGTGATGTCGAACACGCCGATTGCCGCCGCGATCGACGACGCCTTGATCTGATTGACGAACAGGTTGCCGAGCGGCGGAATCACCGTGCGCATCGCCTGCGGAATCACTACGTTCGACAGCACCTGGTCAAAGCGCATCCCGATGCTGCGCGCCGCTTCGACCTGGCCGGCCGGCACCGCGTTGACGCCGGCCTTCAGCACTTCCGCGACCCACGCGCCGGTGTAGAAACCGAGCACGAGCACCGACGACGTGGTCAGCGAATACATGAAGCCGAGCTTCGGCAAGCCGAACACGAACAGCAGCAGCAACGCAAGCAGCGGCGTCATGCGCATGATCTCGACATACGTCGCGGCGAACCAGCGCAACGGCGCGAGCGGGCCGACGGCCATCACGGTCAGCGCGATGCCGAGCACGAAGGCCATCGCGAACGACAGCGCGGTCAGCTCAATCGTGACGCCCATCGCTTCGATGAAGCGCCACGCGAACGGTAGCAGCGGAAGCAGAAAGTCCATGCAGGCAGCGGCTCGGCAATCAACCAGGGATCAACGCTCGATCGTCGGCACTTGCGGCTTGCCGAACGTGCCTTCGAGGTCCTTCGCGTACAGCTTGTTCCACGTGCCGTCCTTGAGCGACTGCTCGAGCTGCGTGTCGATCCATTGACGGAATACCGCGTCATCCTTCGCGACACCGATCCCGTACGGCTCCTGCGTGAACGGCTTGCCGACGATACGGAATTTGTTCGGCTGACGCAGCGATTCGCCCGCGAGTGTCGCGCCATCGTCGACGTACGCATCGAAGCGGCCATCGGCGACACCTTCGACGCACGCGGCCGTGTCGTTGAACGTCACGAATTTGGTCTGCGGCGCGAGCTTCGTCACGTTGTCCTGGACAGTCGTGCCGTTCAGCACGCAGGCAGTCTTGCCGTTCAGATCGGTCACGCTCCGGATCGACGTGTTCGAGCGTTGGGTCAGGATGTCCTGGCCGGCGATGTAGTAGGGGCCCGCGAAGCCGATCACCTTCTTGCGCGCGTCGTTGATCGTCAGCGTCGCGATCACCACGTCGACGCGGCCGTTCTGCACGAACGGCAAGCGGTTTTCAGTGGTCGTCTTGACCCATTCGACGTTGTCCTCCGAGCCGGTCAGCTTCTTCGCGAGCAGGCGCGCGAGATCGCCTTCGAAGCCCTCGGTCTGCCCGGTCATCGGATTGCGCACCGAGAACATCAGCGTATTGAGCGACGTGCCCACCACCAGCTTGCCTTTCTTCTGGATCTTCGCCATCGTCGAATCGGCCGGGAAGGTTTCCGCGTGGGCCGGCGCGATCGCCGCGAAGAGCGTGCCGGCGACGCACGAAGCCAGCACCGCAATCGATTTCAAACGCATGGTGGTATCTCCTCTGTTATACGGGCAGCGTGGTTCTGCCTGTCGATAAAAATCAGTGTTCCAGAATCCTGGACAGAAAATCGCGCGCCCGCTCCGAGCGAGGCGCGCTGAAGAAAGCATCGGGCTCGGCGATTTCGACGATGCGCCCGCCGTCCATAAAGACGATGCGGTCTGCCGCCTGGCGCGCAAAACCCATCTCATGCGTGACGACGACCATCGTCATGCCGCTTTGCGCGAGTTCGAGCATCACGGCGAGCACTTCGCTGACCATCTCCGGGTCGAGCGCGGAGGTGGGTTCGTCGAACAGCATCACCTTCGGCTGCATCGCCAGCGCGCGCGCCAACGCGACGCGCTGCTGCTGGCCGCCCGATAGCTCGGCCGGCACCGCATCGGCCTTGTGCGCGAGACCGACGCGCGCGAGCAGCCGGCGCGCGATCGCCTCGGCTTCGCCGCGCGACTGGCGCAGCACCTTGCGCGGCCCCATCGCGACGTTCTCCAGCACCGTGCGGTGCGAGAACAGGTTGAACGACTGGAACACCATGCCGATCTGCGCGCGCATTGCGGCGAGCGCTCGGCCTTCTTCGGGCAGCCGTTCGCCCGCCAGCAGAATCTCGCCGGAGTCGATCGTCTCCAGCCGGTTGATGCAGCGACACAGCGTCGACTTGCCCGAGCCCGACGGGCCGATCACGACGACCACTTCGCCCGGCGCGACATCGAGATCGACGTCGAACAGCACCTGCTGCGCGCCGAACGATTTGTTCACGCCGCGCAGCGACACGAGTGCCGCGGCGCTGGCGAGCTTCGCGCTGTCGTTCATGCCCATCGGTTCATGCCCATGTCAGTTGCACGGTGGCCTTCAGTTGGCCGACCGCCGCGCCGCGCACGTTGCGCAGCACCGGGTCGGCCCATTTCGCGAGCGCCGTGCCTTCGGTTTCGAGCGGCAGGCCGAGCTGCTGCAGCACGGCGATCGTGGTGGCGTACACCGCGCTGAAGTCGCCGTCGGCCATCTTCACCGCGACGCCGATACCGCTGCTGCGCACACCGATCGTGTGCACACCGTCGGCGCCGACCTTGGCGACCCAGTCGCCGTTCGATGCTTCGGCAAGCGCGAGATCGCAGCGGCCGGTGCCCGACACCATCTTCGGATGCGCGGCCATCGCCGAGAAAATGCGTTCGAGCGCCGCGTCGGTTGGCGCGTCGGCGCCGGATACGCCGGTGGCGAGCTTGCCCCACATCATCGCGAGACGCGACAGCGGCATGCCGATATTCGGCGCGCTGCATCCGTCGATACCGAACCACAGCTCGGACGCGGGCAATCCGGCGAGCCGCGCGACTTCGCCGCTGATCTGCTGCTGCAGTTCGTGATCGCGTTCGAGATAGCTCTCGCGCGCATAGCCGTGCATGCAGCAGTAGCCGAGAAAACCCGCATGCTTGCCCGAGCAGTTGTGATGGCGCTGGTCGAATACGCTGCCGCGCGGCGGCAAATCGTTTTCGCCGTAGTGGTCGGGCATATGCACGCCGCAGCGTAGGTCGGATTCGGCGACGCCGATCTTCGCGAGCATCGACGTGACCGCGTCGACGTGAATGTCTTCGCCGCCGTGGCTCGCGCAGCTCAGCGCCAATTCGGCCGCAGTGAACCCGAAATGATTCGGGCCGCCGTCGCGTACGAACGGCAGCGCCTGGAAGGGCTTTAACGTCGAGCGGGAAAACACCCATGCGTGCGGATCGCCCGCATGGGCCAGCAACGTGCCGGAGGCATCGACCACCGCCACCGATCCCCAGTGGATCCGCTCCACATGAGCGTTACGGGTGGCGACGACGAGCGGGACGTGCGAAGGGAAGGTCATTGCATTGGTTTGGATTTGGAGCAGATAACGGCGAGTTTAATTATTGCAAAAAAAAGCATTTAGACGTAATTTCGAAAATGGTTTTGCACTGGACGCAACACAAACATGCCTTCGAAAAATGCGAAAGAAGTCGGCCTGGACCATCTGAGCGCGATGCGCGCGCTCGTGCGGATCGTCGAACTGGGCAGCTTTTCCGCGGCCGCACGCGAGCTGAAGGTGGCCACTTCGACGATCGCGCGCAAGATCGGCGCGCTGGAGGCGATGCTCGGCGTGCCGCTGCTGCATCGCTCGACGCATCACGTCGCGCTGACCGAGGCCGGCAGCCTGTATCACGCGCGCGCGGTATCGATGATCGCGGACCTCGACGACACGCTGCGCGTGGTGGCCGAACTCGATGCGGCGCCGAGCGGGCCGCTGAAGCTGACCGCGCCGGTCGCGTTCGGGCGGCGCTATCTGGCGCCGCTGGTGGCGCCGTTCCTCGAACTCTATCCGGCCGTGCAGCTCGATCTGCGCCTGACCGACAACCACAACGACATGGTGATGGGCGGCTTCGACCTCGATATCCACGAGGGAGAGAACTATCTGGACAACCTGATCGTGCAGCCGTTATCGCGCAACGACAGCATCCTGTGCGCATCGCCCGCGTACCTCGCGCGACGCGGACGGCCGCGCACGCCGGCCGATCTCGCGCAACACAACTGCTTGCGCTATCTGCATCCGGAGGGCGATCCGCGTTGGCATCTGAAGAAAAACGGCCAGAGCGCGCAGTCGATTCTGCCTTCGGGCAATCTGCAATCCGATCACTCGGAACTGCTGCTCGAAACGACCCGCGCGGGGCTCGGCATCGCCGAGTTCGAGATCTGGCTGATTCGCGATCTGCTGGTCGCTGGCGAACTCGAAGTCGTGCTGCCCGATTACCGGCTCGCCAACGCGTTGACCGGCCGGCAGATCTACATGGCGTATCTGCCGAACCGGCGCTTTTCGACCAAGGTTCGTGTGCTGCGCGAGTTCATGGCGCAGCGGTTGAAGGGGATTGGCGAGTTGCCGGACCGCAGTCTCGTGCCGTGTCTCGCCGATGAGGTTTGAGCGCGGGTTTAAGCGTGCATCTCAGTTGAGCGGGCAGCGGCTCACTGCGCAATACTCGCAACCGTCAGCTTCTCCGCGGCCGGCAGATCGAAGCGGAATGCGGCGCCGGTTTCCGCGCGATCGAGCAGGCGGATCTGGCAGTGATGCAACTGCAGCATGCGCTGCACGATCAGCAATCCAAGACCGCCGCCTTGCGCGCCGCCCGAACTGAGCGGGCGTTCGAACAGTCCGTCGCGCTGTGTTGCGGGAATGCCCGGGCCGGTGTCGCTGACCGTCACCGACACCTTGCCGTCCTGAGCCACGAGATCGACGGTGATCTCACCGTTCGCCGGCGTGTGGCGAACCGCGTTATCGAGCAGGTTCGTCAGCACGCGCTCGATCATGCCGAGGTCAGCGCTGACGTTCGGCAGCCGGGCAGGGATGTTGGCGCGCAGCCGGATATGTCGCGCCGCGGCCGGCAGCTCGAATTTCTGGAACACGTCCTGCACCAGATCGGCCAGCGAGAACTGTTCGAGCGCGAGCTGTACGCTGCCGTGTTCGAGCCGCGCCAGTTCGAATAAGGCCTGCGCGAGTCGCCCGACTTTGATGCTTTGCGCGAGCGCGATCGCCAGATAGCGCTTGCGTTCCGTTTCGCCGAGCGTGTCCGCCTTCAGCGACAGCATCTCCAGATAGCCGTGCAGCGAGGTCAGCGGCGTGCGCAGGTCGTGCGAGATATTGGCGATCAGTTCGCGCCGCTGCTGGTCCTGTCGGGTCAGTGCGCGCCATTGTTCGCCGATGCGGCTCGCCATCTGCGCGAAGGTAGTTTCGAGCACCGCGATATCGTCACGCCGGCCGGCCGCTGCCGAACGCGGTACCGCCGGCTGCGTATCGGGCTCACCATCGGCGTCGAAGCGGCGCATCGCTTCGGTCAGTCTGCGCAGCGGCCGCGTGATCAGATCGAACGCGAACAGGCCCGCGACGAGGCCGAGCAGCGCGACCAGCGCCATCGACCACAGCGTGGTGCGCAGCACCGAACTGGCGGCCACGCGCGCGGCGAGCGCGTCGTGTTCTTCGCCGAGCAGCACGACATAGATATAGCCGGACGGCTGCTCGCCGGTCAGCCGTAACGGCGCGGCGCTGAACACCTTTTTGCCGTCGACGCTGCGCGGATCGTCGCCGAGAATCGGCAACGCGTGGCCGGAAATGAATTGCCGGATCGGCGCGAGATCGACCTTGTCGCGCTTCACATGGCCCACGGGCGCATCGTCTCCCTGGATATGCCCCTGACTGTCGAGCAGATACACCTCGACGCTCGGATTGACCCGCATCAACTGACCGAACAACTGACGCACCGCGTCGGGTCGCAGACCATTCGCGTCCATCAGCGTGGTGCGATGAGCGATGTGATCGGCGAGGTCGCGCGACAGGTTTTGCACGACTTCCATTTCGTGCAGATCGCTGGAGCGGATCTGCAGCCACGCCGACGCGCCGCAGCATGCCAGCAGCAGCGCGGAAAACACCAGCGAGAGCCGCTGCGTCAGGGTCAGGTTCACGGGGTGTCCTTGTGTGCGTCGGCGGGCGCGGGCGTGTCGCCTGGTGCCGCCAGTTTGTAACCGCGTCCCCACACGGTCAGGATGCGCTCCGGTTGCGCGGGATCGATTTCGATCTTCGCTCGCAGCCGGTTGATGTGCGTGTTGACCGTATGCTCGTAGCCCTCGTGCTGATAGCCCCACACCGCGTCGAGCAGGTCGATCCGCGAAAACACCTTGCCGGGATGCCGCGCGAAGAAATACAGCAGATCGAATTCACGCGGCGTCAGTTCGAGAGACTTGCCGTCCACCGTGGCTTCACGTGTCAGCGGATCGATCGTCAGACCCGCGACGCGCAGGCTGCCCGCGTCGATCCGCGAATCTCTGGCCAGCGCTTCGACGCGCCGCAGCAGGGCTTTCACGCGCGCGACCAGTTCGAGTACCGAGAACGGCTTCGCCAGATAGTCGTCGGCGCCCAGTTCGAGGCCGAGAATCCGGTGCACTTCGCTCGACCGCGCGCTGGTGATGATGATCGGCGTGTAGCGGGTCATCGCGCGGGCGCGCCGGCAGATTTCGAGGCCGTCGACGGCGGGCAGCATCAGGTCGAGGATCAGCGCGTCCCAGCCGCCTTGCTCCAGCAGTCGAAGTCCTTCGTTGCCGTCGGCGCTATGCACGACCTCATAGCGCTCGTCGCGCAGATGAATACTCAGCACGGTGGCGATGTCGACGTCGTCTTCGACGATCAGGATACGTTTCGGGTGGTCCATGGAAGCGTTCAGACGCGCGCGGGGGCGGGGTCGATGCGGTTGGAAAAAGTTAAGAAAGCGGTCGAAAAAAGCGGACTTCGCGACGAAGCCGGCCGTAGCGCCATTGTGCAAAATTTCCGGCCGCCGAGTTATCACATTTAATTTAACTTTTCGTGAGGACTTCGATACCGCTGTCGCCCTAGCATAGCCGCAGTTGCCGTGAATTCGGCGCAAGGAGCGCACATCATGAAAGGCAGAAGACAGTTCCTGTTGGGTGGCGCGGCCGCGGTGGCGGCGCTGGCGGCCGCGAGCCGCTGGCGTGTCGGGGAGGCCGCACCGGTCGAAGCCAGCGAGACGGGCGAGCACTTTGACGTCGTCCATACGGACGAGCAGTGGCAGGCGCTGCTGAGCCCGTCGCAGTATGCGGTACTGCGCCGCGAAGGCACCGAGCGCCCTTACAGCAGTCCGTTGAACGACGAACATCGGACCGGCGTATTCGGCTGCGCCGGCTGCCGGCTGGATCTTTTCGCGTCGAGCAGGAAGTTCGACAGCCACACCGGCTGGCCGAGCTTCTGGGCGCCGCTCGACCATGCGGTGGTCACGCGCGCGGATCATTCGTTCGGCGTGTCGCGCACCGAGGTTCACTGCCGGCGCTGCGGCGGCCATCTCGGTCACGTGTTCGACGATGGTCCGCGGCCGACTGGCCTGCGCTATTGCATGAATGGCGTCGCCTTGACCTTCACACCGGCTGCGGCCTGAGCCGGCGCAATGACAACGAATACAACGAATCGCTTCCAACAACGTCCGGAACCCACATGCTACTCATCGTTCTCGCCTATCTCGGCGGTGCCCTGACGATTCTCAGTCCGTGCATTCTGCCCGTGCTGCCGTTTGTTTTCGCGCGCGCCGATCAGCCCTTCGTGCGCAGCGGCTTGCCGCTGCTCGCGGGCATGGCGCTGACTTTCGCGCTCGTCGCCACGCTCGCCGCGGTAGGCGGCGGCTGGGTCACCCAGGCTAACCAGTATGGCCGCTGGCTCGCGGTCGCGTTGCTGGCGATCTTCGGCCTGACGCTGCTGTTTCCACGTTTCGCGGACCACTTGATGCGTCCGCTGGTCAACGTCGGAAATCGCCTTTCGAACTTCGCGCAGGCGGACGGCCGCGAGACTCGCATCGGTTCGTCGTTTCTGCTGGGCATCGCGACCGGTCTGCTGTGGGCGCCGTGCGCTGGTCCGATTCTCGGCCTCGTGCTGACCGGCGCGGCCTTGCAAGGCGCCAGCATCGGCACCACGCTGTTGCTGCTCGCGTATGCGGCGGGTGCCGCGACGTCGCTCGCCATCGCGCTGCTGATCGGCGGGCGGGTATTTACGGCGATGAAGCGCTCGCTGGGCGCGGGCGAATGGATTCGCCGCGGCATCGGCGCGGCGATGCTGTGTGGCGTGGTGGCGATTGCACTCGGTCTGGATACCGGTCTGTTGACGCGGATATCGACGGTCGCGACCGGCGGCATCGAGCAAAAACTGGTGGACAGGTTCGCGCCTCATGCGGCACCCGGCAACGCGGTAGCGACGGCCGACGCCGCAGCTAGCGGCGCGGGCAACGACATGATGATGTCGGCGCAACCTGCCGCAAACGGCGCGATGATGCGCGCGGCGCAACCCACGCCGGATGCCGCCGCCGCGTTGCCGGTCGAGGGCGTATTGCCGCCGCTCAACGGCGCCGTCCAATGGCTGAATTCGCCGCCGCTGACGATGCAGGACCTGAAGGGCAAAGTCGTGCTGATCGATTTCTGGACCTATTCGTGCATCAACTGCCTGCGCTCGCTGCCGTATGTCAAAGCATGGGCGCAGAAATACAAGGATCAGGGGCTCGTGGTGATCGGCGTGCATGCGCCGGAGTTCGCGTTCGAACGCAATATCGACAACGTGAAGAAGGCCACGCACGACCTCGGGGTCGACTATCCGGTCGCGATCGACAACAACTACGCGATCTGGCGCTCGCTGAACAATCAGTATTGGCCGGCGCATTACTTCGTCGACGGCAAAGGGCAGATCCGTTATCACCATTTCGGTGAGGGCGACTACGCGGAGTCGGAAAAGGTGATCCAACAACTGCTCGCCGAAGCAGGCCATGCCGATGCTTCGAAGATCGCGATCGGTATCGATAAAGCCAGCGCGCAAGGCGTCGAGGCGGCCGCCGACAATGCCGACATCCAGTCGCCGGAAACCTATATCGGCTACGAGCGCGCGGAGAATTTCGCGTCGCCCGGCGGCGAAGCGCAAGACAAGGTGCACACCTATGCAGCGCCGTCACAGCCCGGCGTCAACGCCTGGGGGCTGGCGGGTGCATGGAAGGTGGGCGCTGAATCGGCGACGCTTGAAGCGCCATCGGGACGCATCGTCTACCGCTTTCATGCGCGCGATCTGCACCTCGTGCTGGGTCCGGGTAAGGACGGCAAGCCGGTGCGTTTCCGCGTCAGCGTGGATGGTGCGGCACCAGGCGCCGCGCACGGCACCGATGTCGCCGCCGACGGCAGCGGCACCGTGACCGAACAGCGTCTGTATCAGCTCGTGCGCCAGAGCGGCGATATCGCGGACCACACGTTCTCGATCGAGTTTCTGGACCCCGGCGTGCAAGCGTACTCGTTCACGTTCGGCTGATCCGTGCCGGACGTCATGACTCAATCATTTTCAAGGAATCAGATCATGCAATCGAACTCTGTCCGTAACGCGGCTCGCAGCAGGCGTTCAAACCTCGTGAAACTGGCTGGATGCATCGCTGTCGCGGCGAGCGTGTTCGCCGCGCAGCGCTTCGCGAACTCGGCCGAAGCGGCGGTCAAGATTCCGGCGCCCACGCAGGACGAAAAAGTCGGCGCAAGCCATAGCGAGACCGCCGTATTCGCCGGCGGCTGCTTCTGGGGAGTTCAAGGCGTGTTCGAACACGTGCGCGGCGTCAAACAGGTTGCCGCCGGTTATTCGGGCGGGGCGGCCGGCACCGCGCAATACGAGACCGTCAGCGAGGGCGATACCGGTCACGCCGAGTCGGTGCAGATCACGTACGACCCGACGCAGATCAGCTACGGCCAGCTATTGCAGGTTTTCTTCTCGGTCGTGCAGGATCCGACCGAGCTGAACTACCAGGGCCCGGACCACGGCACGCAGTATCGCTCGGCGATTTTTCCGGCTAATGCGCAGCAACGCGGCATCGCGCAGTCTTACATCACGCAGTTGAACAACGCGCATGTGTTTTCAGCGCCGATCGTCACACGCGTGGAGGACTTCAAGGGCTTTTATCCGGCCGAGAACTATCACCAGAATTTCCTCGTGCTGCATCCGGACTACCCGTATATCGTCGTCAACGATCTGCCGAAGGTGCGGGAACTGCAGCGCATGTACCCGAAGCTGTATCTGACCGATCCGGTGCTGCTGAAGACGGGCGCGTAACGGAAGGCGTTGCCGCTTTGCTCATGTTCGGCTCATCTCTTGTGGCGCTCCGGATAACGCAGCACCGAATGATGGCGGCCATACGACAGATAAATCGCCATGCCGATCACGAGCCACACGACGAGCCGCAGCCACGTGACGAGCGGCAGGCCGACCATCAGCAGCAGACAGAACAGGATGCCGAGGATCGGCACGATCGGCACGCCGGGCACGCGGAACGGCCGCATCGCATCGGAATCGCTGCGGCGCAGATACATCACCGCGCCGCACACGAGCACGAACGCGAACAGCGTGCCGATGCTGACCATCTCGCCAAGCACGCCGATCGGCGTCAACGCGGCGACGATGGCAACGACCGTGCCGATCAGCATCTGGCTCAGATAAGGCGTATGCAAACGGTCATGCACGCGCGCGAAAAACGGCGGTAGCAAGCCGTCCTGCGACATCGTGAAGAAGATCCGGCTCTGTCCGTACAACAGCACGAGAATCACCGTGGTTAGCCCGGTCAGCGCGCCGATCTTGATCAGAATCGAGAACCAGTTCATCCCGATCGCATCGACGCCTTTCGCAATCGGATCGGGCACGTTCAGTTCGCCGTACGGCACGAGCCCGGTCAGCACACCCGCGACGAGGATATACAGCACCGTGCAGATCACGAGCGAGCCGAGAATGCCGATCGGCATGTCGCGCTGCGGCTTGCGCGCTTCCTGCGCGGCGGTGGACACCGCATCGAAACCGATGAACGCGAAAAACACCACCGCCGAGCCGCGCAGAATCCCGCTCATGCCGTAGTTGCCGAACTCCCCGGTATTGGCCGGGATAAACGGATGCCAGTTTTCCGGCTTGATAAAGAAGAAGCCGATCGCGATGAATGCGACTACCACGACCAGCTTGACCGCGACCATCACGTTGTTGATCCGCGCCGATTCCTTGGTGCCGAGCACGAGCATCGTGGTCAGCACCGCGACGATAAAGATCGCCGGCAGATTGATAAGGCCGGTCACCGTGCTGCCATCGGCGAGCTTGACGACCGTGCCGGGCGCCGCGGAGAGGGTAGCGGGAATGTCGATGCCGACGTTGCGCAGCAGGCTCACGATATAGCCGGACCAGCCGACCGCGACGGTCGCCGCGCCCATCGCGTATTCGAGGATCAGGTCCCAGCCGATGATCCACGCGAAGATTTCGCCGAGCGTCGCATACGTGTACGTGTAGCTGCTGCCGCACACCGGCAGCATCGCCGCGAGTTCCGAATAGCACAGGCCGACGAACGCGCACGCGATACCGCCCAGCACGAACGACAACATGATGCTCGGTCCCGCGAACTGCGCGGCGGCCGTACCGGTCAGCACGAAGATGCCGGCACCGATGATCGCGCCGATGCCCATCGCGGTGATGCTGGCCGCGCCAAGCGTTTTCGACAGCTTGTGACCTTCGTCCGCGTCGGCACTGCCGACGATATCGGCAACTGTCTTCCGCGCCATATAACCCGTATCAGCCATGATGAGTCGTCCCGTTCGATTGTTGATTGGGCACGAACCGGCTCGCATTGCGTCGGCTCGCGAAGCACGACAGCGACAGCATCCGTTGCCGCGCAACGGCAACGGTCATGCGTAAAAGCTTGATTGGCGGACGGAAGTCTGAATTCAGTCTAGGCCGGATCAAAAGCAAAGTGAATAAGAGGGTGTGCGATCTGCCCGTTATCTGCCCGTTATCGGCCGGTCATCGGCCTGTTGCCCGCTTGCGGATTTCACGCGCTCCGCGGCTTTCCCAAAGGGTTTTCCCCGATCGAATCGGTGCCCGCACGCGCCGCGTTGTCTCTTATACTCGTTTCGCCTATCCAAAATACTTTTCGAAACTACGAAATTGAAGCCGACCGACCGCGCACTGAGCATCTTCGAGGCGTTTGAAGCCGCCTGCCGGCCGCTCGCGCTGTCGGAGCTGGCCGAGGCGTCGGATATGCCGGTCAGCACGAGCCACGGCGTCGTGCGGGTGATGATCGAGCGCGGCTATCTGTATGTGACGGGCCGCCGCAAAGAGCTGTATCCGACTCGCCGCCTCGTCGACATGGCGCTGACGATCGCCGCGCACGATCCGTTTCTCGAACGGATCGAACCGCAACTGCTCGCACTGCGCGAGGCGACGTCGGAAACGGTGATCGTCGGCAAGCGGCAGGGCGATCAGATCGTCTATCTGGTCGTGTACGAGGGGCCGCAGACGATTCGCTACAGCGCGCCGGCAGGGGCGAGAAAGCCGCTGCATTCGACCTCGATCGGCAAGGCGATGCTCGGCGAACTCGACGACGCGAGCCTCGCCGCATGGCTCGCGAGCGCCGAACTCAATGCGATCACCGGACACACGCTGACGGCGGCCGATGCGATCGCGAACGACATCGCCGAATCGAAGCGGCGCGGTTACTTCCTGACGCGCGGCGAGAGCGTCAGCGACGTGTTCGCCGTCGCGATGCCGGTGCACCTGAATCGCGAAGTACTCGGCATTGCAGTGGCCGGACCTCGCTACCGGATGGAAAACGCGCTGGACAACATCGCGGCGCAAATGCACGCGGCGCTCGCGCAGATCGAAACCGACGCGCGCCGCGGCACACCGTAGCAAGCAGAAGATAGGCAACGCACGACAAGCAATACGTATAAGGACACAACCCACGGAGACGCTGATGCAAGGATTGCGCTTGACCCGAAAGTGGCGGATTCAACGACTCGCCAGCCTGCTGATCGCTGCCGGAGCACTGGCAGGCATGATGAATGTTGCTCACGCGGACGACACCATTACGCTAAAAATGGCGCATCAATGGCCTGACGACCCGAACGACTACGTCGTACAGACCGGCAAGAAATTCGCGCAGGAAGTGGAGCAGAAATCGGGCGGCAAGATTCATATCAACATCTTTCCGGCGGAGTCGCTGGTCAAGTCGTTGAACATGCACACCGCGCTGCGCAGCGGCAGCACGGATCTCGCGATCTATCCGTACATCTACGCGGCGGGCGCGATTCCGCAGTTGAACCTGATCCTGCTGCCGGGTCTGTGGAAAACGCACGACGACGTCTACAAGTTCCGCACCTCGCCGGTGTGGAAGGAGCTCGAAGCGAAGATCGAAGCGTACGGTTTCAAGACGCTGTGCTGGATCCAGATTTCCGGCGGCGCCGCATCGAAATCCAAACCGATCAATCTGCCCGCCGATCTGGACAAAATGAAAGTGCGCGGCGCCGGCAAGATGATGGAAGCCGCGTTGCAAAGCGCGGGCGCGAGCACGGTGTCGATGGCCTCGTCCGAAACCTATAGCGCGATGCAGTTGGGCCTACTCGATGGCCTGTGGACCTCGTCGGGTACGTTCGGCTCGTTCCGCATGTACGAAGTGGCGAAGTACTACAACTCGCCGGAGAACTACAGCATCTACTACACGATCGAGCCGATCGCGATCAGCATGAAAACGTGGAACAAGCTCACGCCCGCGCAGCAGAAGATTCTGACGGACGTCGGGCAGAGCCTCGAACAGCAGGCATTCGAAGGCGCGAAGGCCGACGACAAGCGTGTCGCGCAACTGTTCGCGAGCCACGGCGTGACGATCCACAAGATGACGCTCGACGAATGGAATCAGTGGCAGGCGCTGTTCCAGAAAGTCAGCTTCCCGAAGTTCCGCGCGGAAGTGCCGGACGGCGGCCGTCTGCTCGACCAGAGCCTTGCGCTCTACAAGTAATGAGGCTGTGATGCGCGCCGTAATCGATCGCTTTTCACGTGCATTCGATGCGCTCTGCCGTGGCGTCGCGCTGTCCGTCGGCGCCGCGGTGATCGTCACCGTGCTCGTGATTTCCTACGGCGTGCTCGCGCGCGAGGTGCTGCGTCTATCCGACGTGTGGGTCTCCGAAGTCACCACCTACCTGATGGCTTACATGACCTTCGTCGGCATGGCGGCGCTCGCATGGCAGGGAAGGCATCTGAAGGTCGATGTGCTCAGCGCGCATCTGGGCGAGCGCGGCAAGCAGGTGCTCGCGTGTATCTCGACGTTGATCGTGACGGCGGTCGCGCTCGCGATGACCCGCCTCGCGATCGATTTCTGGTGGGACGCCTGGACGAGCGGCGAGCGCTCGTGGGGGATGTTCTCGTTGCCGCTGTGGATCCCGTACACCGGCTTCGTGGCCGGCATGCTGCTGCTGTGCGTCGCGCAGATCACGCGCCTGCTGACGATCGTCTTCGCCAGCGAGCCGAAGGGCCGCGAAGTCGCAATGGACGACATGCTGCTCGGGAGAAAGGAATGAACCAGATCCTGATCGGCGCGGGCATGTTCGGCGGGTTGCTCGCGACGCTGTCGCTCGGCGTGCCGATCGCGTTCGCGCTGTTGTTCGTCGCGCTCGCGTCGCTGTACATCACGGGCGGCGGCTGGGACGCGCTCAGTCTGATTCCGAGCACGTACTGGGGCTCGGTCGCGACGCTGGCGCTGACGTCGGTGCCGATGTTCATGTTCATGGGGGCAATCGTGTCCGCATCGGGCATGGGCGCGCGCCTGTACTCGGCGCTCGCGAAGATTCTCGACGGCGTGCCCGGCGGCCTCGCGGTCGCGACGACACTCGCCTGCGGCGTGATGGCGGCGGTGTCCGGATCGAGCGTGGCGACGGCGGCGGCCATCGGCGGCTTCGCGGTCGCCGAAATGCGCCGCCACGGCGTGCCGCAAGGACGCGCGTGCGGCGCGGTGGCGGCCGGCGGCACGCTCGGCATCCTGCTGCCGCCGAGCATCCCGCTGATCATCTATAGCGTGATCGCCGAGCAATCGATCGGCAAGCTGTTCATCGCGACGCTGGTGCCTGGCGCGATCATGGCGGCCTCGTTCGGTGCCTATCAGATGATTCTCGCGATTCGCGACCGCGAGCACGGCGGCGCGGCAGGCGCGGCGGGCAAAAAGCAGCGCACGCGGCCGCTCGCGAGCGTACGTGAACGGATCGTCGCGCTGAAAGACATCGGCCCGTTCGCGCTGTTGATCCTGATCATTCTCGGCTCGCTGTATCGCGGACTCGCAACGCCGCAGGAAGCTGCATCGCTCGGCATCGTCGCGAGTCTGGTGCTCGCGGGTGTCGTATATCGCGAACTGTCGTGGACCAAGTTCCGGCAGATTCTCGTCAACGCCGCGCAAAGCAGCGTGATGATTCTCGCGGTGATCTCATCGGCGATCGTGTTCGGCTATGTGATGACGACGAGCCAGGTCGCGCAGTCGCTGACGCAGACCGTCGCGGCCGCGCATGTGCAGCCGTGGGTGCTGTTTATCTGCATCAACGTGCTGCTGATTTTTCTCGGCTGCTTCATGGAGACCATCGCGATCATCGTCGTGACGATGCCTGTGCTGGTGCCCGTGGTGCAGGCGTATCACTGGAATCTGATCTGGTTCGGCGTGGTGGTCGTGATCAACATGGAGATGGCGCTGATTCATCCGCCGGTCGGCCTGAACCTGTTCGTCGTTCAGAGCGTGGCGCCCGACGTGCCGTTGCGGCGTATCGTGCTCGGCACGCTGCCGTACGTGTTCATCATGATGGCCGTACTCGCGCTGATCGGCGTGTTCCCCTCACTATCGACGATGCTGCTCGGCGCGAGCTAAGCCGCGCGCCACGAATCAAGGAGCTCACATGCAAATACGAAAAGTGGCCGGCGCGCTGGGCGCGGAAATCTCCGGCGTCGATCTGTCCAAAGGTGTATCGCGCGATCTGGCCGCCGAACTGCGCGGCGCGCTAAACGATCATCTGGTTATCTTCCTGCGCGATCAGGATTTGAACGCGCGGCAGTTTCTCGACTTCGCCACCGCGATGGGCGAGCCGATCGAATATCCGTTCGTGAAGGGCATCGACGGCTATCCGACGATCATCGAAGTGAAGAAGCTCGAAGACGAGCGGAGCAATTTTGGCGGTATCTGGCACTCGGACACCACGTATCTGCAAGTGCCGCCGATGGGCTCGATGCTGTTGTCGCGCGAAATTCCGCCTTATGGCGGCGACACGATGTTCGCGAATCAGCAGCTCGCGTACGAGGCGCTGTCCGATACGATGAAGCGGTTGCTCGAAGGCTTGAAGGGCATCAATTCGTCGGCGAAGGCGGACGTGTCGCGCACGCGCGAGGATCGCATCCGCACCGATGGCAAGGACACCAAGGTCGAGGATCTGGTCGCGCTGCATCCGATCGTGCGCACGCATCCGGAGAGCGGGCGCAAGAGCCTGTACGTGAATATCGCGCATACGGTCGGTATCGACGGCATGACGAACGATGAGAGCGCACCGCTGCTGGAGTTTCTGTTCCGGCATCAGGTGAAGCCGGAGTTCACCTGCCGTTTCGTGTGGACGCCGAATGCGCTGGCGTTCTGGGACAATCGCTCGGCGCAGCACAATCCGGTCAACGACTATCACGGCTTCAGGCGGGTCATGCAGCGGATCACGCTCAAAGGGGATGTGCCGCGTTAAGAGGCAATGAGGCCGTCGCCCGATAACGCGTCATCTCCGCTTCGATCCACGCGGCGAACGCAGCAAGCGGAGCCCAGTCGCGCTTCTGCTCCGGAAACATCAGATAGGTCTTCTGCGAGTTGATCGCCGCGTAGTCGCTGACGCGAACCAGTTGGCGCGTCGCCAGTTCCTGCTCGATCAGCACGCGCGGCAGCAGCGCCACGCCGAGGCCGGCGACCGCCGCGCGAATCGCCATGATGAAGAAATCGAAGAAATGATCGCTGCCATCGCGCAGCAGGTGCCGGGTTTCTTCAAGCCCCGCGGTTTCGCTCCATGCCATCCATACCGTCGGCAGATCGCGCGTGTGAATCCACGGCATCGACGCGATATCACGCGTCGCAAGTTCGTCGGCAACGGCGGGCGCCGCCACCATCCATACTTCGTCGTCCGCCAGCAGAAGTTTGCTGGCGAGCCCCGGCAGCGGCGACTGTTCGAAGTGAATCGCGACGTCGAAGCTCAGATCATGGAAGTAGGTGGGCTGATCGCGACCGGTCAGGCGCACATGGATGTCTGGATAGAGGCGCTGAAATCCGGGCAGCCGCGGCACCAGCCACTGCGCGCCATACGTGACGCCGACGGCGACGCGCAACGTCGAACTTTCGCGGTTCGCGGCGAGCAGTTGATGAGTGTCCTGGCGGATCTGCTCCAGATTGATACGGATCCGATGCGCGTAGTCGGCGCCGGCTTCGGTCAGCACCAGACGCTGCTTGACCCGCTCGAATAGCGCGACGCCGAGGCTCGCTTCGAGTTCGTTGACCTTTTTGCAGACCGCGCCGTGCGTCTGATTCAATTCGGCGGCGGCCTTCGAAAAGCTTTGATGACGGGCGGATGCTTCGAATGCCTGCAACGTGCTCAGACTGGGGATTCCTCGGCGCAATGACACGGCTGGCCCTCCACGGACAAACCGGTCATTTTAGTGCCATGCCCGCCACCGGTGCGCGGCGCCGCTCGGGGTCGAGCATCAGCGCGAGCGCCGCGCCGATGATCATCGCGACCGCAATGCCGATGAACGCCAACTGGAACGAGCCGGTTTCATCGCGCACCCAGCCGATCAGATACGGCATGAAAAAGCCCGACGACACGCCGATGCTGGTGATCAGCGCAATACCGGCCGCCGCCGCACGATCGGTCAGGATGCGGCTCGGCATCTGCCAGAACGTGCTGATGCTGCAGAAACACGCAGAGGTGCCGACGGCTAGCACCGCCACCGTGACGAGCGGCGAACCCAGATAGAGCGCGCTCGCGAGCGCCGCCGCGCAGACCAGCAGCGGACCCGCCACATAGAGCGCATGCACGCGCGTGCGGCTGACGATCCTGCCCCACACGATCACGCTGACCACGGCGACGGCAAACGGCGCCGACGTGATCAGTCCGATTTGCGTCAGCGAATAGTGCGCGCCGCCGTTGAACGTCTTCACCACTTGCGGCAGGAAGTACAGCAGCCCGATGATTCCCGAGTTGATGCCGAAGTACACGAAGCCGAGCCCCCAGACCTTCGGGTTCGTCAGCGCGGCGCGCACGTTGTGCGGTTGCACCGTCGTCGCGGCGCCTTGCTGCTCTTGCGACAAAGCCGTGCGAATCGCCTGGCGGTCGGCGTCGCTCAAACCTCGCCACGCATGCGGGCCATCGGGCAGATAGAACCACGCGACGGCGCCGAGCACGACGGCCGGCAGCCCTTCGAGCATCAGCATCGCGCGCCAGCCGGTGACGCCAAACACGCTCACGTGCTGCATGATCCACGTCGACACCGGTGCGCCCAGCATGCCGGTCAGCGGAATCGACATCGTGAACAACGACATCATCCATACGCGGTTGCGCGCGGGCATCCACAGCGTCAGGTAGTACACCATGCCCGGATACAGGCCGGCTTCCAGCACGCCTAGCATGAAGCGCGCCGCGTACAGCCAGTGAACGTCGGGCACGAGACTCGTCAGCGACGACATGATCCCCCAGCTCACGAGGATGCGGGTCATCCAGCGCCGCGCGCCGTAACGATGCATGCACAGATTGCTCGGCACCTCGCACAGGATGTAGCCGAGAAAGAACAGACTCGCCGACAGTCCGTATTGCGCGGCGTTCATGCCCAGTTCCGCGTTCATCGTCAACGACGCGTAACCGACGTTGGCGCGATCGAGTTGATTGGCCACGTACATCAGCACCATCAGTGGGGCGAGGCGCCATACGATGCGCTTCATCAGGTCAGGCGGCAGTGCGTTCTCGGTAGCGGGATTCGGCATCGGAAGTCCGGTCGTACGAAGAGAGGAGGGCGTGGTTCAGGAGAACATTTAGCACTCGCCGAATTTCCGTGGCAATCCACGAAAAGTATCTCTCCTGTGACATTTAGGAAGTCCATTGACAAAAGCTCACAGGACATTGAGCAAACCGCCATCGACGCCGGTATTCCAACGCCACACAATGAGCACTGAAAGCGCGCTGTCCGCGAGCGCGGCAGCAGCGCATTTTTTCTCTCATTGCAAAGGTGTCGTATGTGCGTGACCGATTTGAACGACGACTATCAGATCCCGACTCCCATCGGCGGCAAACTGCCGGTGCCGCGCGTCTATGAAAACATCGAGGACGAACGGCGTCACTGCAAGCTGAAGCTCGCGGCCGGGTTCCGGCTGCTCGCGCGTTTCGGGCTGACCGAAGGTATTGCCGGTCACGTGACGGTGCGCGACCCGGAGCACGCCGACCGTTACTGGGTCAATCAATACGCGCAGCACTTCTCGACCATTCATCCGGACGACCTGATGTGTATCGACAGCGATGGCGGCGTGCACTATGGGACGGGGCCGATCAACGCGGCGGCGGTGGCGATTCATTGCGGCATTCATCGCGTCAATCATTCGGTGACGGCGGCGGTGCATACGCATACGACCTATGGCCGGGCATTCGCCGCGCGCGAAAGACTACTCGAACCGATCAACCAGGAGGCCTGCCAGTTCTATGAAAACCACGTGGTGTTCCGCGGCGACATCGTCGTGCTGGCCACGGACGAAGGCGAACGGATCGCGCGGACGATGGGCGATTGCAAGGCCGCAATCCTGTTGAACCACGGGTTGCTGACGATCGGCTCGAGCGTCGATGCCGCGCTGTACCGTTTCATTGCGATGGAGCGTTGTGCGCAGGTGCAACTGCTCGCCGAGGCAGCCGGACCGTTGCAGCCGCTCAGCGCCGACGAAGCGCGCGCGACGCGTCGGCATCTGGCGTCGGACTATGTCGCGTGGCTCGGTTTTCAGGGCTTGTATCAGCAGGTGCTTCGCGAGAATCGGGATTTGAGTGTTTACGCGGGGAGTTTGTCGCAGTGAAGCGGCGCGGAGCCAGCCAGCCGCCAACCCGCGCAGACCCGCTCCGCGCCAGACAGATCCGGCAAGCTCCGCCGCAACCCTTTGCTTAAAACTCGGTCCGGGCCGAAAAGCGGATCGAGCGCGCCGGCCCGACGATCAGCAACCCGTTACCTGCGGCGGAATAATGCCGGTCGTTGGTGAGGCGATTGACGTTCAGCGCAAACGTCGTGCGATGGCCCGCGATACGCGTTGCGTAGCCGGCGCAGAGCGTGTACACCGTGTAAGCGGGGATGAACGCCTGATTCGCGTTATTGACCGCTTGCGCGCCGGTGCGGAACATGCCCGCGCTCAGACTGCTGCCGGGCAGGATACACGGGTGATAGGTAACGCTCATGCTCAGCGTGAAGTTGGGCGTGTTCTCGGGTTGGGTGCCCGACAGCGCCGGATTCGACGCACCCGAAGTGCCTGCATGCAGATACTGACCAGCGACGTTGAATGACCACCCCCGGTTGACTTCACCGCCAAGCGACGCCTCAACCCCCTAGTAGATCGAGCGGCCGTCGACCAGAACACATTCTGCTCGTTGAGCTGCTCGGTACCGCGGTTGATGTCGAAGTACGCGAGGGTCGTACTGAGGCCGTAAAGAGCGGTCGAACGGATACCGATTTCCTTCTGCTTCGCAGTGGTCGGCAACAGCGTCTGGAATGCGTTGACGGCCGTGGTCGGCGCGAGCCCGGTTTCCTGCAGCCCAGTCATATAACTCGCGTAGATCAAGGTATCGGGGCGCAACAGAAAAGTTACGCCGATGGCCGTCAGGCGATTGGCGATCGTCACCGCGCCGTAAATATAGACGCCGGTGTCCCGGCTGTCCTGCGGCAGTTCGACGATCGGCGTGGTACGCACCGGTGCGGGCAGCACGACTCGGTTGAACAGGTTCTGCGGCGTACTGACCGACTGCACCGGCGGATTGTTCTGATAGCGGTCGTTTTACATCAAACCGAACGTCAGATGATGCTGAAAATGCGATCGGCGAGAGGGGTCACTGGCCGAGTTGCCGGGAGCATCGCTGAATGGCGCGACGTGGCTCGGGCACTGATGTGGAAATCCGCTTGTTATCTGTTTATTTCCTCATCGATAAGGAGAATGTAGTTATTCAGAATTCGTCCTGGAAGGGCAAATCCAGCGATCGCGATCGACTATTTCGATATCCGGCTCGCACGTCGATGCGTGCATGCAACGATACGTTCAGACAATGAGCCAGCCTGGCCGATCGGTGCGAGCGGCCAGGCTGAAAACGTTCGGGATGGTGATGGCGCGGTAGGGCCTGGTGATCAGGCAGCAGGTGCAACCGACGCGCCGGCAATGCCATGCCGCGCGAGCGAGGCCGAAACGAAGCCGGACTTTTTCATCTCTTCGACGAATTGCCGCAGAACCGCCGCTGCCGCGTCACCGCGTGTTTTGGGCGTGCCCATCGCCTGCTGGATCACCATGAAGCGCTGATCGAGAAGCCGCAATCCCGGCAGCTTGCGCGCGTCCGCCTCGAGTTGCTGCTTCACGCCCGCCGCGACTTCGAGGTTCTGTTCGACGAAAGTCTGCACGACGGTCGGTGAGGTTGGCGCACGGACAATCTGCGCGGCTTTCAGCTCGCGCGACAGATACAGGTCGTACGCGCTGCCTTTGCCAACCGCGACGCGATTGTGCGAATGATCGACATCCTGGTTGGAGAGAATCGGTGAGTTCTCGCGAACGAGGTAGAAGCCCTCTATCAGCACATAAGGCGCGGTAAAGGCGATCGCCTGGCCGCGCAGCGGATCGACCGCGAAAAAACCGATATCGGCGCGCTCGTCGCCCACGGCTTCAACGGATTTGCCCGCCGCGTCGAACACCACCAGTTCCAGTTCGACCGCGAGGCGTTCGGCAAACGCGCGCGCGAGATCGATCGATACGCCGACAGGCTCGCCCGAAACTGGATCCCGGTTGGCGAGAATCGGGTTGCCGAGATTGATCGACGCGCGCAGCTTCCCAGTCGGCGTGAACGCGGTGACGACAGCTTGATCGATGTTCATGGATACTCCGGGTTGGCCGCATTCGGCGAGCGCGGTTCAAGGTTTGAGAATTCCGCTGATGCGCGACAGCGCCTCGAGCGTATGCAACAGATGCTGACGGAGCGTTTCGGATGCCTCTTCGTTGCGCTCGCGTTCGAGCAGATCGAGCACATGCAGATGCTGCTTGCAGTGTTCCACATAACGTTCGCGGTGCTGCATCGATCGATAGGACAGCAACCGGCGAACCCGGTTGACGCGTTTGATCGCGTCGATAAAGAAGCTGTTGCCCGACGCTTCGACTAGCGATTCATGAAAACGCACGCCACGATCGTGCAGTTGATCCGCGGTATCGGTTTCGATTCCACCGGCGAGCAGATGAAGTTCGACGGCACGGCAGCGCTGCAGAATCCTGGGCGCAAGGTGATAGCCGGGTTCGAGCAGCGCCGCCGGTTCCAGTGCGAGGCGCAGACGGTACGACTGCAGAAGACTGTCCGTGGTTGTCAGCATCGGCGAGAATCGCCAGCCGTAGCCGGGCTTGCGCTCGGCCCAGCCCTCGTTAGCGATGCGCCCCAGTACGGCGCCCAGTTGCGCGCTCGTGAGGCTGTAGCGGCTGCGGATCAGTTGCTCCGGGAATTCATTGGACAGCTTGCCCGTCAGCAGGTCGTCGGCGATCTGGAAATACACGCGGGTGACGGGGTCCGTTTCATCGAGGCCCAGTTCTCCAACCACCTCGGCAAGCGGTTCGACAACCGGCTTTGCGACGAAGAAGCCGCGATTCTTTTCGCGCGTCAACATGCCTTTTTCGTGCAGCAGCGCGAGCGCCTCATTGACCGGCGAGCGCGACACCCGCAAGCGGTCGGCCAGCATCTGCGCGGGCAGATGGCTGCCGGCCTGCAGTCCTTCGGTCTTGATCAACTCGATGATCTGGGTCGCAATGGAACGCTCGATCATCGGAATGGTCCTTTTTGCCGGCGTGCAAGCGCAATGGTGGTCACGGTCAAGCCTTTTGTGCAGCCAGCGTGTTCTGCAATATCAGAGGAATTACGCCGCCGGAACGCAGCAGCCGACACTCCAGTTGCGTCTCGACAGCGGCAGTCGCCGCCACCGGTTCGACGCGCCCATCCGCGCGCACGACACGCACGGCAATCGCGCAGCGGGGCGACAGCGCATCGGCAGTTGCATCGACTTCGAGCATATCGCCAGCTTGCAGATCGAGTGTGTTCGGGCTGATGCCAGGTGCGAAGCGTATCGGCAGAATACCCATGCCGATCAGATTCGAGCGATGAATCCGCTCGAAGCTCACCGCCAGTACCGCGCGAATGCCGAGCAGGCGCTGCCCCTTGGCAGCCCAGTCGCGCGACGAACCGGTGCCGTACCGCTCGCCCGCGACCAGCACTACCGCGTCGCCGTCTTGCCGATAGCGCGTGGCGGCCTCGAAAATCGGCAGCACGTCGCCGCTCGGCACATGCAACGTATGAGCGACCGGCATGCCGGCCCGCAGCCGGTTCACCAGCGTGCGGTTGTAGAACGCCGCACGCATCATCACTTCCCAGTTGCCACGGCGCGACGCGAACACGTTGAGATCGTCGCGGTCGTCTCCGCGCGAGACCAGAAAGTCGGCGACGAAGCTGTCTTTCGGAATGCCGCTGGCAGGCGAGATGTGATCGGTCGTGATGTCGTCGCCGAGTACCAGCAACGGATAAGCACGGTAGCGGCCGAGCTGACTGCCTTCGGCGACCGACGCAAACGGCGGCCGGCGCAGCGCGGTCGACGTCGGACTCCACGGAAACCGCGCGCCGCTGGGTGCATCGAGCTCGTGCCATGACGGATTGCGGCTCGCCAGCGCGAACGCGCGCGGGTAGTCGAGCGGATCGGCCGCCGCGCTGACGAGTTCCGCAACTTGCTGCGTCGTCGGCCACAGATCGCTGAGATAGACCGGCTTGCCGTCGGCTGTTGTTTGAAGCGGCTCGCTGCTCAAATCCATCGCCGCGTTGCCCGCCAGTGCAAACGCGATCACGAGCGGCGGCGACATGATGAAACCGAGGTCCATGTCCGGATGGATGCGGCCGGGGAAGTTCCGGTTGCCCGACAGCACCGCCACCGGATAAACCGATTGGTCGGCCATTGCCGCGCGTATCGGTTCCGTCAGCGCGCCGGAATTGCCGATGCATGTCGTGCAGCCGTATCCGACGATATCGAAGCCGACCGCGGCCAGTTCGTCGAGCAGACCCGCGCGTTCGAGATACGCGGCGGCAGCAGGCGAACCGGGGCCGAGCGAGGTCTTGATCCATGCGGGCACCTTGAGCCCCAGCGCGCGCGCGTTGCGCGCAACCAGCCCGGCAGCGATCAGCAAGGCCGGATCGGATGTGTTCGTGCAACTCGTGATCGCGGCGATTGCCACGGGATGCGGCGGCATCGCGGGGTGCACGCGCGCGGGTTGGAATGCGAGCTTCGCCAGCGCGGCCGGCATCTGCGAATAATCGAGCAGATCCTGCGGGCGGCGCGGTCCTGCCACGTGCATGCCGATGCTCGCGAGATCGATGCTGATGGTTTTCGTATAGCGCGGCTCGTTGGCCGGATCGAACCACAGGCCGGTCTGTCTGGTGAACGCTTCGACCAGCCGGATCGCGTCGGCGGAACGATTCGTCGAGCGCAGGTAAGTCAGCGTGTGCCGATCGACCGGAAAGAATCCTGTCGACGCGCCGTATTCCGGCGCCATGTTCGCGACGACCGAGCGTTCTCCCGCGCTTAGCGTCGCGACGCCCGGCCCGAAGAACTCGACGAACTCGCCCGACACGCCGATCTCGCGGAGCCGGTGCGTGACGGTCAGTGCGAGGTCGGTGGCCAGCACGCCCGCGCGCAGCGCGCCGCTCAGACGGACGCCGATGACGTCGGGAATACGTTGCATCACCGGCATGCCGAACATCACCGTCTGCGCTTCGAGTCCGCCCACGCCCCAGCCGAGTACGCCGATGCCGTTGATCATCGGCGTGTGACTGTCCGTACCGATCAGCGTATCGGGCACGGCCCAGGTTTCGCCGGCGTGATCGACGACCGACACCACGCTCGCGAGCTGCTCCAGGTTGATCGTATGCATGATCCCGGTGCCCGGCGGATGGATCCGCACACCCTTGAGCGCACCGGACGCCCAGCGCAGAAACCGGTAGCGCTCAGCGTTGCGGCGAAGTTCGAGCTGCAGATTGAGCGGCGCCGCGTCCGGCCTCGCGAAATGTTCGACCGCGAGCGAGTGGTCGACCGACGAGTCGACCGGCAGCACGGGATTGAGCACTGCGGGATCGACGCCGGCTTCGGCGAGCGCGTCGCGCATCGCGGCGATGTCGACGAGCGCGGGAGTGCTGGTCGTGTCGTGCATCAGCACCCGACTCGGCTGGAATGCGATCTCCGTCTCGCTGGTCGCGCGCGCGGTCCAGCCGAGAATGCCTTCGACGGCTGCGCGCCGCTCGTCGCCATCCGTGTTGCGGACCACGTTTTCCAGCAGCAGACGCAGCACGACCGGCAGCTTGCGCAACGTGTCGCCGAATAGGCCGGGCAGATCGACATAGCGAAAGCTGGCGCCGTCGACCACGAGCCGCGCCTGGGTTGGGGAATAGTTGTTTTCCATTGCGCTATTTTTGCATTTGTATCTGGAAAAATGCAATCAAAGAAGCGTGCCTGTCAGAAAAAAGGGCTGGCGGGCGTGCCGTGCTGTTCAATCCGGCAACGGCGAACCAACAACAAGGACAACGACCGCGCCGTACCCGCTCGCCTGGTGACAAAAATCGGCCTGCGCGCAGGCGCAACACGGCTCGGCGCCGGATATCCAGCATCAGGACAAGGCCAATCCGACCTCGATGATCCTGTCCGTCGGCATGCTGATGCGTTGGATCGGCAAACATCGCGCGCAAGCCGCTTTGATTGCCGCCGCGGACGCGATCGACGCCGCCGTCGACACGGGGCTGGCCGATCGCGCAACCCGCACCGCGGATCTGGGCGGCACGATGAGCTGCCGCGCATTCGGCGCGCGGGTCGCCGACGCGCTCGGCTCGCGCCTGCTTCACGCCGATCCGATTTCCGGATAATGACTGGTTGAACTGGCTTCCTTCGTAAGGCGGGGCAGTCTACGATCATTGCGCCGGGCGCCGCATGCGGTGCCCGGCGTTGTTTGCCGCCGTTATCGTCGATCCAGCGTTCCATAGGGAGAATTCATGTCCGACCGTGCCGTCGATCCAGCCACCACATCGACCGCGGTCCTGGCCACCGCGCCGCATCGAGATGGGCTGACGCGCGCCGCGCCGTCCACTACCGGCGCCGATGCCGATGCGATCGGCGCTTTTCTCGACGACGTCGACGCGGCCGGCCTCGACCTGCATTCGTTGATGCTGTATCACCGCGGCCATGTCGTCGCCGAGGCATGGCGCTGGCCGTATCGCGCGGACCGCCCGCGCATCCTGCACTCGGTGGCGAAGAGCTTCACAGCGTGCGCGATCGGTCTGGCGCTGGCCGACGGGCTGTTCCGGCTCGACGACAAGGTCGTGGACTTTTTCCCCGAGGCGCGTCCCGCGCCGGACGCCTCAGCCGGCAATGGCCAGGACTGGCTCGCGCAAATGACGATCGAAGATCTGCTGACGATGCGCACCGGTCACGAAGGGGAGACCTCCGGCGCGGCATGGCGTTCGTTGCAGTCGAGCTGGATCGCCGAGTTTTTCAGGATCCCACTCGTGCATCAACCGGGCAGCGCGTTCATGTACACCAGCGCGGCGAGCTACGTGCTGTCGGCGATCCTGAGCCGCGTGACCGGCGAGACGCTGCACGACTATCTGAAACCGCGCATCTTCGAGCCGCTCGGCATCCACGGCGAAAAGTGGGACATCGGGCCCGACGGCATCAATCCGGGCGGCAACGGTCTGACGGCCACGATGGCCGATATGCTGAAGCTCGGCCTTCTGCACGCGCAAAACGGTGTTTGGGAAGGGCGCCGTCTGTTGCCTGAACAATGGGTGAAGCAGGCGACCCAGCCGCATGGCGAGCCGTTCAAATATGGCTATCACTGGTGGACCCGCGGCGACGGCAACTTCAGCGCAATTGGCCGGTTCGTGCAGATGGTCACGGTGTTCCCCGCGCATGGGGCGGCGCTTGCCGTCACCGGCGCAATCAAGGGCAGTGGACGATTGTTTCCGCATATCGACCGTTATTTTCCGGTGGCATTTCGTGATCCGAAGGCGGACAGCACCGCCGCACGCGAAGCCGCCGCGGCCGATGCGCGTCTCACGGCCAGACTCGCCGCATGGCAGAGCCCCGATGCGCCCGCGCCGTGGAAGCTCGCGGATCGCGCGGTGCGCGCGCCGATGAATTCCGGCGCGCGGCGTTTCACGATCGCGTCGAACCCGCACGGCGTGCAAACGCTCGAATTCGGTTTCGCGGACGATCGCTGCACATTCAGACTCATCGATGCGCACGGGCCTCACACGATCGTCGCGGGCTTCGACCGTTGGATCGAAACGCGTACCGACATGCCCGGCAGCGATCTGCATCACGGTTATCACCTGGTCCACAGCCCGGTCGTCGCGCGCGCGTGCTGGGTCGACGAACGGCGCTTGCAGATGACGTGGATTTTTGCCGAAACCGCGTTTCGCGACACTGTCATCGCCGAATTCGACGGCACGCGGCTCGTGTTCCGGCGGGAAGTGAACATCAACGGCGGCGCGCTGCGTCACGAGGATCTGAACGGCACGCTGTCGGACTGATCGAGGCGAGGGCGGACCACGACAGGCACAGGTCCACCCAATGCAGCCAGATGCTTGAGCGAACCGCCGCGCTCGGCTTTTTTCGGCTTGGCTTCGCACCGATCCGGCACCATGCAACAGACGCGAGTACGAAATCAGCATGCTGCCCAGTTCCTGCGCGACCATGGTCAACGGCGATGAACGGCGGCTGATCAGCCGGTTTTCCGCGCCGCCGACGATCCTCGCCGGACGGATGCTGACCCATTCGCAATCCGCCAGCTTGCGCACGGACGTGACATGCGCGAGCGGATGTCCCTTGCGCGCGATGATGCTGGCTTCCGAGCGGTACAAGCGCTCGATATTCAGATCAACGTCGCTGACTTGCGGCGCAATCGGGCACAGCGCGAAATCGAGCCGCCCATTGCGGATCTTCTCGATCAGCATCTTCGTCGAGATGCCGACCGTTCGCCTGCAATCGAAGAAGGGCTCGCGCATGTCGATCTTCAACCGCTGTTCGGCCATGTCGAAGACTATCGTTTCGGCACGCCCGGAGCATGGCTGGATGCGTCGCTGCTGCATCCGGCGATGCCGGGCAGGCGGGCGATCGAAGCGCTTTATCTGAGTCTGTTCGATCCGCGAGAGTAGGGCACGGCGGCATGTGGCGAGCCCGAAACGAGCAGCGCCTGAGCCCAGTGGATCTCCCCTTGCGCCGGATTGCAACGTGCGTGGCTCTTCAGTCGGTTCTCCCGCTGCTCACTCCCAGGGCATCGACCAGGTCCGCACGTTCGTATAGCTTTTCATGGCCTCGACCATGCCCTCCTTGTAGCCATTGCCCGAATCCTTGATGCCGCCGAACGGCGACATCTCCGTGCGATAGCCGGGCACTTCCCACACGTTCACGGTGCCGACCTCCAGTTCCTTCACGAAGCGCGTGATGTAGTCGAGCCGGTTCGTGCAGACGCCCGACGAAAGACCATAGTCGGTCGAGTTCGAAATCCGGATCACTTCATCGAGCACGTCCGGCACGCGAATGATGGGGATCACCGGGCCGAAGGTCTCTTCGTGCACCAGTTCGCAGTCGTATGGCACGTGGTCGACCACGGTCGGATGAAACAGCGCGCCCTGGCGCGGCGCGCCGTACAGCACGCGCGCGCCGCGCGCCTGTGCGTCGGCAACCCGACGCTCGAACAGTTGCGCGGCCGCCTCGTTGATCACGGTGCCGACGTCGACGGATGGGTCCATCGGATCGCCGCACTTCAGTTTCTTCGCATGCACGAGCACGCGTTCGACGAATTCATCGGCGACGCTTTGCACGACGAGAATCCGCTTGACCGCCGTGCAGCGCTGCCCGGAGTTCTTCGTTGCACCGGTCACCGCAAGCTGCGCGGCCTTGTCGAGGTCGGCATCCTCCATCACGATCAGCGGATCGTTGCCGCCGAGTTCCAGTACCGTGCGGCGATAGCCGGCGTGTTGCGCGATGTATTTGCCGACCCGCACGGAACCCGTGAACGTGATCAGATCCGCGTGCGGATCGGTGATCATCGCGTCGCCCATCGTGCGCGGATTGCCGGTGACGACGCTCAGCATCTCGGGCGGCAGGCCCGCTTCGTAGAGCACGTCGGCCAGCGCAAGCGCGGTAAGCGGTGTGAGTTCGGTGGGCTTGAGCACGACGCGGTTGTTGGTCGCGATGGCGGGCGCAAGCTTGTGGCTCACCATGTTCAACGGATGATTGAACGGCGTAATCGCCGAGATCACGCCGAGCAGCGGCAGCCGCGTCGTGAAGATCTTGCGGTTCTTGCCGTTTGGACTGATATCGCAGGAATAGATCTCACCGTCGTCCCTGCAGGTGAGTTGCGCCGCGAACGACCACACGTCGAAGGCCCGGCTCGCCTCATAGAGACCATCCTTCCAACACAGCCCCGATTCCGCGGTGATCAGGCGCGCGAAGTCTTCCTTGCGCTCGCTCAGCAATTCGGCCGTGCGCTGCAGGATGCGCTGGCGCTCGAAACGCGAGAGCCGCGGCTTGAATGCGTGCGCTTTCGCAAATGCCTCCTGTACATGCTCGGGACGGCCTGCGGGCACGGTCCCCACGACTTCGTTGGTGTACGGGTTCAATACGTCGATCAGTTCGTCGGTGCTCACGTGCCGGCCGGCGATGCGCATCGCTTCCTGCCTGACTGCGGGTTTGCTCATCACGTTCATCGAATACCTCGTCCAGTGATACGGTAGGGGCCGCGCGGCGCCGTGCTAATGCGACACGCGCGACACGCACGGGCCGTTGCGAGCAGGGTGCTATTCGGTGGTCTGCAGCACGTGGTTCAGCGCAACGTCGAAAATGTCGAAGTTGCGCAACGCGCGGTCCGCCGGCCAGTCGGTTTTGCGGTTGACGATCAGCGGCACGTTTTCTTCCGAGACGCCGCCGTGCGAGCGCAGCGGTTCGGTCAGCCCCGACAGGTCATGACGTTTCGCGCTGGTGCCGAACACTTTGGCGCGGGTGCCGATCACGACGATGTCGCCGATCCGGTCGGGCGGCAACTCGAAGCGCTCGCAAGCCTCGGCGCTCGTCAACGCGAGCTGGATACCGTCGGTCCGGCGCAGCCGTTCGAGCAGCTCCGATGCTTGCGCTGCGTCGACACCGTCGGGCAGATAGATCGTCGCGAAAGAACCCAGCGCGCCGTGATGCGCGACGTACGGATCGGTGATCGGCAGAATCACGCGCGAGCGTCCGGTGCCTGTCCATTCGTCGAACAGATCCTGCAGGTACAGCACGTCGGGGGCGCCATCCGCGCGATGTTTGTCGTTCATGCCGTGATCGGCGGTAATGGCGAGCACGCAGCCCGCCGCATCAAGTGCACCGACATAACGGTCGAACATCGCATAGAACGCGTTGGCTTTCGGTGAACCCGGCGCGGCCTTGTGCTGCACGTAATCGGTCGTCGACAGGTACATCAGGTCGGGCCGGAAGCTGTCGAGTAGCTTCACGCCCGCCGCGAATACGAACTCGGACAGGTCCGCCGAATACACATCGGGCAGCGGCCTGCCGACATACGCGAGCACGTCGCCCAGACCGTTGCGCTCGCGCGTTGCCTCGTTGGCTTTTTCGGCCGAGAAGGCGATCGCGTGCCCGCTCGCGAAGTCGAGCCCCTTGCCGAGCAGCGTACGCAGTTTGTCTTTCGCGGTGACCACCGCGACCCTGGCACCGGCATCGTGGAACACCGCGAACAGTGTCGGCGCGCGCAGGAAGCGCGCGTCGTTCATCATCACTTCTTCGCCGCTCGCGCGGTCGTAGAAGTAGTTGCCGGCGATGCCATGCACGTTCGGCGGCCGGCCCGTGACGATCGATAGATTGTTCGGGTTCGTGAAGCTCGGAATCACGCACTGCGCGATGCGGCTCGTGCCGGTGCGCAGCAGTTTCGCGAGATTGGGCGCGCGCCCGGCCTTCGCGGCTTCCTCGATATAGGCGGGCTCCGAACCGTCGAGGCAGATAACGACGACTGGCACCGAAGGAAACCGGTAATCGCGACCGTTGACGCTCAGTTCGGTATCGTGCAGCGTGCTCATCGGATCCTCCTTTGCCCCTTCAAGCGGTTCGGGCGACGGGCCGGCTCACGCCCATCTCATCGAGCACTTCGCCGATCGCGCCGAGCGCGGCGCGCATTTCGCGCTCGCCGAGATGGCCGATGCAGCCGATACGAAACGAGTCGGCCACCGTCAGCTTGCCCGGATAGATCACATAGCCGCGCGCTTTCAGGCTGTCGTAAAAGCGCTGGAATTCGAAGCGTGGGTCCTCCGGCATGTGGAAGGTCACGATGATCGGCGCTTGCAACGCTTCGGGCAGCAACGGCTTGAAGCCGAGCGCGCGCATCCCTTCGACGAGAATCCCGCAGTTGTTGCGATAGCGCGCACCACGTCCGGCGACGCCACCTTCGGCATCGAATTCCTGCAGTGCCTGATGGAACGCGACGATCACGTGGGTGGGCGGCGTGAAGCGGTACTGGCTGGTGTTTTCGAGGTTGGTCCATTGGTCGTGAAGATCGAGCACGAGCGTCGTCGCATTGCCCTTGGCGAGCGACAGCGCTTCGCGCCGGCAGATCACGAAGCCCAAACCCGGCACGCCTTCGATGCATTTGTTCGATGAAGCGGCGATGGCATCGATATGCATGGCCCGCACGTCGATAGGCAACGCGCCGAATGCGCTCATCGAATCGACCAGATAGCTCTTGCCGTGGCGGGCCGCGATTGCGCCGATCTGCGCAATCGGATTCAGGATGCCCGAGGTGGTTTCGCAGTGGACCACGAACACATGCGTGATCGACGGCGTGGCGGCCAGCACCTTCTCGATATGGGCGAGGTCGGGCGGCGTATCTTCGGCAGTTTCGTGCACAACGGTCTTGCGTCCGGCGATCTCGAGAATGCGTTTGGCACGCTTGCCGTAGGCGCCGTTGATCAGCACCAGCACTTCGCCGCCGGGCGGCACGAGGGTCGTGAGCATCGCTTCGACCGCGAAGGTACCCGAGCCTTGCATCGGCACGCTCACCCAGTCGTCCGCGCCATTGGCGATCGCGGTGAGGCGCGCCAGCACGGAGCGATTGATCTCGATGAAGTTGGCATCCCGGGAGCCCCAATCGTGAATCATCGCGGTCTTGACTGTGCGCGAGGTCGTGAGCGGGCCTGGCGTGAGCAATAGCGGATCGCCGGTTTCGGAACTAGCCGGCGAGGCGTGGGGGGAACCGGTCATCGATGTCTCCTGGAGGGCGATTCTGGTGCTGTGCGGGTGCTTTGCGGTGCTTGAAGCCACTTTGCTCACTTTACGGGTCGCAACAAATACAGTCAATACGCCATTATTTGCCACATATGTGAAGGCTGTGAGATGGTGGCTCGATGTGGTGGTGAAGGCTGCGACTGTTATGGCAGCGGCGTCTGTGATTGGGATAAATCTGCTCAGGGCAGGCGTGGAGGAGGGGGAGGCGAGCGGCTGGGAGCGGGTGAGCGGTGAGCGGGTCGGCCGCCCGCGGCCCCGCTCAGCGCGGACGAGGACCGCACTGCCGTCGCGAAGGCCCGCGCCTGCGCTCAGAAAAGCCGCATCAGCGCGAGGCCGGCCACCGTCAATGTGGCAGCCGCGGCACGCACGCGGCTGAAAGGCTCCTTCAGCACGTACACGGCGATGAAGCCGGCGAACACCACACTCGTCTCGCGGACCGCTGCGACGAGCGCGATCGGCGCGAGCGTCATCGCCCAGATCACGATCCAGTAGGCCGCCAGCGACATCGCGCCGCCCGCGAAACCCGGCAGCAGGAAACGCCGCATCGGCGCCATGCCGGCGAGTCCATGGCGGTACAGACACAGCGCCAGCATCGGCAAGGCATCGAAGACGAACAGAGTCGCCGCATAGGCATTCGGGCTGCCGGCCGCCCGCGCGCCCACGCCATCGACGACCGTGTATCCCGCAATCGTCATCGCCGTCAGCAGCGCGAAGCCGAGCGCGACGCGATTTTCCGCCGCGCTGTGATGATGGCCGCGGAGTGACAGCAGCAACACGCCGCTGCCGAGTAACACGACGCCTGCAATGCTGCCGGCGCTCATCGTCTCGCGCAGTATCGTCAGCGACACGAACGTGGTCATCAACGGAGCGCAGCCGCGCGCAATCGGGTAGATCTGGCTCATGTCGGCGCGACGGTACGCTTCGCTCAGACACACGTAGTAGCCGAAATGAAGCGCGACCGATGCCGCTACCCAAGGCCACGCGGCAGGGCGCGCGAGCCCGGTGAACAGCAGCGACGGCAGCGCTATCAAGCCGCACGCGATGCATAGCAAGGTCATCGCCAGAAAAGGATCGAGCCGCAGCTTGAGCAACGCGTTCCAGCCCGCATGCAGCAGTGCAGCCGACAGCACCGCGAAAAAGACCGGCAGTGTCATCGTCATGCTAATTGTGGTGACCGGCGGATGGTGATTTCGCGGCTATGTTCGACGCAGGCGCGTGCAATGACGCTAGATGGTTGTGCGAACCGGCTGGTCGACGTGATGCCTGGTGACTGGGCAATCCGCAGGATTTCGGCGCGGCGTAGCAACGGGTGCATGGTGAGTTGGGTGAAAAAGCAGGGAGAGGTTATCGCGCTGCCATGTCGCGCGGCACGCGACAGCAGGACGGATCGCCATTGCCACAAAGCCACAAAATAGCACATATATCCACAAAAACGCGCGCCGCGCGCGGCTGGTAGACCTTCGGTGGCTGCTGCCGGCGCGGCACCCACAGACCTGCGTCCGTCATCAGGTGCCCGCTCAAGCAGCGTCTGCAGCAACTGGTGATTGCTGCGTGCACCGCGCCGCTGAGAAACGAGGCCGGCGGCGCCTTCTTCGCGGTAGCGGATCACGAGCCATTCGACCTGCGCGGACTCAGACCCAACCGTTCCGCGGCGCGCCAGCTCATCAGGCGTGATCGGCTACCACTTTGATGCCTTCAGCCGGTCAAGCAGCATGAACCCGCGAACACGACATTTCAATTTAGCGGAAGAGGATCAACGCAAAGTTGATATGACATCGCTCGTCGCAGAATCCTTGTGCCACTGTGATCGAGACCGAATTGCATGCAAGCTTTAGGTGCAGATTGGCGCGGCGTTCGAGTGCCCCCGAGGGCCATACCTTCGCGCAGACAACGCGGTGCACCATGGCTTTGCTGGGTGATTGCGCGAGAGAAGGATCGCCTGATCTCAGTTGATGCTTGCCCAGCCAAAGATGATGGCGGAGCAAGGAGTTGAGAATCGCAGCCTTATGTGACGAGCACATCTTCTTTGATTGACGCGCAGAGCAGCGGAAATAGAAAAGTGACCGAACGGGAGTTGGCTTCCTGTCCGGTCACACGATTTTTCACACGACGATGGGTAAACCCGGCGGCGCGTTCGGTCAGAACGTATGGAAAAGGCCGATGCGTGTGAGCACCTGTGAACGGGTCGAGGACGGACCTGCGGCACCGAGCACGAAGGCATTGTCGAGTCCTGTACCCGTCGTTCCGCCGCTCACGTGCTGATAGGCTACTTGCGTATACACACTGGTGCGCCGCGAGAGGGAATAGTTCAGCATGAGAGCGCCCTGGTTCCAGTCGGGCTTTGCATTCGTCGCGCCCGCGCTATAGTGTCCTCGGGTGAACGTATACATTGCGACGGCAAACAGGGCAGGGTTGAACTGGTATTTCGCGTTGACTTCGAAATTGTCGAACTTCAGAGACTGGGCGCTAGCGCCGAACGGCCCGGTATAGATTGACGACACTGGATCGTCAAAGGACGAGTGCGTGTACACCACGCCGAGCGCAACGGAATTAAATGTGTATTTCGCACCTGCTCCATAGACGCGCTGACGTTTCGCGATAAAGTTCACGTCGCCATACGCACCTACGCCATTGAGACCCGGCATGGCCCCCCCTTGGTTCGCCCCCCCATTGTTCGCCTGGAAGTACGCTGCGCCGAGGTCTAACGCTCCTGTGGTATAGGTGATGCCCGCGCTGAAGGCACGATTGTTGGCGAATCCGCCGGCCTGATTGCTGAAACCGTAGAGACCGCTGAATTGAAGCCCATTGAACCTCGGACTCAAGTACTTTACTGAGTTGTTGACGCGAAACGTGTCATCGGTGTTGTCGTTGTCAAACGGGTGGGAGAAGGGCCAGCCGGCGTACGAGCCATTCATGGTCAGCGGTCCAATCATGTCCGCGACGGTGTCATATTGCCGCCCAAACGTCAGGGTACCAAGCGTATCACTTTGCAGACCCACGTACGACTGACGCGCAAACATTTCACCCGAGACGAGCGATCGTCCGTTATCAAGCAGGAAGCCGGTTTCCAGGCGGAAAATTGCCTTCATGCCGCCACCGAGATCTTCCGATCCCAGCAGGCCCCACCGATCACCTGCGACCCAGCCGTTCTGCGTATTCCAGGACGACTTGCCGCTTGCGTTGTTCGTATAACCGATCCCTTCGTCGATCAGCCCATAGAGGGTGACACTACTTTGGGCGATGGCGCTCATCGAGATGAAAGCCGGGATTGCAAATATACAGTACTTCTTCATGTCATCCTCCTATGTGTGAAACTATGTGATAAAAGCTTTTTCTACTAAGGTTTTTCAATAAAAGCGGTTGTGCTGATTTACCTGTAGGGGCGAGCGCGTCGTCTAAAAGCGAGCGTGATCTGTCGGCGATCCCGTGGCGCAGAACCCGTGTCGTGTCTGCTCTTCATTGGATGCGTGAACGGTCCCCGTAGCTGGGGATGCCAGACGTTCGGATGAAAAATCGCAGAGCAATTTATCAATAACATTTGGCATCCTTAATAAATTTCGAATATTTTCAATTTAGGTAAGATTCGCAGTTATCGCAGTAAGTCAATGCCAGGAATACAGGTAGATCAACTGGTGGAAGTTCACCGTGCATGTCCGCGATTGCATTTCACAAACAGCATTCCGGATGACCGGCTCACCCGTGTGCCCCGTCTCGCAGATTACGCGTACGATCACCTGCTTTAACAGCGGCCTTCCTGAGCTTCTGGCCGCCGTGGCACGCGTGTGGCATGCTTCCTGATGAGTACGTGTACTGTCGGGCGACCCGAAATACATGATGTGGGCTGGGCCTATCCAGATGAAAGATCGCTAAATTCCGCCGCGAGCGCGGGATATTTGGGGGGCACTTAATCTGTAAATGTGTCTGTAACTCCAAAAAATCTCGATCTGAGAAAAAAATCCAGGAGATCCGTTGACTACGAGTGATTCGGTGCGAGTGCTGCTGCTGATAGTCAACCGTCACCTATGTCAATCTAAATACTTCCACTGCATGATCAAGCTCGGTGACCTGATCGTTCAGCGCGTTCGCTGCGGCGGCTGCTTCTTCAACCAATGCCGCGTTCTGTTGTGTGACGCCATCGATCTGTGACATTGCTGTGCCGATTTGATCGAGGCTTAATGTTTGCTCTTGGGACGAAAGACTGATCTCACCCATAATCGAAGCGACGTGTCGAACGCGTGACACAACTTCGTCGATAGTCTTTCCTGCATTGTCCACGAGAGCACTTCCGCGGCCGACCTGCTCGGCCGAATCATCGATGAGCGTTTTGATGTCTTTCGCAGCAGTGGCACAGCGCTGCGCGAGCGAGCGCACTTCTCCCGCCACAACGGCGAAACCTCTGCCATGTTCGCCGGCTCTAGCGGCTTCGACTGCTGCATTCAGCGCGAGGATGTTAGTCTGGAAGGCAATGCTCTCGATCAGGCTAATGATGTTCACAACTTTGCCGGACGAAGCGGTGATCGCCGACATCGTGCTTACGACCTGGAACACAGCCTGTCCGCCTTTCATCGCGACCTCAGACGCCGTGATTGCAAGTTCGTTGGCCTGTTGTGCGTTCTCTGTATTCTGTTTCACGCGATCGAGCAGTTCGCGCATACTTGCCGACGTTTCTTCGAGCGACGCCGCTTGCTGTTCGGTGCGTGCAGATAGATCGAGGTTACCAGTCGCAATTTCCTGCGTGGCAGTGCCCACCGCGCTTGCAGTCGTTTTGACCTGTGAGATCAATCCGGTGAACTGGTGGATCAACTCGTTGAATGCCGTGGCCGCGCGGCCGATTTCGTCCATACGCTCAACTGGCGCGCGTTTGGTTAGATCAAGCGTATGGGCGATGGATTGAAGGGTGTCCTCGATGCCGGATATGTTTCGACCGGTCGTCTGCAGCTGCTTCCAACCATATGTACCCACGATCAGAAGGCCGCCGACAACAACGGACACCATCATCGTCATCATACGATAGTACGACTGCACGTTGCGTTCGTTGGCAATCTCGGCCTCGGAGCGGAGCATCGCACTTAGCTTCACGACACTTTGGAAGAGCGAGACACCGTACGGGCGGACCTCATCCGTTTCAGCGGACAGCGCTGCATCTACATTGCCCGCCTGAAACAGTTGCACTGCTTTCAGGAAAGCCTGCCGGAATTTCTCGTGATCACGTAGTACATCATTGACAATTGGCTGGATGGTGATCGCCTTCTCGTTCGCAACGAATCGGTTGAATTCTTCATCACTGTCCTTCTGGAGTTTTTCAATGAGATCGAGTCGATCATTGCGCGTCGCCGCATCCGAAGCACTGATGGCCTCCATCAACTGGATTACCTCGACCAGCGTCGTGATGTACGAGCTTTCGATCGCCTGACCTGGCTTCGTAAGTTTCTCGAACGTGTACTGGCTGTGCTCATTTGCCTGCAGGATCCCCTGGATTCCAATCCCTGCTGTGACGATTGTCATCAATGCGAGCAGCACAAACACCAAGCTCAATCGCTGCTTCAGACTGAGACCCGGAAGGTGCGTCATGACAGCTTTCAGGTTGTTCTTGAACATGGTCCAGTGCTCGATGGCATGACGTTAATAAGATGGCGAATTTTGGAGAAACCGTTTGACTGTAGATAGCTTGGGCATCTCGTGTCACGGACTCTGCTCGCAAAGCATTTGCTCGTGCGCATACCGGACGTTAGGATGCAGCCACCTCGTTGAATCGACAGGATCAGACGGCAAGCGGTGAATCGACGAGAATTCAGATAACGAGCCGGAGGCTCACAGCGCCAGGCTGAAGCATGGACGAACGGCATAGATCTCCTGGTTCCAAACCCGCAATGTGCTTTTAATGGCAGGCCGTGTCGCGTACATGACCATCACCGCGTAGTACACGAGTGCGCGGACTAGGGCAGCAATGGCAAGTGCGGGCGATTTCGGAAAGATATAAAGCCCGAAGTCACTGCATGACAAGGGTACTCTGGGCTGGATTCTGCATCGATCGTAAAATTACGGATTGACTTTACGCGCATTTTTGTTGACATTACGCGCAATTCCTGCGGAGAGCGTCATGCCCGGTCACTACGTCAGAAGTTCAGCCCTTGTGGGGTCAATTCCTCTGATCGAGGGTCTCGGCGGCGACGCGAAAGAAGTGGCGAACGCTGTCGGACTCGATTTCCGCACATTGACTGATCCCGATCTGCCCGTACTCGTTTCACAGATATTCGAGTTCTATGAGTATGTTGCCGCGGAGTTCCGATGTCGAAATTTCGGGCTACTCATGGCAAGCCGGGCGAACATGGCCGTGCTTGGCCCCTTGTGGATCCTGCTTCGGCAGGCGCAGACGATCGGGCAGATGGTTGAAGACCTGGTGAACCACTTCAACATCTACACGCGAGATGTCGATATGTCGCTCACTCGGCAGCCGGGCGGTCAGTTGCTGACGTGGACAGCGTTGCCAGGAGCAGGAGGCCGTGACGTTCAGGTTGCGGAGTACTCACTCGCGGTGACATGCACGGATCTCAGGTCGCATGCACCGAGCCAGTGGGAGCCCAAGCGGGTCTACTTTCGGCATTCCAAGCCGCGGGATATCAAGACACATCAGAAGGTATTCGGCCCGAATGTTCTGTTCGATCAGGAGTTCAACGGGATCTTCCTTGAAAATGCGGTTCTTGACACTCGGCTACGCTCCGCGGGGTCTCGAACACGCACTCTGCTGGCCCGTATCCTTCGAAGCGAGGAGGGATCTCCCGATGCCGGGCTCATCGATCAGGTCGACGCCACTATGCGGGTAATGATTCCATACGGGCCGTGCACGTTGGCAGACGTTAGTCAGGCCATGGGCATGGCGCCACGTACGTTGCAGTTGCATCTGCAGTCTCTTGGCGCGGGTTTCAAGGAGCTCAAGGATGCCGTGCGCGCGGATCTGGCAATGAAGTATCTGCGGGATTCGAGCCTCGACGTGTCTGAGATTGCAGAGATCCTGGGTTATTCGGAGACAAGTGCGCTGAGTCGTTCGTTTCGTCGTTGGTACGGAAAGTCGCCAACGAGTGTCAGATAGATGGCGTCAGAATCGGTTTCCGCTCTGTCTCAGGGCCGCTTAGGTTGAGATCAAGAAGCTTTGGGTTTGGGTTGTCAGCGGGGACCACCTCCGGATAAGGATGACGTGATCGACATTGGCGATCCGTTCATTCGCGGCGAGACAATCGAGAGTTTTCTTTCGATCTTGATATGAGTGAAACGCGTTAGCCTGCTGCATAGCTGCTCACCTAAGTGAGAGTTACAGTGACACAAAGATCGAACGCGTTGCCTCGCAAGCTGAACCGTCTACTGACGGGCGCGTTGGTGATGACAGACACCCGACCTCGATGACATCGAGACAACCCCTTTGAAGAGCGCTGACCAGCAGGTACACGTAATTTACGGGCTGCCGCGCGGGCTCTATGTGTCGCACGCACAACTGTTCGATCGTTGGAAAACACGTGGCCTAAGAGTATAGGTCTGGGTTCGGCCCAAACTCACATCCATGAAGTTCTAGTTGCATCTGTTGTGCATCTTTGTTTCCCCTCGACACCGGATAAATCTGGAGCGGCATTTCTGGCGCCGGCTGACCGATTTATCAGGCGGTCCGTGCGTTCTCACTTCAGATAGCTCGCATTCCCTACGGGTCTCTCTTCCAACCTCAATCTGAACCAAAGCCATCGGCAGCGAGTTGCGCGTAATGTCAACCTTATTGCGCCTTAAGTCAATCTAAAAGCCGACTGCCGAGGCAGAATCCCGTCACGGTATCTCCAACGATTCCGCAAGGACAAACTCAGCAAACGGTCCGCCGGACGCTAATTCTCAGTAACGCAAGGAGACATGATGGGCAGCGAATTCAACACAAAGAGCGCTTCGCGCTCGGCCGCAACCGATCACGATGTCGTGATCATTGGCGCGGGATTTACGGGGCTGTACGCCGTCCACCGGTTGCGCGACAAGCTGAACATGCGTGTTCAGGCCTTCGAATCAGGTTCGGGCGTCGGCGGCACGTGGTTCTGGAATCGTTACCCGGGCGCACGCTGTGACTTCGAGAGCATTCATTATTCGTTTTCGTTCTCCAAGGAACTTCAGCAGGAATGGAAGTGGAGCGAGCGCTTCGCTTCGCAGCCGGAAATTCTGGAGTATCTGCAGCACGTTGCGACCCGCTTCGATCTGGAGCGCAGCTTCCAGTTCAATACACAGGTTACCGCGATGCGCTGGAACGACGTCAACAATTACTGGACGGTCGAGACGGACGACGGGAAGACCTGCACGGCGCGCTTCGTGATCTCAGGTGTGGGCAATCTCTCCGTACCGAAGGAGCAGGACTTCCCGGGTGCCGAAGTATTCAAGGGAGATATATACAACACCGGCCGCTGGCCGCATACCCCGGTGGACTTCACTGGCAAGCGCGTGGGCATCATTGGCACCGGCGCAAGCGGCATTCAGGCGATTCCGATGATCGCCAAGCGGGCGAAGCATCTGACCGTGTTCCAGCGCACGCCGAACTTTGCCGCGCCGCTGCGCAACGTTCCGATGACCGACGAGGAAATGGACGACGTGCGCAGTCGCTACGACGAACTGCGCGACGCTTCACGCAACAACTTCATCGGTGCACCGTATGAGCCGCCCCAGGAGTCCGCGATGGCCCTGAGCGCTGAGGAGCGTCGTGCGGTCTACGACCGTTACTACGATGGTGGCGGCTTCCGCATGCTCGCGTCGACCTTCCAAGATCTGCTCATTGATCGCGCAGCCAACGACACGGTGGCGGACTACCTTCGCGAGCGCATCGCCGAGCGCGTACAGGATCCGGCGGTTGCGGAACTCCTCTCGCCACGTGACCATGCCTACGGCACGAAGCGCCCGCCGTTCGAAAGCAACTACTACGAGGCATTCAACCGTGACAACGTCAAGCTCGTCGACGTCAAGAAAAACCCGATCCAATGCATCACGGAAAAGGGCGTTTGCACGGAAGACGCGGAGTACGAGTTCGACGTCATCGTCCTGGCGACCGGGTTCGACGCCTTCACGGGTCCGCTGCTGAACCTGGGTATTGAAGGGCGAGACGGCCTGAAACTGTCGGAGCGCTGGTCGGATGGCCCGAAGACCTATTTGGGATTGGCCGCCCATGGTTTCCCGAACCTCTTCATGCTGATGGGCCCTCAGAGCGCAGCTGCAATCTACAACAACCCGCTTGCGATCGAGGATCACGTTGAGTTTGCATCGGACCTGATCGAGCACATGCAGAAGAACGCCTTCACGACATTCGAAGTGAGTGCTAATGCGGAAGCGGAGTGGGGTGCGCACATCCAGGAAGTGGCAAGCCACACCCTTTTCCCGACGACGCAGTCTGCATACAACGGCGCAAACATTCCTGGCAAACCACGCGTACTGATGATCTACGTCGGTGGCGCGCCAGCGTACCGCAAGATTTGCGCGGATGTCGTCGAGGCAAACTATAGAGGTTTCGATATCACCGGGAAGAGGCGCGGTTGAGCTGGTCGCCTTGCATGGCGATAAAGAGGCACTCTCGTTGTATCGGGTTGTTGCAGCTGCCATTGAATAGTTGCTGCCAAGGTTGGGCCGGGCATATCAGCACGTGGATATGTCCGCCCCGCTTTCATCCAACGTAGCTTTGCCATTAACGGCCCCTGACCTTCCCGTAGGTTTGTCAGGTACTCCCTGTTAGATGGGCGACCGCCGACCACATCGGGCGATGACCTCTCGGATCAATCGTCGGTTCGTGGGCTCGCAAGGCCAATACCGCAGATTTACGCTCAGCGCACTGCGGAAGGCAATAGGAGACATCATGGCATTTGACGGATCAAAAATCAGAAACCTGCTCGACAGAGTCGCATCAAACGGATCGGTGCACGGCATAGCGGCAGTCGTCGTTGACCGTAATGGTCAGATCTTTCACCATGCCGCTGGCGAAGCAAGCGAGCGCTCGATGTTTCGCAACGCGTCGCTGACAAAGGCGTCAGTGACGATGGGTGCCCTGCAACTTGTGGAGCGAGGACTTCTCGCACTTGATACGACCGTTGAATCCATCCTTCCGGAGTTTGGCAAGTTGCAGGTTTTGGACGGCTTTGACGGTGACAAGCCACGCCTGCGCGATCCGGCGATCGCCGCCACTGTGCGCCATCTGATGACGCACACCGCGGGCCTCGCGTACTTCTTCTTCAACGAGAAGCTTCTGCATTATCACGGTGTGACGGGCGAGCCCACACCGATGACGGGCCTACGACGCAGTCTGATGTCTCCGCTCGTGAACGACCCCGGTACGGCGTGGACCTACGGCGTCAGCACCGACTGGCTCGGGCTCGTTATCGAAAACATCACAGGAAAGCGCCTTAGCGAATACTTGCAGGAAAACGTCTACGGGCCGCTTGGCATGAAAGACACCACCTTCGCGCCTAGCGACGTACAGCGCGCGCAGTTGCTGCGCGTGATGCAGCGTCGGACGGATGGTGCTCTCGCGCCCTCCGAAGTTGACCTCGCGCCTGCACCTGAATGGGATGCAGGGGGGCATGGTTCCTACGGAACCGTGCAGGATTTCGGACGTCTGGTTCAGGCATGGCTGGCCATAACGCCAGGTGTCCTCGAGCCTGCAACGCTTGACTTGGCATTGGAGAACCATCTGGGCTCAGTCACGCTGCCAGATCTTATGCAATCGTCGGCTCCGATCCTGTCGAACGACGTGCCGGCCGCACCCGTGGAGCAGGGCTGGGGTCTTGGTTTTCACCTGACGCTAGCTGATATCCCAGGGCTGCGCAGCGCCAAGTCTGCCGATTGGGCGGGCGTTTTCAACTCTTACTTCTGGATGGACCGTAAAAAGGGAGTTGGCGGCGTATTAATGACGCAGTTGCTCCCATTTTTCGATACGGCTGTCGTCGACACTTTTATGGAGTTCGAGATGGAGGTCTACAGGGAGACGAACTTGCGTGCCTCTGCAGCATGAAGACGGGCCTGATAGCCGATCTCACTGGTGAAACTCTAACCCTGGCAGAGTGACCAGAACCGGCCATAACGCCAGCGCTTACGGCGAGCGGTCTCCCACATTATTTTTTGCGCACGGCCACGTTGAGTCGTGCATGTGAGCCATCTGCATGACGCGTAACCATCAAGTGACGAGCAGACGTTCGTCTCATGCCCTGTCGGCTGCGCGTCGTGCGCTCTAACCGGAGACGAAAATTCCTTACCTGATCGAAACTTGGGATAAGCCGGACAGTATTCCGCTTCGCATGAAGCATCGGCCGGATCACCTCGAGTACCTCGCGAACAACGCGAGCCTGCTGCTGGCTTCGGGTGCGAAGCTCAATGATGATGGAAAGGATGTCGGTGGCGGAATCTATATCGTGGATACCGATTCACGAAACGAAGCGACCGCTTTCATCGAAGCCGATCCGTTTTTCAAAGCGGGACTCTTCGAGCATATAAGTATCGTCAGGTGGCGTAAGGCATACCTTGCGAACGTCTGCTTTCTCTGATCGTGCGCAACGGCTCTGACTGTCTTAACTTTGCTAGTACAAAAGGGTACAACCGTGCAATACGCTGCCTTGAAGCAAACCCAAGTCCGCTACCGGGTCGCTGGGGATCTGACAAAATAATTCTTTCCAAATCGATTGCCCCCGACCTGTCGATGTGGGATGCCCGGAGCGGAGCATTCTCCTGGCGGTATCGTTTATTGCCGTACGACACGATGGGCACGAGCAGTCATACCGCCGGCGAATTCGCATTCCAGTCAGACGTCGTGCGGCAACGTCGTCGACCTGCTTGATCACCTCGAGATGGCGCGCTCATTTCTGCGGTAACTCGACTAGAGGTCCGCTCGTCAGCCGACGGTCGCTGCGCATAGCGATCGGTCCCAACCCAGGGCCGCGGTCCAGCGCTCACCGGCTATAGATCAGGTGCGGTCTCGCGGGCTAACCTTGTGGAACATGCTCAGGACAATGGTACGCAGTTCATCAGAAATAGAGGTATAGCGATGCGGTGGATGCACAGACCGGAAGGCTCCAACTGGGGTGAATTCGGAGAAGACGACCAGTTGGGAAGGGTCAACCTCATTGGCCCCGAGCAGGTACGCAAAGGTGCGTTTGAGGTGCAAGCGGGACTGAGCTTCTCGCTATCGATGCCCCTGGACTATCCGGGGGAGAGCAAGCTCAACTCGAGACGACATCCGCCGGTGTTGCGCCCGACTTTTGGCGACGGACTTCCCTATGTGAACTTCCCGTTCTCGCGAAACGACGAACATGCGACGGACGTCGTGAGCGACGATCAGGTGCTTCTTTCGCTGCAGTATTCGACCCAGTGGGACTCTCTCGCGCATGTGGGTGCGAAGTTTGACGCCGACGGTGACGGTATCGCGGAAAGCGTGTATTACAACGGCTACAGGGCAGATCACGACATCGTCGGGCCCGTTATTTACTCGAACCAAGACGGTCTAACGGCCCGTCCCTGTGACGGCTTCCATAGCCACGCCCATGCCCTTGGCATCGAGAACCTGGCGGTCAAGGGTATGCAAGGTCGCGGGATCCTAGTGGACTTTGTCGAGCATCACGAATACGACCGCATCGATATCGGGTACGACGCGCTTATGCGCATCCTTGACAAAGACAGGATCGAGGTCGAGCGCGGTGACATGCTGCTACTTCGCACGGGCTTTTCCGATCTCATCATGCAGATGAACCGACGACCGGACCAAGCCGTACTGGACAGTCACTGTGGAGCGCTGGACGGCCGGGACCAAAGGCTCCTTCAATGGATCACGGACTCGGGTATCGCAGCCCTTGCTGCTGACAACTACGCGGTTGAACGCTATCCAGCTCGCACCCCGCCGAAGTCAGGTGAATCGCCACTGATGCCACTGCATCATCACTGTCTTTTTAAGCTCGGGCTGCCGCTCGGCGAGCTCTGGTATCTGCGCGATCTGGCAGAGTGGTTGCGAGGGCATGGGCGATCTCGTTTCATGTTGACTGCGCCTCCTTTGAGACTTTCAGGCGCAATGGGCTCTCCGGTCACGCCGATTGCGACAGTCTGACGGCCTCGGTTAGATATTCATTGACTACCGTTTGACGGAATGAGTACAGATAGCGAATTATCTGCGACTCGTGACTGTCAATTCGTCCGCGACTTTCCGCATGAGTCATGCGTTAAACAACGCGCGGTGTTGCGAAAGCTCGATCCAGACTAAGAAGCCTTAACAAGTGCGACGCGTGTCGCCGTCCGCCGGACGTAAATCGGTAAGTAGTGGATGGCAAAGCTCTTCTGTGCCTTGTCACATTAAGCTACCTGGAACATCGGAGATGTGAAGCCGTGACCTGCTGTACGACCAGCAGTTGCCTACCTGAACACGCGACCGGTAACGGTCGGGTTCGAAGCTTCGGGGACAACGTACCCTCCTTATGGACGACTCATCCGGGTGACCGGAAAGCGGGCGACACGGCCAGCAGCCGTGCGGTGTGGGGGCCAGGCAAGATCCGCATGCGCAACGTAAGTGAACTGTTGCAAACTTCGTCAGCTTCAAAGAGCCAAAGCTGCTGAGAGGCTCTGAACAAAATGGTGAACGGCCGGTTGCATCCCTTTGTTATGGATGCACGTCGTCGAAGCGACGTCGGGGAATAGACAGGTGCTAAACGGATAGGCCCGGGAGTGCATAGGGGTTCAATATTTGCCTCAGCCTGAAAGAGTGCTGACGTGCGCGTGGTGCGGCGGTCGTTGGCCTGCATCAAAGGTTCGCGAAAGGGGGGCTTGAGAGAGACAGGTGGCACTACGGTTCAGCGCCCTTATCCCGCGTTAGCGGGATGAATCGACGATCCGACGTCAGCGAATGTTGCGTCGCTGCAGGCAGAACCGGCATCAGTGGGATACTTCTTGCCGTGCTCGAGCCGTATGCGGGGCGTACGGTTCTTCGGGGGCCGCGTTTCCGGAAGGGAACGTGGCTACCCTCTAATTCGCGAAGCTACGCGAGTCCGACCGGATTGACTGGCCCCGTCTCGTCGTCGATTCCTTTTCGTTCCGCGCGGTGGGTGCAGGTCAAAAACGGGACCGAATCCCACCGACCGCGCGCGACCTGGTTCAAAGCGCCACCTGACTACCGATGCGCAGGGCATTCCGCTCCAACCGGCGCGTGAAGCGGGGTGACATCGTGGCGGTTGGCGCCCGTGAGGATTACCTGATGCGACCCTGCCCATTGGCGGCATGCGCGGCCGGTCGCTTTCCAAACCCCGCATCGTTCAGGGCGATCGATACTACGATCACGACAAATACCGCCGTCCGCCGAAATCGCCCGACGTGGCCAGCCCCATGGCAGCGGCCTTGGCAAAACCCGCTTGGTCGTCGAGTGAACCATTTCGTGGCTTCACAACTGCCGACGACTGCGCATCCGCTTCGAACGCCTTGCGTTTATCCACGAAGCCTTTATGAAACTCGCCTGCTGCACTATCTGTTTGCGAAAACTGCAGAACTCATTGTGTTAACGCCTCTAAAAGGATAGCAGTCGCACGGCGTCGGAGATTAACGCCTCGCGATCTGCATGGTCGCCATCCATCAACCTGGCGAGTCGGCGATCGAGCAACAGCATTGCAAGGCCATGTACGAACGACCATGTGAACACGGTGATGGCCCGGCGATTCTTCAAATCCGGACGCACAGCAGCAACCTCTCGCTCGAGAATAAACAGGGCACAGTCCGTTGAGGCGACAAGCGTTTCGCCACGCTGATCGTTTGGGCGTGCCGGGCCGAACATAAGCCGGAACCGCTCTGGGCGCTCCAAGGCGAAATCTACATATACCCGTGCGACGCAGCGCAATCGCTGCGCGGGCCCTTCTTTGACCAGCGCGAGAGCTTCCTCAAGGCGCTCGGCAAGCTCGTCCACACCTTTCTTGGCGATCGCGGCGAGCAGACCGTGCACATTTCCGAAGTGGTGTGCCGGCGCGGCCTTGGAGACGCCGGCACGCCGGGCACATTCGGCCAGCGTAAAACCGCCGACGCCTTGCTCTTCGAGCACAGCTTCGCCAGCTCCGACAAGAGCGGAACGGAGATCGCCGTGATGGTAAGAACCCTTTGGCGGGACTAATGCAGGTCGATCAGAAATCATCTTGACGCTGTTAAGATGGTGGCATAGAATCGAATCTTATCGTTGTTCAGATTGTTTGGCTAGAGGCGCGATTCTTTTGCACACGACAGCAGCCGGCGTCTGGAGACAGCCTGGGAGCGGGCTGACGGAGCGGCACCATCAGCCATTCCGGCCAGCCTATGAATGGTCCCGGGCGAAAACTGATTTCACCCATGCCAACCTACTTTCCGGTTGGCAACACCACTGCGAACCGAATTGGAGCTTTAAATGTCGAGCCATACTGTGAGTACTACCAACTACGAAAAACCGAACCCACCGACGGATAACTGGAAGACTCAAACTCAGGAGCGGAAGGTACTCACCGAATTCGGTCAGGTTAGTATTCGTACTGGAGGTAACGAAAACGGTCGAGACATGATTTTCTGGCCCAGTCTCATGCTGGATGCGTCCATGTGGAGCTACCAGTTCGATCATTTTGCACCCGATTACCGAGTCGTATTGATCAATCCGCCGGGGATCGGTGAGTCGGATGCTTTGCGGCGCCCGATTTCCGTTGAAGAATCTGTTGCGTGCCTCAAGGCGATTCTCGACACCCTCAGCATCGAAAAGTGCATTGTCGTTGGCAACTCCTGGGGCTCCCTGGTAGCGGGTGTTGCCGCAGCCGACTTGCCTGAGCGGATTCTCGCGGCAATCATCACCAATGGCACGGCTTCGCCATCGACACCAGAGCTGATCGAGCAGATGACCGGGGTCGCCGCCGGCCTGGAACAATGCGAAACCGCTCCCGACTGGCTACTGCCGGCAGTACAACAGGGCTTCGGAAGCCATGCCGCCGAAGCCCGCAATCCTGAATTTCTCGCCTATCTTGGCCAGGTGTTGCGCGAAGATCCCGTCTCGCTCGCTTTTGCGATAAAAGGCATCCTGCTCGCCCGCGAGGATCTTCATGAAACGATGCGACGGATCCGCGACGTGCCGGTTCTGGTTATCGCAGGCGCCGAGGATCGCGTCTTCGATACCGTGCAGACGCAGAGAATGGTCGATGCGATCGCTGGCAGCGAATTGATTCTTCTGCCAGACACAGGACATCTTGCTGCGCGCGAGAACCCTGCGGCTGTCAATACAGCGATCGACGCGTTTCTCATCAAGCATCGGGCAGATCAATAAGCCAGCGGCCAGAAAACGATGAATGAACAGTTTGTAACCACCTTGCCCAAGACCATGATAGCGATCGACCCGGACGAACCGGGCGGCCCCGAGGTCTTGAAGCCCGTCGCCCGCCCGATACCCACACCGGGGCCTGGAGAATATCTTATCCAGGTCGCTGCGGCCGGCGTCAATCGCCCGGACGTGATTCAGCGCCTCGGCCAATATCCACCACCCGCTGGCGCGCCGCGTATTCTCGGCCTGGAGCTTTCCGGGAAGATCGTCGGGGCGGGCGCAGGCGCCGACCCGGTGCGCGTAGGGCAGACAGTTTGCGCGCTTGTCGCGGGCGGCGCTTACGCCGAATATTGTTGTGCCCCCTCTGGCCAATGCTTGCCCGTGCCCGCGGGACTTTCCATGATCGAAGCAGCGGCTTTGCCCGAAACACTATTCACCGTATGGAGCAACCTGTTCGATAGCGCGCATGTGACCGAAGGCAGCGTTGTGCTAGTACACGGCGGTACGTCTGGCATCGGGACAATGGCTATTTCGCTTGGTCGCGTGTTCGGTCTGACTGTAATTGTCACCTGTGGGTCGGATCAAAAGTGTGCGCGTGCGCTGGAGATCGGAGCTGCCCACGCGATCAACTACAGGACTCACGATTTTGTCGAAGAAGTGAAGCGCATCACGGATGGTCGGGGCGTCAACGTGGTTCTTGACATGGTCGCGGGTAGCTATGTGTCGCGCAATCTACAGTGCCTCGCTGAGGGCGGCCGACATGTCACCATCGCCGTTCAGGGCGGCATGCAAGCCGAGATCAACATGGCGTCGGTGATGACTCGGCGACTCACGCTCACAGGCTCGACACTGCGAGCTCGGTCGGCCGCTTTTAAGGCGCATGTTGCAGACACGCTGCTGGACCGTGTCTGGCTTCACTTGATCGAAGGGCGATTGAGGCCGATTGTCGACACGACTTTCCCGTTATCGGAAGCCGCGAAAGCCCATGTCCGAATGGATGCAGGCAAACACGTCGGAAAAATTGTTCTACGCATCGCTTAAGGCATCAAAACTTTCTCCGGGATGAGCTGCAGGACCCCTGCAAAGCGTTTGTGGCAGTCCCGTTCTCGCACCCATGCTATCGGTCTGCGCTGGTGTGGGCTATCAGCATTGAGAAGAACTGAAGCCGTTGCACAACCCTTAGTTAAACGAATATTCTCTTCACATACTATTAGCAAAACAAATCGAATGACTAACAAGAGAATTGTCATCATTGGCTCAGGGGCAGCCGGGATCCGGATGGGCATCCGGCTCAGGGAAAATGGGCATTTCGACGTTTCAGATTTTGGAGAAAGCGCAGTCCGTCGACGGGATCTGGCGGGACAATCGATATCCCGGCGTAGCGTGCGACGTGCCGACGCAATATTATTGCTATCCTTTTGCTCCTAACACCACTGTGACGAGCACCTTCGCGACAGGTGCTCAGCCGTCGGACTACTTCCGGAACATCGCGACGCGATTCGAGATCGACAATCACATTCGGTTAGGGGTTGACGTCATCGCTGCGGAATTGGTCGGAAGGGAGTGGCTGCTCAACACAGCGGATGGCGAGGAAATTCACGCAGATATTGTTATTGGGGCGGTTGAGCGATTGCGCGTCCCACGCTTCCCTGTGATCGAAGGGCTAGACGAGTTCGCCGGCCCTGTCGTGCACTCCGCCCAATGGGATCTTGAGCTTTCCCTGAGCGGCAAACGCATCGGAATCGTCGGGACCGGTTCGTCCGCAGTGCAGAGCATGACGACACGGCTCGATGACCGGTTAGCAAAGAACGGCACAAGCTGCGCGCGTTTGAGCACCTTGCTGTGAATCGCGCCGGTTTCAGGTTCGACATAGTGAAGCTGGAAACGCGCTTGGCCAGGTCGATGGCAATGATCGTGGGTTCCATCTGGTTCTCCTTGACGGCAGGAATGCCGAACCAGCAATGTCGCATGTCCCGGACGCGATCCTGCGGCGTCGGCTAGCCTGTTAAGGCGGGAGGCGACCATTCCATCTAAATAGCCGCTACAGACAATGTCGGGGCCATTTCAAGATGTCGTAGCGGCAGCTATTTAGAAATGTCGGGTTTTGACGTTGAGTTTGACTCAGTCTTTAACGGTTTGAATCTCACGTAGTGTTGAAGGACAGCGCGTGAACGGGCAGGGCGTGTCAGTCCGTTCAGACAGGTCCTGCCGACCGACCGCCAGGTTTGCGTGTCTGGTTCGGCTGCCTTCGTTGTGCCAGTTCCGTGATCACGCCGTTGATGTCGTCCTGGGTGAATTCACGCTGCTTCTTCGTGCCTTGCGCGCGTTCCGTTGCCCGAACCGGTTGTCCCTGGTTCGTGCGCGAGGGCGAGCCGGAGATACGCCGGTTATCGCGTTGCGCCTGGATCGCCTGCGCGACCTGCAGCGCGTGACTCAGGTGTTTATGTTCAACGATCGCGCCCTGGTCGATTTCGGCCAGCCTGTCGTATTGCCGGTTCGGCAACACCCGGCCATCTGCGCGGATCTCGATGCGCCCGTCCGCGTACTCCCACACGTCGATGTAGCGGTGGATCAGTTTCCGGTTCTCCGGCGTGTCATCCAGCAGGTACATTACGCGGTCGTACTGAATGGTCAGTGATTTCGTCACACGTCGCGTCTCGCGCCACGTCATCAGCAGGTCGAGATTCTCGTCACCCCGCAGCAGCCGGTGCGCGTCGAAATCGTTCTTCGGCGGCTTCGCGAAGCGTGCGTTGTAGGCCGCCACGAAGGAGGGCGCATACGCATTGGCTTCGACGATCGTGCTGATTGCGCGCAGTCGCAATTCCTTCACCAGTCGGTCCTGCAGCGTCAGGTGGGCGCGCTCGACGCGACCCTTCGCTGAGCTGCTGTTCGCGCAGAACGTGTCAATGTTCAGCTCGAACATCGCCCGGCCGAAATGTGTCAAGCTGCTTCCCGTTTCATGGGCCTTGCCACTGCGAAACACGCTCGCCTTGTCGCTGTAAAACGCGCCAGGCTTGCCGTGGCATTCGATGTACGCCCGCGTCGCCTCGAAATAGCTGAAGGTCGATTCGCTCGCCGTGAAGTGCAGATGCATCAGCCGGCTGGCCGCATCGTCGACGTAAACCAGCAGTGTGCAGGCCGGCGCCCGTTCCTCGAACCACCGGTGATCGCTGCCATCAATCTGGATCAGTTCGCCCAGACACGCACGACGCGCCCGCGGCTGATAGATCTTCGGCGGCCGCTGCCGGCGTGGTATCCACAGAGCGGCGTCTGTCATCAGCCGCCTGACCGTTTCCCTGGCCATCCGGATGCCGTGGCATTCCCGCAGCTTCTCGCAGGTCAGTGTCGGCCCAAAATCGGCGTAGCGTTCACGGATGATCGCCAGCGCCTGCTGGGCCAGTCCTTCGTCCAGCTTCCGGTTGCCGGACTGGCCACGTCTGCGCGAGGCCAGTCCCGCTGCACCGGATTCCTAGTAGCGGATCACAAGGCGCTCAACCTGACGTACGGTCAAGCCCAGGCGTTCGGCCGCGCGACCAGGCTTGAGGCCCATGTCGGCAACGGCCTCAATGACCTTCAGCCGGTCGAGTTCGCGCATGTTCAATGTCACCAGGGTCGCGGGATGCATCGCCGTCTCCATAGCGCCATGAGGAACCGGCAAGCATACCGAGGTCAAAACACGACATTTCTAAATGGCCAGAACACGACATTAGGATATAGCCACTACAGACAAACTGTTGATAATTTATATTATGTCAAATATAGTTAGCCCGGAATTCCCGGAGCAACGCGAGCCTGCTTCAGGGTTTGGACTCAAGCAATCCGGCGCGAGACGGACCGGACGACGCCCTCGTCGCAGACCACCGTGAAAATCCAACCGGCGCCGCAACTTGCGACCTAAGTGCGCCGACCTATTTTGCGATTTGTTCCAGGCATCGCACGCTCATCGAAGCACGAGCAGTGATGACAACAGACGGCAATACCGCGACCCGCTTACCAGACCGCACCCGAGAAAGTTCATCTTCCAGAGCGAGTCGGATCGCAACATCCCTCACGGCCTCATGCACTGACATTTTGAGGATCGCAGCGTTGGCAAGCGCCAGACAAAAATGGTACGATATTAGGGTTTTCACTTAGAAATAAACCCGGAGTCAATAATGTCTGCTGCCCCCAACACTTTCGCCGCTGAGCCAGCCCCCCTTGTTGTTCGCGCATTTTCGATGGTCAGAAGTGCGCTACGCTGGATTGCTGAACTGATCGTCGAGGCTGCGGCAGTACGGGACGAGGCGCATCGACGCCTTGCTCATTGAGGCAAAGCGGATACAACGAGGCGGAGTACGTCCTGCTGGCCGTCGCGAGTCGTCTTGATGGGGATGTCGTAGGCGACGACCGCGCCAGCCCTTTGGTCGCCGGCACGGCTCTCGGCAGCTGAAGTTTGCGCTCCGAGGCCAGACGCTGGTAGAGATCAGAACCAGGCGGTTTCGACACCGCCATTACTACGTTCTTGTATCCATGCGCCTCGATTGAAGCGCACAGTAGTTTTCAGTCGTCATCGTCACTGTTGTCGTGACCGATCGCACCTTCGATCGCCAGGCTGGCGTTCCTTCAGCAAGTGCACGCAGAAACTCAGCCACGCGAGCCCGGCGCGAAGAGGAATTCGCAGAAAAATCCCGGTGAGCGCCGGTCAAAATATCAGAACAGAAAGCGCTCACGCATACCGCTCCTCTAGTGAACAATATGCGTGAGCAGTGCCTCACGGCACCTTCGATCTTTTAGGTGACTTACTTCGTACCCACCGTTTGCAACGGCTTCCACGCGCCGTTGACCACCTTGTACACCGTCACTCCGCCATACTTCAGATCGCCATACTGATCGTAGGAGAGTTCACTGGTCGTGACGCCCTTCATATTCGTAGCCTTCAGCGCGGCAAGGAACACATGCGGATCGGTCGAATCCGCTTTCTTCATCGCGTTGAACACGGCCATCGTGCCGTCGTAGGCATACGGTGCGTACAGCTCCACCGGCTGGTTGAAGCGCTTCGTGTAATGCTCGGCAAATGCCTTGCCGCCCGGCATCTGCGCGAGCGGGCTGCCCTCCGACGCGGCCAGCGTGCCTTCGGACGCCTCGCCGGCGATCTTGATCAGGTTATCCGACTGGAGCATGTCGGGACCGAGCAGTGACGACTTGATCGCGAGCGAACGCATCTGCTTCAGCATCGGCGCAGCCTGAGTATCGGCACCGCCGTAGAACACCGCATCGACATTCGCCTGCTTGATCTTGGTGAGGATCGCGCGGAAGTCCACGGCCTTGTCGTTCGTGTATTCCTCATCGACCACCGTCGCGCCCGCCGCCTTCGCGGCCTTGCTGAACTCTTCGGCCACGCCCTGCCCGTACGCGGTACGGTCGTCGACGATCGCAAGGCGCTTGAACTTGAGTCCCTTCACAGCGTAGTCGCCGAGCACACTGCCCAGCTGAGTGTCCGAAGTCAGCAGACGGAACGTGGTAGGCAGGCCGAGGCGCGTGTAGTTCGGCGCCGTGGCCATCGCGATTTCCGGGATGCCCGCTTTGGCGTAGATCGGCGCGGCCGGAATGCTGGTGCCCGAGTTGTAGTGGCCGATCACGGCGACTACGCCGTCGTCCACCAGCTTTTGCGCGACTGTGGTGCCGGTGCGGGGATCGGCCTGATCATCCTGCGCGTCGAGCACGAAATGTACGGACTTGCCGCCGATGACCGGATTCGTGGCGTTCATATCGTCGATCGCGAGCTGCACGCCGCTGCGGAAATCCGCGCCATAGTGAGCCTGACCGCCGGTAAGAGGCGCGGCAAAGCCGATCTTGACGTCAACCGGCGCCGCGGCATACGAACTTTGTGCGCCGGCTACAGCCAGGCCCATGACTAAAGCGGTGGAGATGGCCGTTCTCTGGAAATGCATTGTTCTCGTGCTCCTCGATAGTGGATTACTGCGGTGCCCGCGTCCTTGCTGGACCGACGGCCACCTGCCTTTCGCGTTCTCGGTTTAACCGGTGCCTGGCTGCAGCAATATAAGATTCCAAAAATCGAAGGGTCTTGAGGAAAATCGACAGCTACGAAGCAGAAATCTGCATAGTCTTCGACGCGCGTCATCCTTTGCCTGACGGGGAGCGGGCCGATCTATCTGTTTAGCGTCTTCTTTGCACTTGCGATAAATAAACAGAAGCACCTACGTCAGGCGCCCTGTGATGCCAGCGACCCAATCACAATGACGATTTCCGCATAGCGCCGGCATCGTGATGAACCGCCCGGAGTTTGGTGGCGGCTCCGACTCTTGAGAGAATGGCGCCATGAACAAGTCGAACGAGTTTTCAGCTGAACGCTGGAATGGGTAGCCCGCTTCAACCATCATCGCTGCGCAGGTGGCAACAGAGTGCCTCATGAAGATTCATCAATTAAATTGCCTCGTTGCGATCGCCGAATCGGGCAGCATTCGCACGGCGGCAATCAGGCTGGGAAGATCGGCCACCGCCATCAGCAAGACCCTGCGCGAACTCGAGCGCGAGGTTGGCTCGGTACTGCTCGAGCGCACGCGCGACGGCGTATTGCTCAATGAGGCCGGAAAGAAGCTCGCGGAACACGCGCGTCTGATCATGCGCAGCGTGCAGACGGCGCGCGATGAACTGGCCGTCATCCAGCACGGCATGATCGGCGGCCATGTCGCGATCGTTTCGACGCCCTGGCTGGTCGCACCGCTCATTGGCCCGGCGTTGCGTCGGCTAAACGTCAAGCGGCCCGATGTACAGATCTCGATCACCGAACATCTTGGCGACCGCTACCCTGCTCTACGCGATGGCCGCGCGGATCTGGCGTTTGGACCCACGCCCGCCAACGATGAAGCGCAGTACTTCGACATCACACCGCTGTTTTCCCATGAATGCGCGGTGCTTGCGCGCAACGGTCATCCGGCTGAGCATGCAACCACATGGGCCGAACTCGCTCCGTACGACTGGATAGCGACAAACGAATTTCTCGGCGTGCCGGCGGCGCTATCGGATGCGATCAACCGCGACATCAAGTCGGGCGTGCAGCGCGTACATCGCGCAGGCTCGACGTTCAGCCTTCTTTCGATGCTCCGATCGACCGACATGCTGGCGATCGTTCCATGGCCGGTCGTCGAAATCCCCGGCGTGCGGATGACATTCACCGCATTGCAGATCAATCATCCCGGCACCACGGAAATGTGCCTCATCACGCGCAAGGACGATGTGCTGAGCACTGCATCGACGGACTTTCTCGAATGTTTCGACGCCGTACGCGCGGAATTCGGCACGACGGATGACCCCATCGCAAAGCGTATTGCCGTGCTCGTCGACCCGATTGAAATCGATGTTTGATTGACGTCTACGAATAAAGAAGAACCATGAAGACCCAACAATTGAGCTGCCTCGTGGCGGCTGCCGAACACGGCAGCGTGCGCATGGCCGCATTGAAACTCGGGCGATCCCCAACGGCCGTCAGCAATGCGCTGCGTGAACTCGAACGCGAACTCGGCTGCGCACTGATCGATCGAACGCCGGATGGCGTCATCCTGACGGATGCCGGACGAGCGTTCGCGGCACACGCCCGCCTGATCATCCACCAGATGGAGCAGGCCAAAAACGATCTCGTCGAAATCAACGATGCCAAAAACGGTCGGCTTGGACTGACGGTCACTCCGTGGATGACAGGCTCGATTATCGGCCCTGCCCTGTCGCGTTTTCGCAAGCGCTGCCCGGGCGTGCAGATTCATATGGACGAGCATCTGGGGCACGTCTATCGGCCATTGCGCGAAGGGCAGGTCGATCTGTCGTTTGGGCCGATGCCGAGCGCCGAAGAACTGCAATACGTGGAGGCGACACCCATCTATTTTCAGACCCATGCGGTGATGGGCCGCAAAGGGCATCCGGCCGAAAACGCGACAACGTGGGACGAGTTACGCGGTTATGACTGGATCATGACGATCGAATATCGTGACATGTCACCGCTGCTCAAGCAGTTGATCGAGAGTCAGGATGATGGCGTGCAGCGAATTCACTATGCCGATTCGGGACTGTGCTGCCTGTCGATGCTCCGCACGACCGACATGCTCACGTTGGCTCCGTGGCCGGTCGTCGAGATGCCCGGTGTGCGAGCGATCGTGTTCGCGCTGAATCTCCACGAAGACGAAGCGCCCATTACACAATGTCTGGTCACGCGCAAAGACGACATATTGAGCAAGCCGGCGCAGATTTTTCTCGAATGCTTCGAAGAGGAACGGATCAATTTCGCGCTCAGTGACGATCCTGTCATCAAGCGTATGGCGGCCGTCGTTGAACCGATCGGTATCAGCGTTTGATGCAGTAAGTTTCCCGCCGCCTCAACTTCCGATGACGCGCACGGAATACCTATTGGCACCCTTTGCTAGTTACACAGCGTGATTCTGGTGCGATCATGCTCGTCACTTTGCTATCACCGAAGGTTGAGAACACATGCATATAGACACCAGCCGTCCAGTCATGGTGAGCGGCGCGACGGGCTACGTGGCCGGCTGGCTGGTCAGGCGACTTCTGGAAGAAGGTTTCACCGTTCACGCAGCGGTCAGAGATCCGGATGATCCGGTCAAACTCAAATACCTGAATGAAATCGCGGCAAAAGCACCGGGGAAAATCCGGTACTTTCGCGCGGACTTGATGCATCCCGGCTCCTATCAGGAAGCCATTGCCGGTTGCCAGGTCGTTTTCCATACCGCATCGCCGTTCATCCTCAACGTCACGGATGCACAGAGCGAGCTGATTGAACCCGCGCTATCCGGTACCCGAAACGTTCTTGAAACGGTCAATAGAACACCGTCGGTCACACGCGTTGTGCTCACGAGCAGTTGCGCGGCAATCTACGGTGACAATGCGGATCTCGACGATACGCCAGGCGGGATAATCACCGAGGCGATCTGGAACACCACCTCGTCGCTGGAGCATCAACCGTACTCGTACTCGAAGACGCTTGCGGAGAGAGAGGCCTGGAAAATCGCGGCGGCACAGGATCGCTGGGATCTGATCACCATCAATCCGTCGCTGGTGATTGGCCCCGGCATCAATCCGAATGGTACGTCCGAGAGCTTCAATATCATTCGCCGCATGGGCGACGGCACCGCGAAGGCCGGTTTGCCCGATATGGGACTCGGCGTGGTCGATGTGCGCGACGTCGCCGAAGCGCATTTGCGCGCGGCATTCACCGCTGAAGCCAATGGCCGCTACATTACGTCGGGCCATAACTCGAGCCTGCTGGAAATGGCAGCGGCATTGCTGGACCGATATGGCAAAACCCACCCTATTCCGCGGCGCACGCTGCCTAAGTGGCTGGTCTGGCTGGCGGGGCCTGTGGCCGATAAATCGGTCACTCGAAAAATGGTGCGGTTGAACGTCAATCGTCCGTGGCGAGCCGACAATAGCCGCAGCCGAAACGAATTGGGAATGCACTATCGTTCGCTGCAGGAGTCGATGAACGACTTTTTCCAGCAATACGTGGAAACGACACACGCGCGCCGATGAACCCGTTCGCTATCGATCCAGGCTGGAGAATTCTGCTGGTGGACATGGGTATCTCGTCCGAAGCACTGCTGCGGCAGGCACAACTGCCCGCGGATCTTTTCGTCCGCACAGATGCGGCGCTCTCCAGTGGTTCGTACACGGTTCCGCTGAAAGCCGCGTACTACCAGACCGCGGCGTCGGTCATGCCGGGTACGGCGAACGCGGTAATGACTTTCACGATGACGTATCAATAGCGCCAAAGCGGGTAGCGGCAGCACGTAAACCATCGGCCCTCTCGCCAGTCCAGTCGCGGGGGTTCACGCTTGGCGCCGTCCGCGACGCATGTTCGAAAACGCGTTCGCGCTCCGCTTCGGCAATCAGACGTTTCTTCGTCGTCGAGCGCCCCGCCGACGCGAAGCCCATGACCTTTTCGTATTCACCCGGCCGGCCGCGTCTGAAGCGGTTGAAAAAATCGTCGCCTGGCAGCCCGTTGTCGAGCCGCATCAGGCAACCATAGTCGAGCGCCGCGCAATCGCTCAGCGAGCGCGCGGCGTCTTCCAATGCGCGATAGCGGCAATCCAACGGCTCGCCGGGACCGAAAAGCGCGTGCAGTTCCTGATAGGTAACGAGCTTCCTGCGCCGCGCGGCACGCAACAGCATCGCAGCGATATTCCGTGTCCTGTCGATGTTCATGTCGTTATCCTTGCCGTACGATTAGCGCCCCAATGGCGGCCGATCAGGCGATGCAAAGCGACGTATCCCGTCCCGCGTTTCGGTGCCTCTGACGGCGCGCGGGCAGGAAAACCGATCATCGCGTTTAGAGAGGAAATCCGCGTATTCGGATCAGGCGGCGAGTTGAAACGCAACAGGAACCCGTTAATATGCGTTTCGAATTTAAAAATGCCTGATTTACAGTAGTTTTGGATATCAATTAACGAGATTAAATTAAGCTGTTTGTTACTCTGCAGACTATTTTCGCCTGCGCACCACGAGCGCACCCGGATTAGCGAAGATTCCAGAACAGCAAACACACTAAAATGCTTTTTCATGTTCCGTACCTTTATGCAAGCCATCAGGCAATATGGTTCCGGATCGAAAACACATTCGAAGAAATTCGCAAATCAGAAAGCAAGGCGTTGACGCGGCCTGATGCCAGTTTTGCTGCGAGGCTGCAAAAGCGCCATACGCAGGGATCCACGCTACTTGCCGGCAGCGAACATACCGGTGCAATCGCGGCAAGCTCGGTATATCAATGTTTAAATTGCTCTAACGAGGTTAGCAAACGTTATTTACTATCGCAAGAAAATCTTCAACGACCCGGCAATAAAAAATTGCCGCCCTTTGCTGATGCCGTTCAAATCTAAAATCCCGTAATTTTCTATCACACGAAAGATTCGATTGATTTTTCATTATCCCGGCCACAATTCAGGCTTTTTCGATTATCTGTAAGTTGCTCGACAACGCTCGATAGACCGCTGAAATCCATTGCATACCGGTAAGCGAACCCAACCGCGGAGTTCTGCAATGTCTCGACCGAATGACGATTTGCCGACCGTCGCACGGCGCGTCGCTGCCGGACGGAAGTTGCTCGACGGCGTGCCGCCCGCGCAGGTCGCCCAGGAAATGGGCATGGCGAAAACGACAGTCGAGCGCTATCGCAAGTTACTGGACGAAGGTGGGCTCGAAGCGCTGAGAAACATGAGTGTCGGCGGCCGGCATTCCGCGCTCGATCTGAGCGATCTCGAATGGATCGCGCAAGCGCTGAGAGGCTCGCCGCGCGACTACGGCTTCGATGCCGACGGCTGGAGCAATGCGAGGATGCGGGAGCTGATAAACCGGCAGTTCGGTATTTCGTATTCGCGAGTCTACGCGTGGCAACTCGCGACGCGGCTTGGCGTGTCTTACCGGCTCATCAGGAATGGGTAGCAAAGACGTGCTGGTTGGAAGCCATTCAATGAGGATTAGCTTTCACACACGCTCATACATGCTCATACACCCTCCTTCACCTTCGGCAGAAACTGCGGCGCCAGTTCAGCTTCCGACCACCGCAACGGCAACACACCACGACTGCGCCGCACTTCATCCACATGAAACCGCACCAGTCGTTGCGCGCCGGCAAACGCGGCCAACTCGTCGCCTTCCCAGATGATTTCCGCCCGCGCCGCAACATACAGCAGATCGCCCGTTGCGAAGTCGATAAACAGCAGCCCCGCGCGCGGATCCTGCACGAGGTTGCCGATCGTATTGAAAAAGCGATTGCCGCTATAGTCGGGCGCGGTCAGCGTGTTCGCATCATCGACACGCACAAAGCCCGGCGCACCGCCGCGATGCGATACGTCGACGCCGCGCGCAAGCGCCGCATCATCGCTCAGATTCGCGCTGGCGATAAAAAACGTGTCCGCGCCTGCAATCAGCTCGCGATCGGCGCTACCAAACTGCGTCGCAATCTCAGGCTGCGCATGCGGCGCGGCAACGTCCGGTGCAATCGCGAATGGCGTGCGGCTCTGAATGTACTTCGGGCAGTTGCCGAAGCTCTGCGTCACCTCGATCAGCAGCGCGTCGCCTTCCATCGCCTTGACCACGCCATTGACGCGATTGCGCCGCCGCACGCGCGGCTCGATGCCGAGGCCGCCGAACATGGCGCCTTCGTGCCAGCTATCGGCAAGCGGATCGGCGGGTAACGCGCCGCCTTCGATACGCAGCGTATGGTCATCCGGCGACGACACGAATCCCGCCGCCCCGACCCGCAGCGTCGCCCACGGCTGACCACTCGCGTCCACGCCGCCGATCACGAAAAACGGCTGCGCGGCAAAGAACTCGCGATGCTGCTCGGGCATGAAGCGGCGAATCCCACGACGCCCCATCGAATCCGCCACGCCGCTTACGCCGGCGCGCTCCTGCACGGCCTGCTCGCCGGCATGAAACGGCGAAGCATCGAGGCCCCAGCCATTGAACGGAACAAATTCGGACATGATCGGACTCCTCGTGCAAAGACGTCGCCACTAGACGGCAAGCCAACCCTCAGTCGGCCAACAGCCCTGCTTTCGTCGACTGCATCGCGATGAAACGCGGCAATGCCTCGACCCGGCGCAGCCACGCGCGAATGTGCGGATACGGCTCCAGCGACACACCGCCTTCCGGCGCGTGGGCGATATACGTGTGCGCGGCGATATCGGCGATCGTCACGTGCTCGCCGGCGACGAACTGCTTGCCGGCGAGTTCGCGGTCGATCACGTCGAACAGCTTCACGGCGATGTTCTTAGCGGTCTGATGATCGAGCGGCGCGCCGAATACCGTCACGAGCCGCGCGGCGCACGGCCCGTACGCGATCTGGCCGGCGCACAGCGACAACCAGCGCTGCACCGCGGCGGCGCCGAGCGGATCGTCCGGCAGCCACGACGGGTCGCCGTAGCGCTTGGCCAGATAGACCAGGATCGCGTTCGAATCGAACAGCGTCACGTCGCCGTCCTGAATCGTCGGCACTTGTCCGAACGGATTCAGTTCCAAGTATTCGGGCTGGCGATTGTCACCAGCTTTCATGTTCAGCGCGACGATTTCGAACGGCAGATCGAGCAAGGTCAAAAACAGCCTCACGCGATGACCGTGCCCTGACAGTAGCGACGTAAACAGCTTGATGGGCTGGGCGGGTTGGGCGGCTGGCATGTCGTGGCTCCGTAAATAATGGAATGCGCAATGAAATGGCGATTCCGGACATCGCCAGCATAGGCGTAGGCGCATTGGCCCGGAAGCCCGATAATCCGGGAAACACAGTCAAGCAAGGATGGACAATCGACCATGGCCGATGTGCGCAACGTCAATCTGAATCGCCTCGCAGTGTTCGTCGCGGTCGTCGACGCGGGCTCGCTGAGCGCCGCCGCGGCGCGGCTCGGGCTCGCTAAGACGATGGTCAGCACGCATATGCAGCGGCTCGAGGCCGAAGTCGGCGCGAGCCTGCTGGTGCGCACGACGCGGCGGCTCGGCGTGACCGAAGCGGGCCGCGCGTTTTACGAAGCGAGCGTGAAAATCCTGCATGCCACCGAGGAAGCGCTCAATGCGCTCAGCGGCGAAACCTCGCCGGTACGCGGCACGCTGCGCGTCAGCACACCGATCGATTACGGCGCGCTCGTCGTCGCGCCCGCGCTGGTCGAATTGCGGCGCGCGCATCCGCAACTCGACATCGAACTGATCAGCAGCGACCAGCTCGTCGATCTGATTGCCGATGGCATCGACGTCGCGATCCGGCTCGGGCGTCTCGCGGATTCCAACTATCGCGCGGTCAAGCTCGGCAGCTTCGGCAAGTGGCTCGTCGCGAGTCCGGAATTCGTGCAGACGTGGGGCATGCCGCGCGCGCCGGCCGATCTCGCCGCGCTGCCCTACTGCGCGTTGTCGGTGTTGCCGCACCCACTCAGGCTCGATCTGCGGCACGCCGACGGCAAGAGCGCCAGCGTGCGTTGCGAAGCCGCGTTGCTCGTCAACACCGCCGATGCGTGCCGCGCCGCGACGCTCGCCGGCGGCGGCTTCGGTCTGTTGACGGACTTTTCGATCGGCGACGACGTCGCGGCCGGCCGGCTGATCCGGTTGTTGCCGCAATGGGCTGGGCCGCCCGCGAACATTCAGGCGGTGTTTCCGCCGACCAGCCATCCGCCGGCGAAAGTGCGCGCGTTGATCGATACGCTGAAGCGCCGGCTCGCCGTGGACAAGGTGGAATAGGCTGTAACCGCGCGGCGGTTTTATATTCGGCGGTACTTTTCGTTTGCCGCGCGTTGCAGGCTAGCTTGCGTCCGCGCGAACGAACATTCGCGCCGCACAGAAACAAGCCTGACTTGAAGCGGCAACGCGCACGTCACCGCTAATCGCGCATTGCAGAAGCGCTGCGCGTACCGTCCCACAACTTTTTCTTTACCCTCACGCAATTTATCCTCGTTTGTCAGCGCTGCGCAAAAGCCGGATAGTTCGGCCTCAGCCAAGCCGCGGACCCAGCCTGCCGACACCGGCTGGACCATGAGCTGAACGATAAACTGAACCATGAACGAGGACCCATTGCCGATGAAACGCAACACGCTCACACGCTTTACGACCGCCGCATTCGCCCTGTTCACGCTGTGCGCGATTTCACCTGCGAGCGATGCGGCCGGCGACAACCCCGCGCGTATCAAATCCACCGTCAATGCCGCGATCCAGCCGCTGATCGCGAAATATCACGTGGCCGGCATGGCAGTCGGTGTGATCGTCGACGGCAAGCCGTATGTGTTCGACTACGGCGTCGCGTCGACGCAGACCGGCAAGCCGGTCACGCGCGACACGCTGTTCGAAATCGGCTCGGTCAGCAAGACCTTCACGGCGACGCTCGCGTCGTATGCGCAACTGAACGGCAAGCTGTCGCTCGCGGACGGCACCGCGCAGTATCTGCCGACGCTGCGCGGTCATCCGTTCGGCAAGGTCAGTCTGCTGAACCTCGGCACGCACACACCCGGCGGCCTGCCGCTGCAGGTTCCTGATGAAATCCATGACAACGCGCAATTGCTGCAGTACTTCCGCGACTGGCAGCCCGCGCATCCGCCCGGCACGTACCGCACGTATGCGAACCCGGGCATCGGCACACTCGGGCTGATCACCGCGAAGAGCATGGGGCAGGATTTCACCGCGTTGATGCAGCAACGCGTATTTCCCGCGCTCGGCCTGAAGAACACCTATCTCGAGGTGCCCGCGGCGAAGATGCCGGATTACGCGCAGGGCTATACGAAAGACGGCGCGCCGATCCGCGTGAGCCCCGGCGTGCTGTCCGCCGAGGCGTACGGTGTCAGGACGACCGCCGCCGACATGCTGCGCTTCGTGCAGGAGAACATGAACCTGATCCCGATCGACGACACGTTCCAGCGCGCGATCACCGCGACGCACACCGGCTACTTTCAGGCCGGCGTGCTGACGCAGGATCTGATCTGGGAGCAGTACCCGTATCCGGTCGAGCTGAAGACGCTGCTTAACGGCAATTCGGCGCAGATGGTTCTGAACGCGACGCCCGCGACCGAGATCAAACCGCCGCTGCCACCGCAGCAAAACGTGTGGATCAACAAGACCGGTTCGACCAACGGATTCGGCGCGTATGTCGCGTTCGTGCCGGCACAGCGGATCGGGGTCGTGATGCTCGCGAATCGCAATTTTCCGAACGAAGCGCGCGTGAGCGCCGCGCATCAGATCGTGACGGCGCTGGCTAGCGGGACGCAATAGGCCACTACGCATCGCGCGATGAAAACGGTGGAACAGCGAAACAGTGCAACAGCAGGCACTGCAGCCAACCACCGTCCACCGCAAGTTGAAATCACGCTCAGTACATCAACGGCTCGGCAGCATCGAGCATGATCCTAACGAGATAGTCCGCGAAGCTACGCCGCACGATGATCTCGAAGCTGTCCGCGCCGGTCGGCAGCAACGTGACCGATGCCTTCAGCAACGTGATCGGAGCCTTGAAATAGTGGCTCTGCGCGCACTGCCCCGCGCCGAACAGCTTCGGATGCAAATCGAGCGGACAACCGCGCGCGAGCACATCGCGCGTGCGCGTACCGCTGATTTCAAGCACCGTATAACCGCTACCGATATCGACCGCCGACGCGAACACGCCACCGAACGCCGTGCCGAGCGCAGCCTGCAGCGGCGCGCTGCGCGTCGCGTCATGGGCGCTCGCCGAGCGCACCAGCCACTCGTCCGGGCCGAGCCACACCATGTCGTAACCGTTGCCGCGCGCGACGGTATTCGGCCGCTCCGGCGGCCTGCAACCGATCACCGCTTCGACCGCGCGGATAAACACCGGCTCGCGCGTATCGCCGCGCACGTTCACGAGTTCGAGAAAGGGCCGCTCGCCGAGCCTGAACGCGGCACTCGCGCTGGCCTGATGCTGCCTGAGCAGCGCGTCCACGCCGACGAGCGGCGACTCCTGCCATACGCCGGTCGGCCGGCCCACCGTGCGGTCCACGATCGACACCGTTGCACCACTTTCATTCCACATGTTGACGTGCTCCTTCGCTGTCGTAGAACACCGGACTCGCGATCTTCGCCGCAACCTGCCTGCCGTTCGCGAGCGCAATCGTGATCGTGTCGCCGATCCGGTCGAGGCCGCCCTTGACGACCGCCATTGCGATCGAACGCTTCAGGATAGGGCTGAAATAGCTCGACGTCACGTGTCCGAGCATCGGCGCGACATTGCCCTCGACATTACCGTGGAACGGACCGGCGACGATCTGCGAACCTTCGGGTATCACGAACGACGCATCCTCCGCCAACAGTCCGACCAGTTGCTTGCGATCGGCCTTCGCGGTGTCAGAGCGGCTGAGCGAACGCTTGCCGAGAAAGTCTTTCGACTTCGCGACCAGCCCGCCCATGCCGATGTCGTGCGGCGTCATAGAACCGTCGGTATCCTGACCGACGATGATGTAGCCCTTCTCCGCGCGCAGCACGTGCATCGTCTCGGTGCCGTATGGCGTAATGTCGAACTCCGCGCCCGCGGCCATCAACGCTTCCCACACCGCGCGCCCGATATTCGCCGGCACGTTCACCTCATACGCGAGTTCGCCCGAGAAGCTGATGCGCATCACGCGCGCCGCCACGCCCGCAACGGTGCCTTCGCGATACGTCATAAACGGGAACGCCGCATTCGCGACGTCGATGCCGCCGCACACTTTCTGCAACACCTTGCGACTGTTCGGCCCAACCACCGCGAAGGTCGCCCAGTGATCGGTGACCGACGCGAGCCGCACCCGCAGATCCGGCCACTCGGTTTGCAGCCAGCGTTCGAGCCAGGTGAGCACGCGCGCGGCGCCGCCGGTGGTGGTCGTCATCAGGTAGTGATGCTCGGCGAGACGCACGGTCACGCCGTCGTCGAAGATCATGCCGTTTTCGTCGAGCATCAGCCCGTAGCGGCATTTGCCGACTTCGAGCTTGCTCCACGGATTCGTATAGACCCAGTTCAGCAGCTTCGCCGCGTCGGGGCCCTGTAGATCGATCTTGCCGAGCGTCGACGCATCGAGAATGCCGACGCTCGTGCGCACCGCGAGCGCTTCGCGCGCGACCGCCGCATGCATGTCCTCACCCGCCTTCGGGTAATACCACGGACGCTTCCAGTTGCCGACGTCCTCGAATGCCGCGCCGTGTTCGACGTGCCACTCGTGCACCGCGGTCTTGCGCACCGGGTCGAGAAATTCACCGAGTTCGCGGCCGGCAAACGTGCCGAACGTGACCGGGGTGTAGTTCGGCCGGAACGTCGTCGTGCCGGTTTCGGCGATCGTCTTGCCGAGCGCCTGCGCGAGAATCGCCATGCCGTTGATATTGCCGAGCTTGCCCTGATCGGTGCCGAAGCCCATTGCGGTATAGCGCTTCACGTGTTCGACCGATTCGAAGCCTTCGCGCGCGGCAAGGAAGATATCGGCCGCCGACACATCGTTCTGGAAGTCGACGAACTGCTTCGGTCCGCGTGTGGCCAGCTCGCGTCCTCCGACCAGCCACAGCGGCTGCAGCTTCGTCTCGGTCAGCTCGGCGACCTGCAGCGGATTCGGCCGCGCGACCAGATAGCCGCACGCGCGCGCCGCCTCGATGCCGGCATCGACCGCAAAGCGGATGCCCCGGCCGAGCGCGAAGTCACCCGCGCAAGCACCGACGCTCGTCTCCGGCTGCATCGCCTTGCCGGGCACGAAGCAGGCCTTGTCGTCGTGCCAGTGCGCCTTGCCGCCCGACTGTGCGAACAGATGCAGCACCGGGCTCCAGCCACCCGACATCGCGAGCAGATCGCACGGCAGCTCGCCCTGCTTCGCGCCGCCCTGTCCTTGCGCGTAAGAAGCAATCTCCACCGACGCGACGCGCAGCTTGCCGTGCGCCGCGGTCACGACAGTGCCGTTCAACACCTTGATGCCGAGGCGGCGCGCGAGCGCGGGCAGCGTGCCCCTCGACTCGCCAGCGCGCGGATCGACGAGCGTCACCTGCGCGCCGGCCGACTTCAGATCGAGCGCGCATTGATAGCCGTCGTCGTTATTCGTGAACACGATTGCGTTGCGCCCAGGCAGCACCGCATAGCGATGCAGATAGGTCGACACCGCCGAAGCCAGCATCACGCCGGGCAGATCGTTGTTGCCGAACACGATCGGCCGCTCGTGCGCGCCGGTCGCGAGAATCACGCGTTTCGCGCGGATTTTCCACAGCAGCTCGCGCGTGCCCCGGCGTTGCGACAGCGGCAGATGATCGGTCAGACGCTGCGTCACTGTGACGAGGTTATGGTCCTGATAGCCGAACGCGGTGCTGCGGTTCAGGATCGTCACGTCGGGCATCCGCCGCAATTCGTCCTCGATTTTCCATACCCATTGCAGCCCGGGCTTGCCGTCGATTTCCGCGCGGCACGACAGCAGCGAGCCGCCCAGTTCCGGCTGATCGTCGACCAGCGTGACCCGCGCGCCGGACAAGGCCGCCGCATGCGCGGCCGCGAGCCCGGTCGGGCCGCCGCCGACCACCAGCACGTCGCAATGCGCGAAGCACTTGTCGTAGCGATCCGCGTCGCGCTGCTCGGGCGCCTTGCCGAGACCGGCCGCGTCGCGGATCACTTCCTCGTACTTCGGCCAGAATTTGCGCGGCCACATGAAGGTCTTGTAGTAGAAGCCCGCCGGAATGAAGCGCGCGAACTTCTGGTTGATCGCCATGCGGTCTTTCTCGATGCTCGGCTTCGCGTTCACGCTGCTGGCAACGAGTCCCTCGTACAGTTCGACCTCGGTGGCCCGCGCGTTCGGCACCGTGTACGCGCCGGTTTCGAGTTGCACGACCGCGTTCGGCTCTTCGACACCCGCGGTCACGACGCCGCGCGGCCGGTGATATTTCCAGCTACGCGCGACGAAATGCACGCCGTTCGCGAGCAATGCGGACGCGAGCGTATCGCCCTGGTAGCCCTGATATCTGACGCCGTTGAATGTGAAGCTCAGCACGATCGAGCGGTTGATGCGGCCGCCGGTCGGGAGTCGGTCTTGCTGGCTCATGATGCGTTGCCCTCGCGTGTGCTGCCGTCCGGCTGAGTGCCTAAGTTGCTATCTTTGCTGTCGGTGCTCAGCGACAGCAACGGACGTTCGAACGTCTCGTAGCCCTGAAACGCGTAGCTGACCGTGTCGCGTTGCGCCTTGAACCAGCGGCGGCAACCTTGCGCGTGCAACCACTGCTCATGGTGCACACCGCGCGGGTTCTTGCGCATGAACAGATAGTCGCCCCATGCTTCATCGGTGAGCGTGTCGGTATCGAACGGACGGGCGATACCCGCTTCGCCGCCGCAGGCGAATTCCGTTTCGGCGCGCGGACCGCACCACGGGCATTCGATCAATAGCATGTTGTGTGTCTCCTCTCGTTGCGCCGTGTAGCCTTAGTGAGCCACCGCGGCCGCACCATGCTCGTCGATCAGGTGCCCGGAATAGAAACGGTCCAGCGAGAAAGGCGCATTCAACGGATGCGGCTCGTCCCTCGCGATCGTGTGCGCAAACACCCAGCCCGAGCCAGGCGTCGCCTTGAAGCCGCCGGTGCCCCAGCCGCAGTTGAAATACAGCCCCTTTACATCGGTCTTGCTGATGATCGGACAGGCATCCGGCGATACATCGACGATGCCACCCCACTGCCGGTTCATCCGCACGCGCGAGAACACCGGGAACATTTCGACGATCGCCTGCAGCGTGCTTTCGATGATCTGAAAGCTGCCGCGCTGGCCGAAGCCGGTGTACTGATCGATGCCCGCGCCGATCACCAGATCGCCCTTATCGGACTGGCTGATATACGCATGCACCGCGTTCGACATCACGACCGTATTGACGACCGGCTTGATCGGCTCGGACACCAGCGCCTGCAACGGATGGCTTTCGAGCGGCAAGCGCACGCCGGCCATATCGGCGAGCGTCGACGTATTGCCCGCCGTCACGATCGCGACTTTCTTCGCCCGGATAAAGCCCTTCGTCGTATCGACGCCGGTCACCTGGCTGCCGTTGCGCCGAATGCCGACGACCTGGCAGTTCTGCACGATATCGACACCCGCCTGATCCGCGCCACGCGCGAAGCCCCAGGCCACCGCATCATGCCGGGCCACGCCGCCGCGCCGCTGGATCGATGCGCCGAGCACCGGGTAGCGGCAGTTCAGATTGATGGTCGGTTCGATTTCCTTGATCTGCGCGGGCGTGAGAAATTCGGCGTCGACGCCGTTCAGGCGGTTCGCATTCACGCGGCGTTGCGTGTCGCGCACGTCCTGCAACGTATGCGCGAGATTCATCACACCGCGCTGGCTGAACATCACGTTGTAGTTCAGATCCTGCGCGAGCCCTTCCCACAGCTTCATCGCTTTTTCGTACAGCGCGGCGGACTCGTCCCACAGATAGTTCGAGCGCACGATCGTCGTATTGCGCGCGGTATTGCCGCCGCCGATCCAGCCTTTCTCGAGCACCGCGACATTGCGCACGCCGTGCTCTTTCGCGAGGTAGTACGCGGTCGCGAGGCCATGCCCGCCGCCGCCGACGATCACGACGTCGTATTCGCTGCTAGGCTCCGGACTTCGCCACTGCCGCTCCCAGTTCTCGTGATACGACATTCCGTTGCGCAGCAGGCTGAATATCGAATAGCGGCTCATCGTCGGTCCCTGATGTTTCGTTGCTTGCGTGTCGATCCGGTCACACGACTGGATGCACGCACCGCTATTGCATCTTAGGTGACGCGCCAACCGATAGAATAAAAACGGCATCGCACCAGGATGGCTGCGTCAGCGCGGCCGCCGCTGGCACCATAGGCACTTAAGGAAGCGCTGAAAGTGCCGCGAAACCGCGGTGCTATGCTGGCGGCGAAGCTTTCCATTTCGTTTCAAGGCCGCTTTATTCCGCTTCGTTCGACTCTTTTGCACCGACTCGCCGCGCGCATGAAATCCCCCACCCCTCCTTGCCGTTCATCGCTCGACGGCGCGTCGAAGCAGCGCATCCGCTTCGGCATCATCCTGCTGCCGAACTTCACGCTGACCGCGTTCTCGGGTTTCGTCGACCTGCTGCGCCTGTCCGCCGACGAAGGTGATTTCAGCAAGCCGGTGCGCTGTTCGTGGAGCGTAATCGGGGAAACCCTCGCTCCGGTGCGCGCCAGTTGCGGGATTCAGATCACGCCATGGGAAACCTTCGAGCAGGCCGCGCCGTTCGATTACGTGGTGGTGGTCGGCGGGCTGCTGCACTCGGGGCCGGCCGCGAGCGAGGCGACGCTCGCGTTCATCCGCCGCGCCGCCGCGACCGACGCAACGCTGGTGGGCATGTGTACCGGCGTGTTTTCGCTGATGCGCGCGGGCGTGCTCGACGGCCATCGGATCTGCGTAAGCTGGTTTCACTACTGGGATTTCATCGAACGTTTTCCGTCGGTCGACGAACAGATGCTGGTCGCCGATCGGCTGTTCACGATCGACCGCCGGCGCATTACGTGCTCCGGCGGCCGCGCATCGATCGATGTCGCCGCCGCGATCCTTTTGCGTCATTTCGAAACCGCGACGGTGCAAAAAGCGCTGCGCATCCTGCTGGTCGACGACCTGCAAAAGGGCAACGCGCCGCAGCCGCATCCGCCGGGCCTCGCGCCCGCCGCGCATCCGAAGGTCAAGCGCGCGATCCTGCTGATGGAGCAGCACATCGGCCGTGCGCTGCCGCTCGACGAACTCGCGCGCAAGCTCGACCTGTCGCCGCGTCAGCTCGAACGGCTGTTCAAGGCACAGACCGGCAAGGCGCCGCTCGCCTACGCGAAGCAGGTACGGCTACGTACCGCCGCCTGGCTGCTGACGAGTTCGGACAAGACCGTCGCCGATATCGCATCGAGCTGCGGCTTTTCCGATGCGTCGCATCTGGGCCGCGAATTCCGCAAGCAGTTCGGCCTGCCGCCGATGATGTATCGCGAGCAGCGCGGCACGGCCGCGCAAGCCGACGACGGCTCGGGCTACGACGAAATCTTTCCGGGTCGCGCGCAGGCGATCTGAAGCTGAGGCTGTCGGCCAGTTTGCCTCGCGCGGGCGCGCAGATCCGTGATTTCTTCACCAAAGTGAGACACCCAGACAAGTCGTCGGAGAAAACGATGCGATGCTTCGCAGTTGTCTCGGGAAACAGCAGCGACAGACCAACGCCGGCCCGAAACACGATAAAAAAGGAACGGGTATGGGCTACAAAGGACCGCTGGGGATCGTCACACCGGCCGAATTCAGAAAGCGCACGTCGCTGACGATGAGCAGTCGCAGCGGCTCCACGCTGGCAATGGATGCCGCTTACGACAACTACTACGCCAACCGCACACCCGATGCCGCCCGCTTGCTGTATGCGTGGCTCACCCAATACCGGGCAGATCACGGCAACGCGTGGAGCAAATGCGACCGCAATACAGTAAGCGGCGGCCTGCTCGAGTATCTCCACAATTCGCTCGCCCCCGGAGCCTTGAGTCCGTCGGCAGCGCTCACGATGGACCAGAAAGCGGCCAAACAGATTCGCGACGTGGAGATTCCCCATGCCCGTTTCGGTGTGCTCTATCTGCTCTCCGGCATCAAGATCGAGATCGATGCGATGACGACGTTCATCACGGGCGCCGGCGCGGTCGGCGGCGTGATCGGGGCTGGCATGACGACCGACTACAGCAATCTCGGCAGCGCGGACGCGGTGCGCAACGTCGTGACCATCTCGGGCAAGGGCATCACGGCACCTGCGATCGCATCCGGGGGCGCCCTCGTGCCGAAGATCGTTCAAAAGATCGCGGCCGAATCCCCGACCGCGCGGATCGCCCGCCTGCAGGCCGCCGCCACCGCGGCCCAGGCTCAGGCCCGCGCTGCCGCGCCCCCGCTGCCTCCTCGTCCCCGGGCTCCCGCGCCGCCACCACCACCGCCGCCGCCCCTCCCTCGTCCAGCGCCATACACGTTGCCCGTCACGCTGGAGGCGCTCGAGATTGCCGCGGTCAAATTGCCGGCACACGGGAATGCGCTCAGTTACATCGGTACGGTCGCGACTGCCTTTGCCGCCGGAACGCCGATACCCGTGATCATGCAGGCGGCGCAGAAGCTGTGGCAGACGTTGAAGCCCGCGTTCGAGGCACTGGGTGATCTGCTCATGCGAGCCTGGCGCCTGCGCTACGACGTGACCACGATGGGGATCCTGGCCCAGGTTCTCAAGAAAGCCACGACCGTCGCGGTCGACATGATCATGAAAAACGCCGTGCCCTTCCTCGGCGGCGCCATCGATGTCGGCACGGGTCTCGCGCGCACGGTCGGCGAGGCCTGCAGCCGCGTCGCCTCGTGGTCCGATCGGCGCCACATCCGCATCCGGGCCGGCCATCCGCAAGAGATTGCCAAAGCGATCGAGCATCAGATGGTGACGGGCTTCTGCCAGGGACTGGTCGATATTCTGAAGGGCGTCGGCAAGATGGCGGTGAGCGTGTTCCTGCCGGGGCTCGGCAGCCTCGTGACGGTGGCGATGTCGGTGATCGACTGGCTGATCCGGTTTTTGAGCCGCCTCAGCGAAAAGATCGCGATCGACCAGTTCCTCGAACGAGCACGTCACTTCTACAAGGCCGAACAGCAGCGCTCACGCCTGATCGACGGGGTATATCAACCCAACACCGAAAAGGGCTCGCTGATCACGGACACCAAGGCTTTCACCGACTTCTTCATCGAAGGCTGCAAGGCCAGCCCGCTGATCCCCATGGTGACGCTCAACTCCGGGCTTGGCGGCAGCCTGATGACGATGATCGACCTGTTCGATGCCAACGGCGCGCAGTCCACCGCGATGTCGGGCAAGCGCAACGAATTCGATATCGGCAACGACTACTTCACTCGCCTGAAGCGGTATTCGGCCACCTATATGAAGAAGAGCGGGTTCAAGATCACCCACCTCGAGTCCGGCAAGTTGATGACGCCCGGCGACAAGGTCATGGCCGGTTACCTGGTCCACGCCCAGGGTCTCAACAAGGAGCGTCAAAGCCATGTGGAGGCGGCCACCTTCGGCAGCCAACTGGTCAACATGGCGCGAGCCTGAACACGATGGGCCTTCGTGTCGCTCTGTGTCGCTCCGTTTCGACAAGACACGGGGGCCCGTTTTCACGCTTCGGTAATGACCACATGACAAACAAACGCCCAACGCGCTTTTAATCGTCACCGATATTTCGCGCCGGGCGTATCCAACGTCAGTTACTGGCTGGCCCCCGTGCCAATGCCAGCCTTTTTCTGAGCGTTCTGCAGATTGGTCGGATAGTTCGGGTCGTTCCTGCCAGGCTGATAACCCGCGTCCTCGAGCTTCTTCAGCTCGGCATTCTTCTTTGCACGAGCCTGTTTGCGGGCCGCCTTGCGCTCGGCCTTGGTCGGCTTCGCGGTGCTGGTGTCCGGCTGGGTGGTAGTGGCGGCGGCGTTGTTGTTGTCCTGCGCGAGCGCGAGTGGAATGCTGCCGGCCAGCATGGCGGCGGCCGAGACCCCGAGCATGATTCGTTTAATGGCGAAGCTCTTCATAACTGACATCCCCTCCTGAGAATTGGCAATAGTGTTGAAGCCCATCTGCGAATCCTGATTCACCAACACGGATGCATAAGCCTTCATGCACCCGTCGGCACAGCTTACAGGCAAACAGCAAATACTGGGACCGCGCCAGCCGATGGCCGCAGCCGCTGTTATACCGGCCGCGATTTCACATTCGACGCCCTGCCTTCCTGGCCATTTCATAATTCTGCAATGCAGAACCATAAAATCCGCCTTAGCAAAGGGATCAAATCCACCTGTTTAACAATTAGTCCTTTATTACAGGCACTTACGACGCATGATAAACATGTGAAAAACGCCAGGTGTTTTCCCTATTTTGAACTGCTATGCAGAACATCTGACGGTTTACCACGTTGACATAGTGCGAACGATCGTGCGAAATTTCGCGTGCATTGTGTGTGCAAGACAATCAGATCGATGCGGTTTTTTCGTCGCGCTTGAATAGTCCGCTATCAGGAGATCAGCAAAAAACAGCAACAAGCACATCCGATTCGTTCCAATCCGGACTTCAGTCCAAGCCCTGTCTTTTTTATATCCGCGCATTCCTTATCGGACTGCAAGGGCGTGCTATTGCCCGTCGAAACCGGATTACGCCGCACGAATTCGCTTCAGCGCCTGTTTCACCATCTGTTCGCCGTTCATTCGATAACGTAAAACAAGGAGACACGCAGCATGCCGGCAAGTCATCGCAACAGGGTGGGAGTCGTTCTCGGGTTGATGGGCGCATGCGCGCTCGGTGCGGCGCCCGCCGCTCACGCGCAAAGCAGCGTCACGCTATACGGTATCGTCGATGCGTCGCTGCTCTATACCAGCAAGACACTCGACCCCGCCACCGGCCAGAACGCCGGTCATCAATATTCGTTCACCGACAGCGGCCTCTCCGGCTCGCGCTTCGGGATGCGCGGCGTCGAAGATCTCGGCGGCGGCATGCGGGCGATCTTCCAGCTCGAAAGCGGCTTTAGCGTCGCCAATGGTTCGCTGAACAATTCGAACGGCAATCTGTTCGGCCGCCAGGCGTGGGTCGGCGTCGACAGCCGCTTCGGTACGGTGAAGGCGGGCCTGCAGTTTTCGCCGTTTTTCCTCGCGGTGTACGACTTCGATCCGCGCGAGATGGATTACTTCGGCAGCGGTCTCGTCACCTATCTGAATAACGTGTTCGTCACGGGTCTGTTCAATCCCAACGGCATTTCATACACGTCGCCGGAAATCGCCGGCTTGCAGGCGAGCGGCATGCTGGCGCTCGGCGGCGCCGCGGGCGACTTCCAGGCGGGGCGTCAGTATTCGGCGAGTCTGCGTTATCACCTCGGCGGCCTGACTGTCGACGCTGCGTTATACAGCGGCAATGCGGGCGGCAGCGCCGGCACGATTGCGATTCCAAGCGCGGTCGAATTCATGGGCCGCGCGATCGGCGCGCGCTATACGTTCAGCAATCTGACCGTGAAGCTGTCATACACGCAATACAAGGTTGCGGGCTCATTCAACAATCGCGTGTACGCGGGCGGCGCGAGTTATGGCATCACACCGGCCTTGAATGTAGACGCCGGTGTCTGGGTCACGCGCGATGGCAACGACTCGTCGAACAATTCAATTCTCGCGTCGGCCGGGCTCGAGTATTCGCTGTCGAAGGCGACCGTTGCGTATGCACAGGCCGGCTTCGTGACCAATCACGGCGCGATGCATACCGGGCTGTCGGTCAATAACGCGCTAAATCTGCCGACCGGCACGACGGCCGGCGCGAACGTTGGGATCCGCCATACGTTCTAGACGAAGTGGGATGAGATCGGTGCGCGGCTTAAGCGGTTCACGTAGTTTAAGAGCCTCAAGTGGCTGCGCCGCGCACCGCGGAGCGACAGACATCGTCACGCACGCCTACATGTCGTAGCCGGGACTACGCCGCGCGAGCCGGCGCAGCAGTCCCGGCCACACGAGGCTGGCGCCCTTGCCTTTGGTGACTTCGCGTGCCTGCTCGTCCATCGTCGCGATGATCGATTGCGGCACCTCGATCAGCTTGCCGCCTGCCTGCGCGAGTATCTGGATACGGCATGACGTTTCGAACAGATACATCGCCTCGAATGCTTCGGCAACCGAACGGCCGCAAGTCAGCAGTCCATGGTTGCGCAGCATCAGGTAATTGGCGTTGCCGAGATCGGCGGTGAGACGCGCTTTCTCGTCGTCGCGCAATGCAACGCCTTCGTAGTCGTGATACGCGAGGCTCGTCAGCACGAAGCCCGCTTGCTGCGATAGCGGACGCAGACCGTCCTGCTGCACGGCAACCGCGACGCCATACGGTGAATGCGTATGAAGCACGCAATTGACGTTGGGCCTAGCCTCGTGCACGGCGCTATGAATCACGAAGCCGGCGGGATTGACGTCGAATGGCGTCGACATCACCGGCTGCCCCAGATGGTTCACCTTGACGAGACTCGATGCAGTGATTTCATCGAAGAACAGCCCATACGGATTGATCAGAAACTCATCGTGATGTCCCGGCACGCGCGCTGAAATATGCGTGAACACCAGATCGTCCCAGTCGAACAACGCAACGAGCCGATACGCGGCCGCGAGATCGACGCGGACCTGCCACTCTTCTGGCGACACCTTGTGACGGATGCTGGGAATCTCGAGCGTGGGGTTCATCAGGGCTCTCCGGGCAGAGTTGAATACGCGAAGTATCGTCGATGCGATCGCACGTGACGCCATCTGCATTGCAGAATTGCAGCGTGACAAAAGTCACCACAAGCATAGTCGTTTATCGCCGCGACATCGCTTCGTGCAACAGGAATTCAACGGCCTTAGCAAGGGCCTCAAGCAAGGCGGCAACCGAGTCTGCGAGCAAGCCTAAGTGACTTCCCTAAGAATCCGCAATGCAGAACAAGCAGCCCCAAAAAGCGGTTGACGCAAAGCGAACGCTCGTGCCAAATTTCTCTCGCGGCGCGACATGCGCCAAAGCCAATGCAAACCGCACCCCGTGTGTTCAATCGGAGGATGTCGAAGCGTGGATATGTTCTTGCAGCAGGTCCTCAACGGCTTGACGTTAGGCGGTGTGTATAGCCTCGTAGCACTCGGGCTCACGCTGGTCTACGGCATTCTCGCGGTGCCGAACTTCGCGCACGGCGCGTTCTATATGGTCGGCGCATTCGTGTCGTTCTATCTGATGAGCCGGCTCGGCCTGAACTACTGGCTCGCGATGATCGGCTCCGGTCTCGCGGTCGCGGTACTCGCGATTCTCGCCGAACGGCTCGTGTTTGATCCGCTGCGCAAGTCCTCCGAACTGCATCCGATGATCGCCGCGATCGGCCTGCTGCTGTTTCTCGAAGCCGGCGCGCAGGCATTGTGGGGCGCGGATTTTCATCGGATGCCGACGCCTTATACCGGCATCATCGACATCGGCGGCGTCAGCGCGCCGCTGCAGCGGCTGCTGATCATCGGCGCCGCGTTCGCACTCGTCGTGCTGCTGCAACTGTTTTTACGCTTCACCGTGATCGGCTCGAGCATCGTCGCGATGGCGCAGGACCGCGAAGGTGCATCGCTGATGGGTATCGACGCGAACCGCGTGACGATGCTCACGTTCGGCATCTCGGGCCTGCTCGCGGCCGTTGCCGCGACGCTGTATGCGCCGATCAATCTCGTCTATCCGGCGATGGGTCAACTGGTGATCCTGAAGGCGTTCGTGATCATCATTCTCGGCGGCATGGGCAGCGTGCCGGGCGCGATCGCGGGCGGACTGATCATCGGCATGGCGGAGAGCTTCGGCGCTTTCTATATCTCGACCGACTACAAGGACATCATCGCGTTCGTGCTGCTCGTGGTGATTCTGTCGGTACGTCCGCAGGGGATTTTTTCGAGGGAACTGCGCGCATCATGAGAGTTTTCGAAGGCAGGACCGGCTGGACGTTGCTGTTCGCACTCGGCGTGATCTTCCCGTTCGCCGCGAGCAACGACTACATGCTGACCGTGATGTCCACCGCGTATATCTTCGCGCTGGCCACCGTCGGGCTGAATCTGATCACCGGCTACACCGGCCAGTTCAATCTCGCGCACGGCAGCTTCATGGCGCTCGGCGCGTATACGGTGGGCATTCTGACCGTCGATCATCAGGTGCCGTTCTGGCTTGCGTTCATCGCGGCCGGCATCGTGGTTGCAATCGTGGGCGCATTGATCGGCTTCGTCTCGCTGCGTCTGCGCGGCCATTACTTTTCGATTTTCACGCTGTGCGTTGGCTACATCATGTTTCTCGTGATCGAGAAATGGGATTCGCTGACGCATGGTGTGACCGACATCATCGGCATTCCGGCGCCGTCGGGTTTCGGGCTGGTGTCGTTCGAGAGTCCGCGCGCGCTCTACTACTTGACGTTCGCCTTCCTGCTGCTCGGCGTGTGGCTGATGCATCGCATCGTCAACTCGCTGCTCGGCCGCACGTTCATGGCGATTCGCAATAGCGACGGTCTTGCGCAATCGCTCGGTATCAACCTGATGCGCAACAAGGTGCTCGCGTTCGTGCTGTCGGTGATTTACGCGGGGCTTGCCGGTGGTCTCTATGCGGGCGCCGTGCGTTTTCTCGGCCCGGATCTCGCGGGCGTCGAGCATACGTTCGATATGACGATGTACATGCTGGTGGGCGGCATCGGCACGCTCGCGGGTCCGCTGCTCGGCGCGCTGATCGTTCCATGGCTCACGCAGTATCTGCAATTCCTGCAGGAGTATCGCTTCGTCGTGTTCGGCCCGATTCTGATTCTGCTGGTGATCTTTCTGCCGGACGGCGTGGTCGGTCTGTATCTGTCGCGCAAGCATCGACGCGCGCGGCGGCGTGCGCTGCTGGTGGGCAGCGGCGATAGCAACACCGCGCAATCGGCACGTCATCCGCAGGCTTCGCACGGAGATGGCCATGCTTGAAATCGTGTCGCTGAGCAAACGCTTCGGCGGTCTCGTCGCGGTCGACAGCGTAAACACGCGCATCGAAGCGGGCAAGATCAACGCGATCATCGGGCCGAACGGCGCGGGCAAAACCACGTTCTTCAATCTGATCAGCGGCACGCATCTGCCGAGTTCGGGACGCATCGTATTCAACGGCGACGACGTGACGAAGCTCGGCGCCGATCGGATGGCGCGGCTCGGCATCGCGCGCACGTTCCAGTCGACCGCGCTGTTCGATCGCGCGAGCGTGCTCGACAACCTGATCGTCGGCCATCGTCTGCGCACGCAGTCGGGGCTGTGGGACGTGCTGCTGCATTCGCGGCGCCTGAAGCACGAGGAACGCCTGTGCCGCGACAAGGCGCGCGCGGCACTCGATTTCGTCGGCCTCTCCGCGCTGGCCGATCGCCTTGCGGGCGATATCTCGCAGGAGGAGCGCAAGCGCGTCGCGTTCGCGCTGGCGCTCGCCACCGAACCGAGCCTGATGCTGCTCGACGAACCCGCCGGCGGCGTGAATCCGGAGGAAACCGAAGGTCTCGCCGAATTGATCCGCAAGCTCGTGAAGCACGGCATCACGGTGTGCCTCGTCGAACACAAGATGAACATGATCATGAAGCTCGCGGACCACATCATGGTGCTGAACTACGGCCGCAAGATCGCCGAAGGCACGCCCGCGGAAATCCGCGCGAACCCGGCCGTGATCGATGCCTACCTCGGGAGCGAGCATGCTGAAGTTTGACAACGTGTCGCTCGATTACGGCGGCTTTCGCGCGCTCGACGGCATCAACCTGCATGCGGACGACGGCGAACTCGTCGTGCTGCTCGGCGCGAACGGCGCGGGTAAAAGCTCGATCTTTCTCGCCACCAGCGGACTGCGGCGCGCGGCCGGCGGCAGCCTGCGCTTCGGCAATCGCGAGCTGCTCGGCATGAGGCCCGCGCAGATCGTGCGCAGCGGGGTGATCCAGTGCCCGGAGGGACGCAAGCTGTTTCCGGGCATGTCGGTGCTGAAAAACCTGACGCTTGGCGCGTACGTGCATCGCGGCGACAAGGCCGGCAACCGGCGCAATCTTGAGCACGTATTCAGCCTGTTTCCACTGCTTGCCGAGCGCAAGGATCATCTGGCCGGTTCGCTCTCTGGCGGTCAGCAGCAGATGGTCGCGATCGGCCGCGCGTTGATGGCGCGGCCCAAGGTACTGTTGCTCGACGAACCGTCGCTCGGACTCGCACCGCTCGTCGTCAGGCAGGTCTTCGACGTGATCCAGCAGATCAACCGCGCGGGCACGACGGTGCTGCTCGCTGAACAGAACGCGTTCGCGGCGCTGAAGATCGCGCATCGCGCGTATGTGATCGAAAACGGCCGCATCGTGCTCGAAGGCGATCACGCGAGTCTGATGAACAACGAGGCGGTGCGGCGCGCGTATGTCGGCGCCTAGCGTTGCTGTTGCTTCAGTTGCCGCTATTGCCGCTATTGCCGCGGTTGAGTACGGCCCTATTCCGCCATCACCAACAACATTCACAAGGAGACAGGTATGACGAACACACGCTCGCGCGCCCGCGCCGGCTTGCTTGCGATCGCCGCCGCCACCGCTTTACTCGGCACCGGTAGCACGTTCGCGCAGCAGGTCGTGCATATCGGCTTTTCCGGTCCGCTCAGCGGCGGTGCGGCGAAATACGGGCAGGAAGTACTGGACGGCATGCAGATGGCCGCCGCCGATGCGAACCAGGCCGGCATCGAGGTGGCCGGCAAGAAGATCAAACTGGAGATCGTCCCGCTCGACGACAAATACAACCCGAGCGAAACCGCGATCAACGCGCGGCGTCTCGCGCAGGAACAGCAGGCGGTGGTCGTGCTGGTCCCGCATTCGGGCGGCGGCTTCGCGGTGCAGACCAGCAACGAGCAGCAGAAGCTGTTGCTGCTGTCGTACACCAGCGTTCCGCAGATCAGCGATCGCGGCAACAAGCTGACCGTGCGTATCCCGCCCGCGTTCACGTCGTATCTGGACTCGTTCATCCAGTATGAAATGAAGACCTATGGCAAGAAGGTCGCGCTGGCCGCGACCGACACCGATTACGGCAAGGTCTGGGTCGCCGCGTTCAAGCCCGCGTGGGAAGCGGCCGGCGGCACGATCGTCGCCGACAACGCCATGTCGTATAACCGTGCGACCGATTTCTACAGCGGCGTGAGCCGCGTGCTCGCCGCGAAGCCGGACGTGATGTTTATCGGCGGGCCGTCGGAGCCGACCGGTCTGGTCGCGCAGCAGGCGCGCGAGCTGGGCTTCAAGGGCGGCTTCATCGTGATGGATCAGGCCAAGCTCGACGAAGTCGCGAAGGTCACCAACGGCTATGCGCCGCTGAATGGCGCCATCGGCGTGCTACCGCTCGCCGACGATTCGACGCCTAACGCAAAGGCCTTCGTCGAGCGGTTCCGCAAGACCCACGGCGGGCGTGATCCGAGCCAGGAAGTGTCGCTGAACTACACGGCCGTCTATGCGACCGCGCTCGCGATGAAACTCGCCGGCACCACCAGCGATGCCACCGCGATTCGCAATCAGTTCGACAAGGCCGTCAAGGCGCTGCCGCCGCAGAACAATCCGCAAAGCGTGACGGGTGTCGACGATCATGGCGGCTTCGTGATCGGCAATCCGCTCGCGGCGGTGATTCAGGGTGGGCAGTTGAAGGAGGCGACGCTGAGTTCACTGACTGCGTCGAAGTGATTCGCTAAGAGCTTGGTATGAGGAGAAGCGCCGTGAGTTTTGACGGCGCTTTTTTTATGCGTTGAGACCTATGCCGCGAAACGCTTCATACGTCGGTCCTCGCACGCGCCGCGTCCTCTTCCTGCAACTTGCGCCACAGAATCTTCCCGCTACCCGACTTCGGCAACGACGCGACGAATTCGACGATACGCGGTGCCTTGTACACAGCCATCTGTTCACGCGCCCAGTCGATGATTTCCTGCTCGCTAATCTTGCCCATATGCGCGGCGTCCAGCACCACCAGAGCCTTGACGCTCTCACCACGCTTTTCGTCTTTCACGCCGATCACGCACACCTCGTGAATCGCCGGATGGCGATACATCAGCGCTTCGACTTCGGCCGGCCACACCTTGTAGCCCGACGCATTGATCATGCGCTTGAGCCGGTCGGTCATGAAGAAATAGCCGTCCGCGTCGATATGCCCGAGGTCGCCGGTGCGCAGGAAACGCTTGCCGTCGAGTTCGATAAAGGCCTCGTCGGTGGCCTTCTGATTGCGCCAGTAGCCGCGCATCACCTGCGGCGCGTTGACGACGATCTCGCCGGTCTCGCCTTGCGGCAACTCCCGCAACGTGACCGGATCGATCACGCGCGAGTCGACATCGAACACCGGAATGCCGAGGCATTGCGGCTTCGGCCGATGCGGCGGATTAATATGCGTACCCGCGATCGTCTCCGACATCCCATAGCCTTCGACATAATCGAGCCCGGTCAGCGCCTTCAGCTTCTTCGCGATCGCATCGGGCATCGCCGCGCCGCCGCCGCGCGTGCCGGTGAGGCTCGACAGATCGTATTCGCCGAGCCGCGGGTTCGACAGGAAATCGACCATCATCGTCGAGATCGACTGCCATGCGCTGATGCGGTATTTCTGCATGCTCTGCGCGGCCGCATCTCGATCCCAGCGCGACATCACGACGATCGTTGCGCCCGAGAACACCGCGCTATTCATACCGCCCTGCATGCCGGTCACGTGAAAGAACGGCAGCACCGACAGATGCACGCCGTCGGCCGCCGAACCGAACCACACGCAGCCGCCGAGCAACGTACTCATCACGCTGCGATGCGTATGCATGCAGCCTTTCGGGCGACCGGTCGTGCCGGACGTGTACGGCATCACGCACAGATCGTCGGGACCCATGGTGAGCGGCCCCGGCATCAGATGCCGATCGAGCACGTTCTGCCATGACGTGACACCCACGCAATCGAATGCTCTGCGCGGCGCGGCGACGAATTCGGGCACCGTCACCGGCGACGCTTGCTGCAAATAATCGCTATACGTCGCAACGATCACATGCTCGATGCCCTGCCCTGGACCAGCGCCGATCAGCGGCGCGACGTTATCGAACAGACACTGCGGCGCGATGATCGTGCGCGCCTCGCTGTCCTCGACATAGTGCGCGAGTTCCGCGCTCATGTTCATCGGATTGACGGGCACCACCACCGCATTCGCGCGCAGAATGCCGTAGTACGCGATGATCCATTGCGGACTGTTCTGCATATAGAGCAGCACGCGGTCCCCTGCTTTCACACCGCACTCGTGCTGCAAATAGCCCGCAACGCGCTCCGCTTCGTCCTTGAAGCGCGCGAACGTGACCGGCGTGCCGTAATAGATGATGAACGGCTTGTCGGGAAACCGCGCCGCCGCGACTTCGGCGTTATAGAACAGGTTGGTTTGCGGCAGCGTCAGATGCAACGGCACTTGCGGCGGCCAATGCGGGTAATGGCGTTCGTTCATAGGCGTCTCCGGATTTTTTAGAGGCGACGGGTTTCGAAGCGACGAGTTTGGAGGCAAGTCCGCGCTCAGCACGCGAGATAGCGCCCAAGCTCCATACTCGCGATTGCATTGCGATGCACTTCGTCGGGGCCATCGGCGAATCGCAGCGTGCGCGAACTGGCGTACGCGCGCGCGAGGCCGAAGTCGTCGCTGACCGCGCCGCCGCCATGCGCCTGCATCGCCCAGTCGATCACCTGGCAGGCCATGCTCGGCGCGGCGACTTTGATCATCGCAATCTCCTGACGCGCGTCCTTGTTGCCGACCGTGTCCATCTTGTGCGCGGCATTGAGCACGAGAAAACGCGTCTGATCGATCATGATGCGTGCATTGGCGATCCGTTCGCGCGTGACGCCCTGCTCCGCGATCGGCTTGCCGAACGCAACGCGATCGAGCGAGCGTCGGCACATTGCTTCGAGCGCGCGTTCGGCGCGCCCAATCAGCCGCATGCAGTGATGAATGCGGCCCGGCCCGAGACGGCCCTGCGCGATTTCGAAACCGCGCCCTTCGCCGAGCAGCATATTGCTCGCCGGCACGCGCACGTTATCGAACAGGATTTCGGCGTGACCGTGTGGCGCGTCGTCGTAACCGAACACCGGCAGATGACGCAGCACGTTGACGCCGGGCGTGTCCCGCGGCACGAGAATCATCGACTGCTGCTGATGCCGGTTCGTGTGATCGGGATTCGACTTGCCCATGAAGATCAGGATCTTGCAGCGCGGATCGTTCGCGCCCGACGTCCACCATTTGCGGCCGTTCAGCACGTAGTGATCGCCGTCGCGCTCGATGCTCGCCTCGATATTGGTCGCATCCGAAGACGCCACGTCCGGCTCCGTCATCGCGAACGCGGAACGGATCGTGCCGTCGAGCAGCGGCAGCAGCCATTGCTGTTGCTGCTCGGGCGTCGCATAGCGCACCAGCGTTTCCATATTGCCGGTGTCGGGCGCCGAGCAATTGAACGGCTCCGCGCCGATATGCGAGCGCCCCATGATTTCGCACAGCGGCGCGTATTCGAGATTCGTGAGCCCTGCACCATATTTCGATTCGGGCAGGAACAGATTCCACAAGCCGGCCGCTTTCGCCTTGTGCTTCAAGTCCTCGATGACCGGCGCCGGCTGCCAGCGATTGCCCGCATCGCGCGCCGCATCCATCTGCGCTTCGAACACCGCCTCGGCGGGATAGACGTATTCGTCCATGAACGCGGTCAGACGCTGCTGCAAATCCCTGACCTTGTGCGAGTACTGGAAATCCATGCAACGCCTCCATAGGGTTTCGTGCGCACGCACCGCTCGCGGCATCCGCGAAACAGTGCGTTGAAACGCTGCATTGACTTCAGACGATGATCGACCCGCCGTCCACCGCCAGATACTGGCCGGTGACGTGCCGCGATGCTTCGCTCGCGAGAAACACGACCGGTCCCATCAGATCCTCGTCGCCGCCCAGGCGCCGCAACGGTGTGCGTGCAACGATCGAATCTTCGAGCCGGTCGAGCAATCCCGCCGACATCTTCGATGGGAAGAAGCCCGGACAGATCGCGTTGACGTTGATGTTGTACTTGCCCCATTCGGCCGCGAGCGCGCGCGTGAAATTGATCGCCGCAGCCTTCGACGTGTTGTACGCAATCGTATTCATGCCCGGTGGCGAGCCCTTCAGCCCGGCCACCGATGCGACATTGATGATCTTGCCCGCGCGCCGGGGAATCATGCTGCGTTTGCCGACTTCACGCGCCAGAAAGAACGGCGCATTGACGTTCAAGTTCATCACCTTGTTCCACGCTTCGTCGGGATAGTCCTCGGCCGGTGCGCCCCACGTCGCGCCCGCGTTGTTGACGAGAATATCGATGCGGCCATGCGCGCTGATCACGTCATCGACGAGGCCCGGAATGCCGTCGAACTGCTGCAGATCGTTGACGACGGTGCGCACATCGATACCGCGGCCTTGCAGATGGGCTTTCGCCTCGGCAAGTTCATCGGCCTTGCGAGCGGTGATCGCGACACGGCAACCCATCTCGCCCAGCGCTTCGGCCATTTGCAGACCGAGCCCGCGCGAGCCGCCGGTGATCAAGGCAACCTTGCCGTCGAGTTGAAACAGGTCCTTCACTGACATGCGTCGCTCCTCCAATTGTTCTGCTATGCGGATTTTGATTCCGGATTTTTCCGACCATCATACGTGCCGAAATTCGGCATGTAAATAAAAGCACGATCATTCTTTTTAAGTTATAAACTGGCGTGCATCAACGATCGGCGGTTCCTCGGGACTTACCCGCATACCGCAATCTTCAATCGATTCTGGCCGTCGAAGCGGCATGCATAGTCGAGCGTCGAAGCCGGCGTTTGTCGATGTTGTTCCGCACAGTGGCTTAACCTGAGAAGGGCTCTCATCGATGCAGGATGCACTGATCATCAATACGCGGGATCTGGAATTCCAGCTATTCGAGGTACTCGAAGCCGAGACGCTGACCCATCGCGCGCGCTACGCGGATCACAGCCGCGAGACCTTCAACGCGGCGCTCGATACAGCGCATGCGGTCGCCGTCGAGAAATTCGCGCCGCACAACCGGCTCTCCGATGAGCACGAGCCGCAATTCGACGGCCAGCGCGTGACGATCCCGCACGAAGTGAAAGACGCGCTCGACGCATTGCGCGCGACCGGCTTTCTCGCCGCGGGCAAAGATTACGAATGGGGCGGCATGCAATTGCCGGCGGTGATTTCGTTCGCGTGTCTGTCGTTGTTCAAGAGCGCGAACATCGCGACCTCGTCGTACGCGATGCTGACCAGCGCGAATGCAAACGTCATCGAGCGCTTCGGCTCCGATGCGCAGAAGCGCAAATATCTGCGCGCACTGCTCGAAGGCCGCGCATTCGGCACGATGGCGCTGACCGAACCGCAGGCGGGTTCGAGCCTGTCCGATCTCGCCACCACCGCGACGCCGAATGCGGACGGCACCTACTCGCTGCGCGGCAACAAGATCTTTATTTCAGGCGGCGACCATGAATTGAGCGAGAACATCGTGCACCTGGTGCTCGCGCGCATTCCAGGCGCGCCGCCCGGCGTCAAAGGCATTTCGCTGTTCACGGTGCCGAAATTCCACGTCAACGACGACGGCAGTCGAGGCGCGCGCAACGATGTCGCGCTCGCGGGTCTGATTCACAAGATGGGCTGGCGCGGCACGACGTCGACGATGCTGTCGTTCGGCGAGCACGGCGAATGCATCGGCGAACTGGTCGGCGAGCCGCATCACGGGCTCGCCACTATGTTCCATATGATGAACGAGGCGCGCATCGGCGTTGGACTCGGCGCGGTGATGCTTGGCTATCGCGGCTATCTGGCCTCGCTCGACTACGCGCGTGAACGGCCGCAAGGACGTCACCCCAGCAACAAGAATCCGCTCGATCCTCAATTGCCGCTGATCGAACACGCGGACGTGCGCCGCATGCTGCTCGCGCAAAAGGCCTATGTAGAAGGTGCTTACGCACTGTGCCTGTACGCGGCGCGCCTCGTCGACGAACAGAACACCGGCGAGAACGACACCGCGCGCGCGGAAGCGGCGCTGTTGCTCGATCTGCTGACGCCAATCGTCAAGTCGTGGCCGTCGCAATGGTGTCTCGAAGCGAACAGCCTCGCGATCCAGATTCACGGCGGCTACGGCTATACGCGCGAATATCCGGTCGAGCAGTTCTATCGCGACAATCGCCTGAACATGATTCACGAAGGCACGCACGGCATTCAGGCGATCGATCTGCTCGGCCGCAAGGTCACGATGAAACAGGGTGCCGCGTTGAAGCTGTTTGCTCGCGAGCTGCAACGAACCATCGATAGCGCGCGCGAGTACGCGCCGCTACAGGCTCATGCCAACGCACTCGACATCGCATGGTGCGATGTCAGCGGCACGCTCGACGCATTATTGCCCGTGCTGACAGGCGATACCGAACTCGCGCTCGCCAATGCGAACGCGTTTCTGGAAGCATTCGGCCATCTCGTGGTTGCGTGGACATGGCTGCGCCAGGCGATCGTCGCGCAGGCCGCGCTGCCTCGTGCAAGCAGCGAAGCGGATCAGGATTTCTATCGCGGCAAGCTGCACGCGTGCCAGTGGTTCTTCCGCTGTGAATTGCCGCGCGTCGCGTCGATGCTGGCGCCGTTGCGCACGCTCGACGATACGACGCTCAGCATGTCGCCGACGTGGTTCTAATCCAACACAGCGACAAACGCGTACGAACAATAAGTCGCGCCGCCGTTCAATGCGACAGCGCGATTTCCAGTTGCATGACCACATCGATCAGACGCGGCCGTACCTCTTCGAGCAGAAACTCTTTCGATAGCTTGAACGACGGCCCGCCCACGTTGATCGCCATGATCGGCAATTCGCCGCCCGGCTGAAACGCGCGCGCGATGCCATTCACATCCTTCTGCCAGTCGCCGAACGATGTGGTCACACCGAGCGTGTGGTAATCGTCGAGCGCTTTCTCGATACCACGGCGTGTTTTCGGCCATGCGACGTGATCGAGTTCGCGCACCTGCTCCATGAAGCTGAGGCGGTCGTGCTCGGGAATCGCCGCCAACCATGCGCGGCCGATCGCGGAGGTCGCGACCGGAATGCGCGAGCCGACTTCGAGCGTCAGCGTCAGTGCGACCGAACCACGGCAGTTTTCGACGTAGATCATCGACAGCCGGTCGCGTGTGCCGAGCGAAACGGTCGCGCCGGATACGTCGGCGAGTTCCTGCATCACGGGCCGCGCGATCTTGCGCACGTCCAGACGCGCGAGCATCGCGCTGCCGAGTGCGAGCGACGCGGTGCCGAGCCGATACTTGCCGCTCTCCTTCAGATGGATCAGATAGCCGAGCAAGGTCAGCGTATGCGTCAGACGCGACACCGTCGATTTGGGCAGCCGGCAACGCGCAGCCAGCTCCTGATTGCTCAGCGATTTATCGCCGGAACGGAAACACGCGAGTACTTCGAGTCCCCGCGCGAGCGCCGTGACGAAGTGGCGGTCGTCCTTGTGCAATTCATGCGCGGTGCGCATCGCGAGCGATACAGGGGCTTTCGCGGCGGAACTGGATAGAGAGGCCGGATCGCCTGCGCCGAGGTCGTCGGCGGAATCGTCAGCCGGGTTGTAATTGATTTTGCTCAAGACGAAACAGGCTCCCGCGAACGGCTGGATATCTGACGAACAGGCGAACAAACCAGCGTGAAATGGATCGGGGGCGATCCGGGATGCGAAATTATACGATGTCTCTTCGCATCACTTTTTTCAGCATAGCTGCGGCGACTGAACTATTGTTTAAGCGCGCCGGAAGCGCCACTGCAGCCACTCTTCTATAAGACAGGCGTTTCTCAATGAGTCCGGACCTGCTCGACAAAGCGCACCATTTTTGACATGCAACGAAGCGACATCAATCAACTTATCGAGGATGGTGAAAACGTGAAAACAGTCAATCTCTTGAAGGCGCTCGGTATTGCCGTCTGCGTGGCAACCGCATCCAGCGCCTATGCGCAGGCGAGCGATGCGATGGCGCCCGCCGACACGGCAGCGGCCCCCGCCGCGAACAGCAAGTCCATGCATCAGGCGGATCGCAAGCTCGGCCGCGATGTGCGGCGCGCGCTCGGCAGAGCGCAGGGCTTCAACGTGTCGAACGTATTCGTGCGGGCGCGCAGCGGCGCGGTGACGCTGACCGGTACGGTGCCTCAGGGCAGCATGATCCAGCAGGCCGCGGATGTCGCGAAAGGCGTACCGGGTGTCACCTCGGTGAGCAACAAAATCACGCTCGGCGTGCGGGGCGGTGGCGGCGGCGGGAGTTGACCACCAGTCGACGGCGGCATGGTTCGCACTTTGCTCAGTTCATTCGCTTCGCGTAACTGCCGGTGCGAAATCCATTCGACTGACCTAAGGGGCGCCGCGCGCAACCAGCACGCGGCGCCCCCGTTGTCTTCTATCGGCAACGCTCAGCGCCGCACCAGCCCCACCACATAGCGGCACACGTCATCGCCGGCGTTAAAGAACTCACACTCGACCGGCGCGCCAAGCTGCAGACAATCCCCCGCTTCGAGCCGGTAAGTCTGCGTCCCCTCGCGGAACGTCAGCACCCCTTGCGTGACCCAGATCTGCTGATGCTGAAACACGAACGCATCCGATGGATAAGGCACCCTGACGCCCGCCGGCAGTTCGATCTCGAGCAATTCCAGCACGCCGCCGGTCGGCGGGGACACGCGCCGCCGCGTATAGCCGGTTTCGGGGTCCTGCCAGAGCGCCTGATCGGCGCGGCGCACCAGCCGCTCGCCGGTCTGCTCGGCCAGCGCGAGCAAGGTCGATAGCGTCAGACCGAATGCGCCCGATAGCCGTCCGAGCACGGTGGCCGTGGGGCTGGCCTCGCCGCGCTCGATCTTGCTGATCATCGCCTTCGATACGCCGGAGCGTTCCGCCAGCTCGCTCAGCGACCAGTTGCGCGCCTCGCGTTCGGTCTTCACGCGCGCGGAAATCGCCTGGGTCAGATCGATGGCGGTGGATTCGGACATGGCGGATTCGTATGGGTGGAAGTGGAGATTCGCGAAATTATATCGACGCGCCGCCGTGGCCGGCATCCGGGCACCGCCCCACACCAGCGGCCGGGAATGTCTTGCATAGTAATTCTTCGTCCACTATATTGAACAAAATCGGCTGCAGCAGGGTTCGCGAATTCTCGCCCATGCCTGCCTGCATCGCTCGAACGCCTTTTTTGCCCCCCCATCAGCCGGAACCCGCCATGCCGAAGGAAATCGTTCTCAACGCTTTTGACATGAACTGCGTAGGCCACATCCAGCAAGGCCTATGGACGCATCCGCGCGACCAGTCCACGCGCTACACCGATCTGCAGTACTGGACCGACTATGCGCGCAAGCTCGAAGCGGGCCTGTTCGACGGCATCTTTTTCGCCGACGTGGTGGGCGTCTACGACGTCTACGGCGGCAATCCCGACGCGGCGATCCGCGGCGCCGTGCAGGTGCCGGTCAACGACCCGACGCTGCTGATTCCGGCGATGGCCGCGGTCACCCGCCATCTGTCGTTCGGCGTCACGTCGAATCTGTCGGTCGAGCAGCCGTATCTGTTCGCGCGGCGCATGTCGACGCTCGATCATCTGACGCGCGGCCGGGTCGGCTGGAACATCGTGACCGGCTATCTGGACAGCGCGTCGCGCGCGATCGGTCTGACCGGCCAGATGGCGCACGACGACCGCTACGACCTCGCCGACGAATATATGGAACTGGTCTACAAGCTGTGGGAATGCAGCTGGCAAGACGATTCGGTGCTGCGCGACCGCGAGCGTGGTGTCTATGCGGATGCGTCGAAGGTCCATGTGATCCATCACCACGGCAAGCAGTATCGCGTCGATGCGATGCATCTCGCCGAGCCGTCGCCGCAGCGCACGCCGGTGCTGTATCAGGCCGGCTCGTCCGCGCGCGGCAAGCAGTTCGCGGCGGCGCACGCGGAATGCGTGTTCGTCAACGGCCAGGCGAAGCCCGCGGTCAAGGCGATCGTCGACGATATTCGCGCGCACGCGGTAGCCGGTGGCCGTCGCGCGGACGACATCAAGGTGCTGCTCGGCCAGACCATCATCACGGGCCGCACCGATCGCGAAGCCGAGGAAAAGTACGACGAGTACCGTCGCTATGTGAGTTCGGAGGCGGCGCTCGTGCATGCGGCGGCGTCGCTCGGTATCGACTTCGCGCGCTACGATCTCGACGAGCCGATCGAACCCGGCAAGAGCCAGGCGATCGTATCGAACGTCGAAGCGATGACGCGCGCGGCCGGCCCGCAATGGACCAAGCGCAAGCTGCTCGAACAGATGGTGCTCGGCAGCCGCCAGCAGCCGCTCGTCGGTTCGGCCGACAAGGTCGCCAACGAGTTGATTGCGTGGACTGAGGAAGCCGGCGTCGATGGGTTCAATCTGTCGCGCACCGTCGTGCCCGAGTGCTTCGATGACTTCATCGAACTGGTCGTGCCGTTGTTGCAGGAGCGCGGCGCGTACAAGCGCGCGTATCGCGACGGCACGTTGCGCGAAAAGCTGTTCGGCCATGCACGCCTGCCCGACCGCCACACGGCGGCGCGCTTCCGGTCGCCCGCTTGCGCGGCGGCGCCGGCAGGCGACGCGCAAAGCTGAGCGACGTTAATGAACGCCTGCTCGGCAAGCAAGGTTTGATTGCGCGCCGCCCACACTGATACGGCGGCGCGCGGATTTACAACAGAGGCACCCATGCTTGACAAGAGCACCTACCGCGACGCGATGGCCGGCCTTGGCGCCGCCGTCAACATCATCACCAGCGACGGCGAAGCCGGCCTCGCGGGCTGCACCGCGTCGGCGGTCTGCGGCGTCAGCGACGAACCGCCCACGCTGCTCGTGTGCATCAATCGCAGCAGCCGCAACAACGCGGCATTCCGCGCGAACGGCAAGCTGTGCGTGAACGTGCTGAGCGCGGAGCAGCAGGCACTCGCCGCGCATTTCTCGACCAGCACGCTCGCGCTCGTCGAGCGCTTCGCCGCCGCGCAATGGGACTATCTCGAGACCGGTGCGCCGGTGTTGCGCGGCGCGCTTGCCTCGCTCGATTGCGAGATCGAGTCGATTACCGAAGTCGGCACGCACACGGTGTTCTTCTGCGCGGTCAAAGCAGCGCGCACGCGCGGCGCGGGTGATGCATTGATCTACTATGGCCGGCGCTATCACTGTGTCGGCGAGGGCTCGGTTCATGAGGCACATGCAGCGCATGCAGAGGCGGCGAGCCAGTGCGAAGCGCCGGCCCCGCTGCGCCGGGTCCGCACTGCCTGAGATCGGCGGACGTCATTACGACGGCCGTCATTCGTTTCACCAACCCCGCACTATCCCGCTAGCAACCGTGTCCCGATCGGCCTAAAGAATCGCGCAGCCGCCGTGCATTCGGGACGGAGCGCGATACCCCCGCGCCACGCCGTCGTTATTCGGCGCGTGTATTCGATTGGCACATCACGCCCGCACGATGCCCGTCATCGGTCTGCCCGCCACATTCTTGCCAAACAGCGCGGCCGCCGTGCGTTCGGGATCGAGACCGAGAGCTTCACTCGCGGTACCGGTAATCAACGCGTCGAGCGAAGCGGTCGGCCTCAGGTCACGTGCCTGATACAGCTGATGCGGCGCGAGGCCCGGCCAATCCGCGATCACACGTCCGCCCTGCACCGACCCGCCCAATACCATCGCGACCGAGCCGGTGCCGTGATCGGTGCCGCCGGTGCCGTTCGCGGCCGCGGTCCTGCCGAACTCCGTTGCAACCAACACCGTAGTGTTGGTCCACGACGATCCCATGCCCTCCTTCAACGCTGCGAGCATCGTGTCGAGCGCCTTCAGCTGATTCGCCAGCCGCGCGTTCTGCGCGCTGTGCGTGTCCCAGCCGCCGGTCTCGATCATTGCGATGCGCGGACCGTCGTCGCGCACCAGAAAACTCGCGGCGAGCTTGCCGACGCTCGCTGGATCCTGACGCGCGCCGGCATCGCTCGCGAGGCCGCGTGCCGCCATCGCCGATTCCCATAGCGGGCGCAACTGCGCGTCCTGCTCATAGAGTTGGGAAACGCGGGTGAGCAGATCGTCGGGAGCTTGCGGCAAAGCCGACGGCGCGTACGACGTGACCTCGGCCGAACCGCGCAGCGCCATCGGCACGGTCGGCGCGAACGCAATCGCGTTTTCGCGCGCGGCGGGCAATTGCGCGGCGAGCCGGTTGAGCCAGCCGTCCTTGATCTGATACGGCGACGTGCCGCCCGTCTCCAGCACGTTCTGTCCGTCGAAATGCGAGCGGTCGCGATACGGCGACGCGATCGCGTGCACGAATAGCGCCTCGCGATTCGCGTACAGCTTCGCGATCTGCGCGAGCGACGGATGCAACGCAAAGGTGCCGTCCAGATGCGGCGCGTTCGACGCATCGATCGCGAGCGACCCGCGCAGCGTCGCATACGCGGGGTCCGCGTATGGCACGACGATGTTCAGGCCATCGGCCGCGCCACGCTGGATCACGAACACGAAGCGGCGCTCGGTCGCGACATGCGCGAACGCAATACGCGGCGACACGAGCAGCGCGCCGGCACCCGCGGCGGCGACACTCAGAAACTGGCGGCGTGACAGCATGGCAGTCATCTCCGTTGATTATTTGCGTCAATCATCTGCGTTGAAAATCGGGCGATACCAGCAGCAGCGCGATCGCCGTCGACGCGCTTTCCGCGCGCGACACCGCGCTCGCCGTCGGCTCGCTGAGCGAACCGGCCAGCAAGGTCTGGCCGAGCGAGCGCGCATCGAGCCGGTCGCCGACGCGCGATGCGAAACGTTGCGCGACTTCGACGCGGCGCACGAGCGCATCGGGCGCGGCCCAGCTCGCGGCGATATCGTCATAGCCGGCGGGCGAACCGGGGCGCCAGACGGGCTGGCCGAGCTGCGTGAGAATCGGCGCGCTCTGCAGATTGCCGAGGTCGTGCCAGCCGAGCCCGCGCATCGATGAAATGGTCCACTCCCACGGCGTCTTGAACTTCACCGCAGTCGACGACCACGCTTGCGGCGTATCGATCAACGCGCGATAGACGGTCGGCAGATCACCGCCGCTGCGTGTGAATGCATCGGCAAGATGTTCGCTGACACCGGCAGGCGGATCGTCGGCGACGAAATGACGGGCGAGCTTCGTGCCGATATGCTGCGCAGTGGCCGGCGCGTGCGCGAGATCGTGCAATACCGCGAGCGCCTGCTGTTCGCCGGCCTGATCGTAGCGATGTCCGATGATCGTGCGCGCGCCGGGCTCGTGCAGGGCGGGGCGAAACACAAAGCTGCCCGGTTCGCCGCCCGGCTCCAACGCGCGGCGGTTCGCGTTGCCGCCACCATTACCCGGATTGCCGACGAGGCTCCAGCCGGTCAACGCGCGCGCGAACTCGGTCACGTCGTCCTGGCTATAGCCGCTGCGCACACCGAGCGTATGCAGCTCCATGATCTCGCGCGCGAGGTTCTCGTTGAGCCCGCGCTTGTTGTCCGGATTGCGCTGCGCAGCGCGCAACGCGGCCATGCTGTCAGGTCCGACCGAGCGCGTCTGATCGAGAAACAGCTGCATCGCCGGATGACGCTCGACAGCTACCAGCATGTCCTCGAAGCGGCCGAGCACGTGCGGGCGGATCGCCTCCGCTTCGAACGATCCGGCGAGCGCCGCGACACCGGGCTTTTCGCTCGACACCGCGAAATGATTCGCCCAAAAATGCACGAGCCGTTCGATGAACGGTGTCGGCGTGGTCAGCGCGCTCGCGACGCGCGCATTGACCGACGCGCGGTACATGTCGCGGACTTCGACGCGCAGTGCTTTGCGTTCTGCTTGCTTCGCGGTTTGAGCGATGGGCTGGCTGGCGGCGTTGGTTGTTGCATTAGCCGTTGCGTTGGTTGATGCGTTGAGCCCGCTGTTGATCGCGTTGTTGAGCGCACGCGGACTTGCGTTCGTCCCCTCGCCCGCCGTCTGTTTCGCATGCTGTTGCAACTGCATGCGCTGCTGCAATAACTCCGCAGACAACGCAATCGAATCGGGCTGGTTCGCCCACGCAGCCGGTCGCGGCTGATACTGCTCGAATTGCGCGAGCAGCCAACCCTTCGGATCGGCGGGCGGTGTTTCGTCGGCGCGCGCGCCGAGGCCGAAGCGATTCAGCGCGATCGCCGCGGCATTCAGGTTCGGTGAATTGGCCATACGATCCTCATCGGCGTGTCAGACACTTGCCTGTTCTTTAAACGGCCGATACGTCGAAACCCGGCGCCGTCACGCGTATTTTTTATTCGCCCGAGCCGGCATTGGCAGCCGGCTTCTTCGCGTTCGGCGCCGGCTGCGCTTCGCGCCATTGCCCGCGTAGCCTCAGACTGTTGGCGAACTCGATGCGCTGCTCGGGCGTCAGCGTCGCCGCGAAATCGGCGACACTGGCTTCGACCATCGCGCGCAGGCTGCTGTCGGCCGCGCGCGTGCGTGCGAGCGCGGCATCGAGCGCCGCGCGATCGAGCTGCGGCGCCGCCAGCAAACGCAGCACGTCGCGACGCCCTTCGCGCCCCTCGCGCGCATACTCGCGCCCTTCGCGACGCGCGTTCTTCAGGCCGTCCACGAATGCCTGGCGCTGCTCGGCCGACAGCGGCTCGGCGGCAAAACGCAGCGCGCGCGGCTCCTGCGCTGCCGGCCGATTCGCACCGTGCGCGGCGAACCATTGATACGCGCCGCCGGCAATCGCGCCGAGCAGGAACACGTTGAGCACCGCGGAACCCAGCAGCGCAAACTTCCACGAGCGTCCGTTCATTCGCCGCTCCAATCGGCGGTGCTGCCGCCGAAGCTCGAAGTCAGGTAAGAGGAGTCGTGCACGATCGGCGGCGGGTTTTCGGTCAGCACGAAGAACGACACCGCGAACGCGCCTGCCACGCCGCCGAGCAGCCCGACACCGGCGACCGCCGCGCCCGACCACCACAAACGCCGACGCGCTGCCGGGCGCCGGCGTCTGTTCTCGTCAGGCGCCGCATCGATGACGCGGCATTGCAGCTCGAGGCTCGGCGGCTCGAGCTGGCTGGCGGCGAGCCATGCGTCGAGGCCGGCCGCGTCGTCTAGCGCCGCATCGGCTTCGCCCCGATGCGCGCGCGCCCACGCCTGCGCGGCCTCGCGTTCGCGCTCCGGCCAGCGACGCGCATCGGCGCCGTAAGCTGCAACGATCTGATGGAATCTTTCGGGCGTCATGACTTGTCCTTGCTAAGGCCGCTGCCGGCCAGTTGAGCGCGCAGATTGCGGCGCGCGCGGGTCAGCAGACTTTCAAGCGCGTCGACGCTGACGCCCATCAGGGCGGCAGCGTCGACGTTCGACATCTCCTGGTAATAGCTCAGCACGAGCGCTTCGCGCTGTCGCGACGGCAACGCGGCGAGCGCCGCGCGCAGGCGTGCCTCGTCGGCGCGCGCTTCGAGCCGCGCGTCCGGTAGCGCGGCGGGATCGATCGAATCGGGAGGATCGTCGCTCGTGTCTTCGCGTTGGCCGCGCAGACGGTCATAGCAAAGGTTGAGCGCGACCCGATGCATCCACGTGTCGAACTTCGCTTCGCCTTCGCGCCAGCGCGCGGCCTGTTTCCAGATTCGCACGAACACCTCCTGCGCGACGTCTTCCGCTTCCATCCGGTCGCCGAGCATGCGCGTGGCGAGCGCGAGCAGCCGCGGCAGTTTGCGCGCGACCAGCGAACGGATCGCGCCGGGCTCCTCGCGGCCCACCCGCGCGATCAGTTCGGCGTCCGGATCGGGTGGCGGGTCGCTCAAGGCGCGCGGCTCCGATGGGGCATCGGGTGCGTATGCGTGCGTGTGCGAGAAGACTGCATCACGAGATCAACGTCGTTCACTTGCCGCCGCTCCTTAGGCCGTGGTGGTGTTGTGCTGTCGTTGTGATTTCGCGCCGCTGTCCGCCCGGATATCACGTACGCGATCAATATACGACGACCGCCGGCCGGTAGACGGCCGGACGTGCCGGATAGACCACACAGCCGGCGAGCGACGCCGCCAGCAAAATCATCACGAGTGTTTTCATTGCGCCCCCCGTTCAAGCCCAATGGCCTTCGATCCAGCGCCAGTGCGGGCCGCGTTGCGCCCAGTGCCCGGGCACCCAGTGATAGCCGACACGCACCGGCTGCCAGTGGCCCCCCACCCATACGTAGCGCCCATGGTCCCAACGCCAGCGGCCCTGGTCCCACACATAGCCGGGCCTCGGCGCGGGCACCACCTCGACGCGCGGTGGCGGCGGCGCCATCGGCGCAATCACCACCTGCGCGGAGGCCGGCGCGGATGTCAACGTGGCCGCGCAGCACAGCGCGGCGGCAAGCGTGGAACCCAGCAGACGAATCACGCGGTTGTTGCTGTTGCTCATATCGGATTCTCCCTTTAAAGCCGCAACGAATCGGCGCCTCGAACGGCGCCGTTTCTACTTGAACGCGGCAGCGGGAAAAATCCGGCGCTGGGTTGGAGAAAAAAAATGCACGAGCGCATTGCCGGCCTCCTCCCGATTTCCGTTCGATTTCCTTCCGATGACGGTTCAGCCCGATGCGGTATGCTGTTTCGCTTCGCGAACCTTATCTGTACCTTTGCCCAACAATGGCTGATCTTCCTTTCGACGCCGTGCTCTTCGATTGCGACGGCGTGCTCGTCGACTCCGAACCCATCACGAACCGCGTGCTCACCGACATGCTCGGCGAGCTTGGCTGGCATTTGAGCGTCGAAGAGACGATGCGCATTTTCGTCGGCAAGATGGTCAAGGACGAAGCTGCGCTGATCGAAGCGCGCACCGGTTTTGCAATCACCGACGAGTGGCTCACGAAGTTTCGCGAGCGGCGCAATATCGCGCTCGATAGCGAACTGACGGCGATCGATGGGGCGTCCGCCGCGGTGCGCGCGCTCCATCGAACGCTGAACGGACGCATTGCGGTCGCGTCGGGCGCCGATCGAGTCAAGATCGAATTGCAACTGGTGAAAGCCGGCATGCTCGACTGCTTCGATGGACGCATTTTCAGCGGTCATGAGATGCCGCGCAGCAAGCCGTTTCCCGATGTTTATCTGGCCGCGGCCGCGGGGCTCGGCGTGGACCCTCGACGCTGCGCGGTGATCGAGGATACGGTGACGGGCGCGACGGCGGGTGTCGCGGCGGGTGCGACGGTGTTTGGGTATTGCCCGGCGCATCTGGGGCATAGCAGCGCGACTGCGTTGCATGGCGCGGGAGTCGTTAAGGTGTTTCGGGAGATGGCGGAGTTGCCGGGGGTGTTGGCGGAGTGGGTTCGCGGCTGACTGGCTGATATGCAGAGGTGTTGGCGGTTGAACGCCACTCGGCGGGCAGGAGTTGGTCGATGGCGGTCAGTTTGCGAGTTCGCCGATGCGGTGAATTTCCGCTCTATCCCGACTGCACGCCGTTTGACGGCAGATGGCATGGTGCGTGCAACTGAAACGCACGAGCGCGCCATATAAGCGTGTTCGTTGCCTTCCACCCTTGCCGGAGATCCATCATGACCAGCCTCATCCTTAGTGACCTGTCGCGCTGCGACGAACTTGAACATGCCGATGCGCTGTCCGTGCGCGGCGGTAGCGATTGTCTTAAGCGCGGATTCCCGCCGTCGTGCCATGGCGGCAAACCGTCGGGTTGCGAGCCGCCGCACTACACGCCGTGGCCGCCGCTGCATTTTGGGTGCGGGCCGGTGTATACGCCGCCGGGGTGTTATCCGCAGCCGGGGCATATTGTGCCGCTGTGAGCGGGTCAAGCAGGTGTGCGGCCCGGGTTGATACGATCGGGCCGCATCGCGATCACGACGCTGTTGACTTCCCGCCGGGTGCCGCGATGCGCGCTATCTGTGCGCCCGCATCGAAACGCATGCGCACCGATTCGAGGTCCGCAGGCAGGCGCCACGCACGCGGCTTGCGGCGCGGCAAATCGACAAAGCCAAGCCGACGATAAAGCGCTGCCGCACGCGGATTGCTCACGAGCACGTCGAGCACGATCTCGCGATCTCCCGTTTTCAGCCCTCGCTGCTGTGCGTTTTCACCGCGGATCGCATGCTCGAACAACGCGGAGAAAACGCCCGTGCCGCGCGCTTCGTCTAACGTCGCGCAATGTGCAATGAGCGTCTGCGCACGCTTCGGCTTCGGCAGTTCGGTTTCGAGCACGAGTCCGCGCAACAGCATCGGTACCGTGCGCAACGGGCCAAAATAGCGAAGCAGTGTCCAGACGATGTGCGGATCGTCACTCAAAATGCGCCGCCCATCGTGGGCCGCGAGAACCGCAACGATCCGGCCATGCGCGTCAACGGCGACTTCGTGGCGCCGCCACGAAAAGCGTCCGCCTGATAGCGCAAACGCGTGCTCCAGAAACGCAGTGCATTCACGAGCCGGTACGCCGAGAAAAAACTCGAACTCATGCTCCCCCGACGCGAACACGAGCGGAGCGCACGCGGCAGCATCACTCGCGCGCGCGGGTCGAAACGACAGGCCGACGGCGGTCGTCACCGCGCCCAGCATTGCGTCCGGTTTCGTATTTGCGGGGACGGAATTCATCGTCATATTTGATATGCCTATTCGACCGCGCCGCCTTCGCGTCACGTCGACCGTAGTGATATGGGACTTTGCCCGCCTACATGCGCTCGTGCGCCTGTCTCTCCTGCCACGACCAATAGATCACCATCCCAAAGCCAACGCACACGGTCACGTTCAGTGGAATGAGGAAGTAATTCCCCCGTTGAAATCCCACCCAAACCGCGAATGCCGAGTAGAGGAACGTGAACATCTCGCCCACAATCAACACGGAGTTGATGCGCGGCACGATGGCGCGATAACCATCCTTGCCCTTCGGCGTACGGTGAAAATCACCGTGTACGCCAAGCATTGCGCGCACGCCGCCGACAAAGTAATACCAAGCCATCGGCAGGAACATCGCGATGTACCGGTAGGTATCCCACAGTGCTTTCAGGAGATTCGGCTTGCTATCCAGTCGCGCGCCTTTGCGCGCGGCAAACGCGTTTTCCAGCCCCCAGAGCGCAACGAGGCTGAAGAACGCGATTGCGCCCCAACGCATGCTCATACTGTCGAAATGCGCGAGGTACATGAGCGGCAAGCTCAGCAGGATCAGCACATAGATCGATGCAAGCAACACCGACGAAAACATCACAGAAACCGCATGCATGCGCTTCATCAACGGCATACGCTGCAACAGCATCTGCTTGAGGTGTTTGAACGCACTATGAATCAGGCCGCGCCCCCAACGCTCGCGCTGAATGCGATATGCGCTGATGGTCTCGGGCAGTACCGACATCGACACTACATCGCGCAAATAAGCGTACTTCCATTCGCCGAATTGCGCGCGGTAGCCGAGATCGACATCTTCCGTCACCGTCGACGCATTCCAGCCACCCAGCGCATCAACACACGCCTTGCGCCATACGCACGAACTGCCGCTAAGCGATGCCATGTCACCATCTTCACTCAGGCCGACCGTCACGTATTGCTGATGCCCCATCTCCATCGCCTGGAAGCGTGTGAGAAATGACACGTCGTGATTTTCGTAACCGATGCCCGTTTGCAAAAATCCCAAGCCGGGATCTCTGAAACACGGAATCGTCTTCAGTAGGAAGTCATCGGGCGGCACGAAATCCGCGTCGAAAATGGCGAAGAATTCACCACGCGACTGCTGAATACCGCTGACCAGATTGCCGGCCTTGTAGCCCTTGCGATTGCGTCGCCTAAGCAGGCGAATATCGACGCCTTGCGCAGCGTAACGCTCGACTTTCGCGCGCGCGAGTTCGGTGGTGCTATCCGACGAATCGTCCAGCACCAGAATCTCGATCAGTTCCGACGGATAGCGCAGACGGCAGGCAGCGTCGATCAGCCGCTCCACCACCTCGGACTCGTTGTAGATCGGCAGCAGCACGCTCACCAACGGCCAGCGCTCGACCTCGGCTTCGGCCGCTGAATTCGCGAGTTCGGTGAGTTTGCGCCGTTCCACCTTGCGCGAAATCAGAAAGACCCGCAATTCAAGGAGCACGTACAGCGCGAAGTAGCCGACTACGAGGAGGAATATGGCCTGGCAAAGCCAGGACAGCAACGCGGGCATCGTGATCAATTCCTCACAGGTTCACGACCGCACCGATTTGCTCCAACCTCTGCCCCCAGGTGTGGTGCTCTCGCACATATTTCGCACCGGCTTCGGCACGATCCAGATCTTCCCGCGAAGGTCCGTGACGCAGCCGCGCGAATAGATCACGCGTCTCTTCGTAAGTATTCACGACGTGGCAGAAGTCGCGGAAATGGCGATCCACCGCCCGGCTCGGATTCGTCACCGCAATGCCCCCGCACGCAAGAATCTCGAGCAGACGGCGAGAAAACATCGTTTCCGAACTCGTGACCGAATTCACGTTGAGGGAAACTGTGTGCGACTTGTAGACGTTCGCTGTTTCATGGTGCGGCACCTTGCCGTGCAGGCGCATCTGACTCGTCTTCGGAAAGCGGAACTCGAGATGGCGCGACAGGCGATCGTGGTTCCGATCGAACACGTTGAGCGGCATCTGGTTGTGTTCGCAAATCTCGAACACCATGTCGAGAAAACGGCGCCGCTCATTCAGAATGCGGCGGTAATAGCTGCCCGTAAAACACACTTCGTTGCGCGTGAAATTGAAACCCGTGAAGCTGTGAAAAGCCGGTTGAAACGGCATGATCAGCGTGTTCACGGGCACGTGCGCGGGCACTTGCTGGCGATAGCGCTCGACGCATTCCTCGTCTGTCGTGAAGACGTAATCGAACGCCTTCGCTACATCGATGAACGCTTCGAAAAACGGACCGTCATCCTTGTTCCAGAACACCGTGGGAATCCCGGCCTTGCGCGCAAAGTCGACCAGACGAAAAATCGCTTTCGGCTTCGTAAGGCGCAGCATCTTTGGCTGCTTCGCCAATTCATAGCGCCAGCTTCCATCCACGCCGTGAAAAGCCGATTCGGCGAGCACCAGATCCGGCTTCCAGTGGCTGATGATGTCGCGATAGTTCGAGGGCGTCATCACGCGCACACGGCATTCGGCGGACAGACAGTCCGCCGTGAAGTAATCCGTGACGAGCGCAATCTTCAGCCGGCCAAAGCGTCCGGCACTTTCGACATCTTCCGAAACTTTCGGATAGTCGTAGACCAGTGAACCCAGTCTTCTAATGACCCTGCCAACCATTCCCCTCACCTCGCACTTTTGGGTAGTGCCTCGATGACAAAATCGCTCCAGCTGCGTTGCGTGGTCGCGTATTCTTTTGCTCGCTCGCCGAGCGCGGCGAGCGCCGTGCGATCGGCCAATGCCGTTTCGATTACGCGCGCGAGATCCTCCGAGTCGGCTGCTTTGAAGAACCAGCCTGCGGGGCGTGTGCCCATTTCGTCGCGAAACACCGGCAGGTCGGGCACGATGACCGGCTTGCCCATCGCCATCGCTTCGACGAGTTTGATAGGCGGCACGATCTCGCAAACCTTGAACGGCTTGCGTGGGATGCATACGAGTGCGCAACGGCTCAAGGTCTCATGCGCCTGTTGCGGCGACATGCGGCCCAAAAAGCGGATCTGCTCCGACAGACCAAGGCGCTGCACCTGTGCTTCGAGTGCAGCATGCGCTTCGCCGTGCCCGATGATCATCACGTTCGGTTGCGTGCCGCGTGCACGTAGTTGCGCTACTGCGTCGATCAGCGTATCGAGGCCTTCGTAGCCCATCAACGAACCCGCATAGCCTATCGTGTTCGGTTCGATTTCGCGTGGCGTAATCATTGCAAACCGCTCGGGCTCCACGCAATTGGGCAGCAGAAACATGCGTTCTTCGGCAATGCCCCAACGCTCGCGCGCGAAGCGGCCCAGTTGCTCTGAAATCACGAAAACACGATCAGCGTGCCGTGCGACCAGGCCTTCCAGTTCCAGGCCTTGCCTGAAGCCCTGACGCCCCTCGAAATGAGGCAGACGCGAAATACGCGTGAGTTCCCACAAGCCACGCATTTCGTATTGGAATGGGATGCCCAGTTGCCGCGCCGCCAATAGTGCAGGCAACGCATTGACGTGATTCGACGCCGCGTGAATCACCGACACTCGATGGTGTTTCGCCCACTGCGCAATCACGCGTGCGGCTTGCAACGCATAAAACAGCACCGGACGATTGTTGGCCGGTCCGGCCGCGTGCCGATAGCGCACTTCTCCGACCTGTGTTTCGTCGCCCTCGGCATCGCGCAAACGGTCGATACGATCAAACGGATAGCCCGGCCGCGTCAACGCATGCACGCTGCCGCCAGCCGATCGCATTGCGCGGATGATCTCGTGCGTACGCGTGGTGTAACCGCTCGTGTGATACGGCAACGCGCTTGCGGCCACGTACAGCAGGTTTGGCGAAGCAACCTGGAATGCCTGTGTACGGGTGGGGCGCTTGAGTTTGTGCTCCAGCGCTCGCACGGTGAGCCATCGGCTCAAACCGAGATACGGCTCGGTCACGAGCGTTTGCAGAGAATCGAGTACGCCGTTCATGCCCGCGCTTTCCCTTGCAGCTTGGGCTCTGCATGAGCGAGATCGACCGTCTTCGCCGTTTTGATGCGACCGCGTGCATGCAGATCGAGAAACTCGGCGGTCGTAATTACGTCGTAGTCTTTCGTCAGGCGCGCAACCAGTTTGCGGTAGCCCTCGACGCGCTGGTCATCGCGATACGTCGCGTAGCCTTTTTCGTCCCAGTAGAGCAGCGACCACGAATGCAGCAGGAAAATCGAGAACGTCGGGCTGCCGCTGAATGCATCGAGAAGCAATTTCCCCCACCACGGACGAAACCGGAAATACGGTGATTCCGGATACGTGAGGCGCGCCCACCACTCCTGCTTGGCCGCCACCTTTGGCAAAATCTTCTTTTCCGTCATCGGTACTTCGATGACACCATTGGACCAGGCAAACGGATGATTCGTGGGCTCGCTGAATAAGCACTGAGTCGCATGAACAGCGCACATCGAGTTATTGAACGACAACGGTATGCCCGCTGCCTCCAGCGCACGTATCGTGCACGCATTCCACCGGAATGAACCTGCGCGATGCGCGAGCACCGGCTTGCCAGTCTGTTCGGAAATCAGATTGCCAAAATACTTGATGACGAATTCGGCGCGCGCATCGTCGGTATATTGGTTCATGTATTGCGGCCGACGATCTAGCCCGTGCTCGGCCCAGAACGAATCGGGCAAATACTCCGGATGCGTGTGCAGTTGCACGTCCTGCCCAACCGAGTCGAGCCAGCGTACGACCTCGCGCGTTTCGTCGAGATACGACCAGGGGCCGCATTGATCGACGAAGTAGACGTGCTTGACGCCGAACTCATCGCCGATCTCGGCCATCTCACGAATCCCCGCCGTACCACGGTCGTGCACACCCCACATGAGCCGCTTGACGTGATCGTGCGGCGCGCGCTTGGGAAGCGCCTCCGTATCGACCGTCAACATCGCGTAGCGATTTCTGTCCATTGTTCTCAATCCAATTTCAACAATGCATGCCACTCCGGATCGCTGGCCAATCCAGCGCTCAACGGCACGATGCATGCATCGCGATAACGCCATGCGAGATACGCCTGCTTTCTTTCATGCAATGATGGGCCTTCTCCGCTTAAGGACGGCACATATTCGACGAGCCAGCCAAGGCGGGAGTAAAAGGCGAAGTCGGCGATGTCCGTGACAAGAACGGGCGCTACGTCTTCCCTGTCTTGTAGCTTGTTCGAAAAACCCTCGCAAGCACGACGTACCTGATGGAGATCCGTTCCCACAGCCCAGATCATTACAGTCTGTACTTCGGCCGAACTCGGCCTATGCTTGAGGGTGGTAAGCCAAGGATATTGCGTGACGTGAGGTGAAATTAGTTTCACCGACGCCAGCAGATGCCGCACGCAGCGCCATACGCGCTCTTTCGTGGAAGCTGGCGGCTTTTTCCCTAACAAATCGTAGCGTTGCAACAAACTCCATTCAGGTCTGCGAGCAACAGCCTTCAACCGCCGACGCAACATTTTCGTTTCAGCGATTACGTTCATCGCTGTGCCCCCTTCAGCTCCGCTAAAGCGAGGATTTTCTCTGCCGCTAGCGATGCGCCGTTCATGGGGATATCCACCCGCCTTTCAGATGTCGCGCCCATCATCTCGAGCAATTGCGCAACCGCAGTTTGGCGCTCTTCTTCCGTTTCGCATGCACAAACGACTGCGGGGATTGCCTCGGCCACCATATTCGCCCGACGAACCTGGTCGTCAGCCAATTGCGTATTCGGTACCAATAGTGCCGGAACATTCGCCTGGACCAGTTCGCAGCAGGTGTTATAACCGGCAGCACCGACAAAAACGTCAAAAGCGCGTAAGTAGCGCGCCAATGGATAAACCGTGAGCGGCGTTACGCTCTGCGGCAATTCCACGTCACGAACCGAAATAGGCGCACGCGCCCATACAATCCTGAAGCCAGCCGCTTCAAAAACACGAATCAGACCATGCCCGATTCCGGCAACGTCCTTCAGATTGCCCGGACCGAGCGCGAATAGAACAATGCGCTCCTCCTGCGGGAGACCTAGTGCTTCTCGCGCTGCAGCGCGATCGAGCAACTCATCATATTCCAGCACACAGACTGGCGGAACGACTGCACGCGTTCCTCCTCCGTCAAGCATAGTTTCGCTTTCGCGTGCGCCAAGCTCCCCCGGTTGAATGACGAGATCGAACAACGTCTCATCTACCGTTACAGTCTTGCCGCCTTCTTTCAGCAATCCACGATTGGACCACACGAGCGCGGGCGATCCGTATTCTTTGCACGCAGCGAGAAAACCCTGAAAAGGCCACGTGCCGTCGAAGACGATCACATCGGGCCGTACGCGTTCAAGCAACATGCCAAAGCGCACAGCCAATTCGCTGTTCCAGGCGAAAGTAGAACTCGTTGACCAGTATGGCGAAACGAAATAGTCCGCCTCGAAACCCATTTCCTCAATGAGTTCGATCGCGGACGCCAATGAAAAGAACACCGGCCGAGCGCGCCCGCGCAATCGACGTGCGTACGCAATGCAGCGGTTCAGATGGCCCATGCCTGAGCCATTCACGTTGAAGAACACGATGCGAGGAAGCTGCGAATCGGACGAATCGTCGCGAGATCGCTTCGGATCACTCATGCGTCGCCGCCGAATAAATCCCGCGTGTATACCTTCTGCACAACGTCCTCCAGATCGGCCGTCATGCGATTAGCGACGATCACGTCCGCGCAGCGTTTGAATTCAGCTAGATCGCTTACGACCGCCGAATTGAAAAAAATCGTCTCGTGCATCGCGGGTTCATAGACGATCACTTCCACGCCCTTTGCCTTGATGCGTTTCATGACACCCTGAATGCTCGACGCGCGGAAATTGTCGGAGCCAGCCTTCATAACCAGCCGGTAAATACCGACGGTTTTAGGCTTGCTTGCAAGCACGCTGTCTGCAATGAAATCCTTGCGCGTTCCGTTCGACTCGACGATCGCGTGAATCAGATTTTGCGGTACATCGCGGTAATTTGCGAGCAACTGCTTTGTGTCCTTCGGCAGGCAATAGCCGCCGTAGCCGAAGCTTGGATTGTTGTAGTGCGCGCCGATGCGGGGGTCGAGGCATACGCCTTCGATGATCTGATGAGTATCGAGGCCGTGCTGCGCAGCATACGTATCGAGTTCATTGAAATACGCGACCCGCATCGCGAGATATGTATTCGCGAAAAGTTTGATCGCCTCGGCCTCGGTGCTGCCGGTGAAGAGCGTTGGGATGTCCCGCTTGACGGCGCCTTGTGTCAGCAGTTCGGCAAAGACTTCAGCGCGCTCCGAGCGCTCGCCGACAACGATACGTGACGGGTACAGGTTATCGTACAGCGCCTTACCTTCACGCAGGAATTCTGGCGAAAAGATGAGGTTTTGCGTGACTAACGTTTCGCGCGTGCGCTCCGTGTAGCCCACCGGGATGGTTGACTTGATGACCATTACCGCTTGCGGATTAATTTCCTTCACGTCGCGAATAACGCTTTCGATCGAACGGGTATTGAAATAGTTCGTTTCCGGGTCGTAGTCGGTCGGTGTGGCGATGATCACGTAGTCGGCGTTCGCGTAGGCTTCGAACTTGTCGAGCGTGGCGCGGAAGTTGAGCCGCTTGTGCGTAAGGAATTCCTCGATCTCGGCGTCTTCGATCGGGGATTGTTTGCGGTTGAGCATTGCGACTTTTTCAGCGACTATGTCGACGGCGACAACCTCATTGTGCTGAGACAGTAGTAAAGCATTGGATAGGCCAACGTAGCCAGTACCCGCAATGGCGATTTTCATGCAAATGCCTCAAAACAGATAACGGAATTCGAATTGCGGTATCGCAATCGCGCCCGCTCTTATCGACAGCTCTATTCCCAGGAAAACGGAACGTATACACTACACGTAACGACTCTATACGACGGCTTACGTCCCGTTCAAAATATTTGCGTACCTTTCTAGTTTCGACTTTCGGATGAACTTCGAATGGTACTCAGAATAAGCTCCGATACGTAGTTGCATGGTTCCGCTGCTGTCGTGCACTTTCGGGATTTATCCCTGTTATCGGCTGGGCGACTGAACCATGAAATCACATGGCTATCACTGGGACCGGCGGCCGTGCCGCCAGTTCGGACGTTTCGTAGGCTCAGCACCATTCCGGCAGGCCCCTGGCGGTGTGCGATAGTTGATGTAACGTCATCGTGAACCGGATCACGTACTTCCATCAGCTTTAGCGAGTCGGTATCATATACGAAAGTCTTCGAATTGATTTCAGGTTGATGGACCTGTTCAATCAACTGGCCGTCGTGCTGCCTCACTCCCGAGAAGCCGATTTCACCGACAATCGTCCCACCGCCTCTTGGATCCCAACGATAAGTCCAACGAGTGGCGGCAACTGACTTCCATCCGGCTTCATCCCGACGCGCATGAAATAGCTGGGTCGCGCCCGACGCATCAAATTTCAAATAAGAAATGACAGGACGACCTGCCCCGTCAAAGCCTAGCCGAATATTATTGAGCAGCCCACTTCGCTCAGGAATAAAATCGACCACCTCGGCAGATTTAGGCGTAATCGGAAGCGGAAGTATTTTTCCAGAACTATTCTCCCACGTCCTCAAATCTTTACTCTTTGCGTAATTTACGTTGAAATTCGTTTCGACCGCGTAATCTTCTCGCCAAACCCATGCAACATGAAAGAACCCATCCGGCCCTAGCAGAAACTCAGTATGGTATGCATTTACATGATTCTTTTCCGATGCCGGTGCAAACACTGGCGTACTCGTCCAGCGAACCCAGCCCGATCCAACCAGACGATTGATGAGCTCTACACCGTCGCCGCTGTGCCCCGATCTGTATGCAAATCCAAGGGATCCGTCGCCAAAGCGGAAAAAATAGGGATAGGTGGCTTGCGTCTCATCCTGTCCCACCATAGAGCGCACCCGATCAAGACCGGACAGTTGATCTGACGTATCCATGCGCGCATACACCAAGGGGGACACATGCATATTTCCAGAAACATGCAGGCGATTTAAATTATCGAAAGCTAGAGTAATTGAGTTGTGCGCATCCCAGCCCTCAAAGCGCGATGGAATTCGTATCTTCTTCTCCGTTCCAGAGCACTTATCAACTTGCGCCACCGACAGCCAGCGGTCAGCGTCGTAGTACGCGATATAGATAAAGCCCTTGTTTTCCAATGCATCAAACGCTACTCGAGTTCCGCCCCAAACATGGTCGACTGTCAATGCCTTAGGAATATCATTGCATTTTAGACCTATGTCGGTCACCCTGGCGCTCGCGTGAGGAGATATGAAAGCACCGAGGAGGGCAAGATAGCTAAAAAGGTGAGTTCGAATTTTCAATGCCATTGCCTCTCAACAGAAATCGATGGATTCTTAAGAGCTTACAAAGTTCGTAATTTCTAGTGCAGCTCTGCGCATACACTGATTGCATACAGAGACGCGGTCCGAAGGTGGCAACATGACTCCGTCGACAATCGATAGGTCTGGCATGCACAACTTTTTCTTCCGGATGGTACGGTAATCCCTCGGTGGGCTTATCGCGCATCGAAAATGCAAGATTCGGCTAGCCACTAGCATCTGCATAAGACGAACTCACGACGCAAGCGACTAATCGGAATACAGACTGAGTCAAGAGCGGGACGGTTCCCGACTCTTGATTGCTCACTCCCTCAATCGTTTAGCGCCCGTGCCGCTGCCTCGCGTAGGCACTTCATGTCCGCTCCTGCAAATGCAGCCTTCACAAGCCCCGAATAGTCCGGATACCGTCGGGTCACGACGTCAACCCCAGCGCTAACTAGCGCCGCCTTCTCACCCTTGAAGCTTGCTGTTCGGATGTGGTAGACGAACGACCATGGCGAAATGACATTTCGCCAACCGGCTTTGACGGCTCGCATGCAAAAGTCATTCTCCTCTCCGTAGCCGCGCGGAAAGCCCTCCTCGTCAAAGAGCCCGCATTCTTCCATCATCAGGCGGCGGATATACATGCAGAACCCAGATCCTGTCGGGACTTCTGGCGCGTTACAGTTCCACGTCTCTCGCGTAACGCGCAAGGCATATTCCTCGTGGCTCAGATAAGACGGGCGTGGGCAGTATTCATTGAACGTCGGAAAGGAAAATGCTCCGGCGTTGTCACTCATGGCGGTAACCGTGGCCACCTTAGCGCGAGCATATGCTGCGGCACGGAGCCCTTCAAGCCAGCGCGGAGTCACGACAGTGTCGGAATTCAAAAGGACCACATCGTCGTTTTCCGCCAAACGTATTCCTCGATTAATCGTCTTGGTGTAGCCCAAGTTTGAATCGTTTTTTTGAATGGTCACCCCTAGGATGTCTTTAAATTCCGCCAGCAACGGCGCGATGGACGGATCGGTACTACCGTCATCAATCACAATCAGACGATCGCGCTTCAAATCAGTGTGCTTTAGCACAGATTCCAGACAATCGCGCACGGCCGACGCTGCGTTATAAACCGGGACGATGATACTAGTCCGAGGCGCATAGCCAATGACTTGAGCGGCGGTTGGCGCAGGCGCATTTTCGCTTGGTAGCAGATTAGAGCCGTGAAGAATCTTGCCATACGCATCCGAGAGCCCGCTGCGCAGCGTGTCCTGCGTAAATTTCCGACTGACGTATTCGCGCCCTGCCTCGCCCATCCGAGAAATCAGTGTGTCATCTTCACAGATCTGCACAACAGCATCCGCGACAGCTTCGACGTTCCTATAGGGAACGAGAAAGCCAGTTTCGCCGTGCTGAATCAACTCAGTGAGCGCGCCCCAGTCATAGGCGATAATCGGTCGGCGTGCCGCCATTCCCTCCGCGACTGTTCGTCCGAAGCTTTCGGCAAAATGTGAAAGGTTAAGCAACACGTTTAATTCCGACATCGCTTTACGGGGATGCTCGGCATATCCAGCAATGATCAGGTTATTCGGACGCCGGCCCGAAGCCACCTCCTCCTGCCACTGCGTTACCTGTTTGGTTACTGGTCCAACAATGACGAAGCGCGCCCTTGGCGCCCGATCCGCAACACGCCGCGCCACCTCAACAAAATCCGTCACGCCTTTTTTGGGGAGGTTGGAACTGACAATGCCGAACTTGATTGTGTTGCCAAATTTGTTTCCTAAGTCGAAATCCTCAATCGTTACTGCGTTTGGGACGTAGAGCGTCTTCTCCGGGCGAGAGAACAACTGACAGGTGGCGACGCTGTTTCCGATTACCCAATCTGAGCGCTCAAAGACCCGACTGATAATCTCACCGACGTCAAGCCCAATCTGTTGCCGCAGGTTATCGTCCAGAGAGATCAACTCACGAGCGTGAACCACTCGAACGCGACGCATTCGTGCAGCCGCCTCCAGAGGCTCCATCAAAACGATCGTATTGGCATGCACCACGTCAACCGCATGTCGGGCAATGATGTCGGAAAAGGTGGCAACCAGCCAAGTATCAACGCCTCGATTGTTCTTCCATTGAGTATAGGGAAACGCATAGACTCCGAGGCTACGCGCACAAACCTCGCGGATATAGGCCGCGTTTCGCCCGGAAGGCAACGTCGTCACGACGTTGACATTCATTTCAGTCAAGGCACTCAGGACGTCCAGCAGGCTTCGCTCACCGCCGAACAATTGATGCCCGGAAACGTGGGCACAGATCATGATCGTCGGCCAAGCCGGATTCGATTCTTTCTCTCCACTGTGCCAGTCGACACTCGCGGAAACTATCTTGTCATCGAATAATACTTCCGGTTGCGCGACTGCAGTCAATACGCGAGGTTGCGACGCTACGCCCTCAGGCAGAATCGCGGCTGTTACTCCGGGAGTGGATCCTACTGCCGATGCGAATGCTTTTAGATATGCACGCCCCCAGCGCTGATCCGGCTCAAGATAAGTGCCCTCTGCCCACTCGTTCCATGCGTTCACGAAAACGAGAGACTCGTCACCGTCGTTGAAACGCTGCTCCTGTTCGAGAATCCCGTTCATCCAGCGACGGAAGCCATATGGTGTGGCGCCATGGAACACCCTTGCATCGGTCAGACGGCGAGCGGTATTGTCCCACCCAAGCATCGCACCGCGATGGATTCGGGATTCGTAACCGTCCTTGAACCTTTCGAGATCCGCGTCAATCACCGACGTATAGTCGAAAATCTGACCACCGAAGTTCTTGTTGAGATCATGTACCTTGTCACGTAGGTCGACCCTTTCGGCTTCATGTGGTGGAAACAACACGTAGCTGTCCAGCGCGTGCTCCTGTGGGGATCCCTGCAACGTTTCGAGGCCAAATCGCACCGCGCACAGGTGAATCTCGCCGACACCGGCTCTGCGGCATTCTTCGCGCCAGGCAGCCGCCGTTTCCAGCCAATTTGGGATGATCGAAATGCGATACACCATCATCACTGGCTTGCCAGCATGACGAATCCAGCGCGGATCCTTCATCATGGGAATTAATTCCCGAATCAAGGCGATGTTGCTTTCAAGGGTATATGTTTGCTCCATCAGAATGTGGCGGTTCTGACCATCCCAGTTCCGTGACCAGTTCTCGTTGGCCCAGCAAACACAGAAGCCTGTATCAATCTTCGTCGAGCGGGCCATTTGCTCTATCGGTTGATTGAGCAGTTTCTTCCCATCGAACCAATAATAGTAGTAACAGAAACCATGGATTCCAAACTCGCTCGCCAAATGAGCTTGGGCAATCTGCGTATCTTCGAGCCGCAAATCGTAGTATCCCAGTTCACTCGGCACGCGAGGCTGATAGTGGCCTCGGAACAACTGGCGAGCACGTGTAACGTTACTCCATTCCGTAAAACCTTTCCCCCACCACAAGTCGTTCTCTGGTATCGGATGGAATTGAGGCAAATAAAAGGCAATTGTCTTCACTACTCGACGCCGCGCATCCGCTGGTTCGAGGGGCGGCTCAATGGGTTTATTGCGGACAGAAAAGCCTCCGAGTTCCGCCATAGCTGACATCAAACCCAGTACGGTGGGCCGGCCCGGGAATCCGTTGCTGTTACTTTTGCCCGTCAACTCGTTCGCCCAAAGCGTCGAAGCCAGCGCTCGCATCAAGAGCGGCTTGATCCATACTTCACCGCCTATCGGCAATTGCACACCCGCAGACGGCCAATTCACGCCGAGTCGGGACAGTGCAACTTTTACTCCGTTGGTGAGCCCTGGTTGAGCGCCGTCATCCGTCAAAGGATCGACGGTACTCGCACAGATACCCCACGCCGGATCTTCCAAGAACGCCGCTGCAAAGCCGATCGTCGTCTGGAGCGTTTTACCGTGCGCCAATCCCGGGGTTAGCCACAAGACCGCTTGGTATTCGTCGAAGACATGAGAACTCGCCACTCGGAGGAAATTCTGAGCGTTACCCTCGCTATCAGCCGCACCAACGTTAGTGACGGAGACTGTCGACTCATGAAACCGCGTATGTTCCACGTCCACAGAGCCGAGGATGAACAAGTCATGACGCTGTCCCAGTTGAACCAAGAGGCGCAGTGCCTTCTCCCACGATTCCTCGTTTATGGCATTTACCACCACGGCGATCGGAGCAGTTGGCCGTAGACCGCGCAGCATAAATGCATCGGCTCCCAGCCTAAATAACGGCTTGAATCGTTGGCCCGAGCGGTACTCTTCCAACAAAGCGTGTTCCGTCTGCCCGACCGCACGCGTAGCGCCAACATAATTGGCCTTCGAAGTGACTGCAGAAAATACAAAACTATCGTAGATGCGTGTTTCCAGTTCTCGATGACCCGTCGGTAGCTTGTCCAGCCAGTCTTTCAAGTTCTGGGCACATGCCTTCACTGACAGCAAATCCAAGAATGCGGAGTTGCGCTTTGCAGCCTTCTGCTCGTCTTGAACTGTGGAAGAAAGCAGAGCCTCAAGCTGTTGCTTCAGTGCACTAGACGATGCTTCTTCGACTGCTCCACAGGCAATAAGGTCCTCGATTGCTGGCGAAAAGTTCGCCAGCACCGGCACGCGCATTCCCAAAGCATCCGACAATTTGGCCGGCACCTGGAAGTTCGAGACAGCACCTCCATCTTGGAGCAAGACGCAGACATCTGCGATCGAAACGACCTGAGGCGCATCCCTAAACGGCTGATTGGGCAAGAAGACGGTTCGGCAACCACGAACCTGCTGCAACTTCTTCTTGAGCTCCATATCGGAAAAATCACCAACGACAACGAAAAGCACGTCACTGCGCTCGAGCGCAGCGATCGTTTCAGCGACCTCAATCAATCCCTTGTGTGCTCGCGGGGTACCGAAGAAGAGCACAATCTTGTCGTCTCGTGGCAGGTCGTAACGTGCGCGGTTCCTTTCCTTTAGTCCGGTAGATGGAACGAAAGCCTTCTCATCACGTGCATGACGGATGATTTCGCCACCATAACGTCGGCGGAGCGCCGGGTTTGAAACGGTAATTCCGTCAAAGGCGTCAGCCATGCCCACGGCGATGCGCGTCCAGCTCTTGCCTGGAAGATCGTGGAGATCTGGCAGACGTTGATTTTTCTGTAGAAATTCGCTAATACTGATTGGCGAATCTGCATCAACGATCGCAAGTTCCTCGTCATCGATATCGACGATGACTTTTGCGCCCCATAATAGCTTGTACAGAATACCGAATAAAATATTTGGAGCGCGTGGCTTAGAGAGATGAACGATATCGTAAGGATGCGCTGCAACGAGCTCGATCGCTTGCTCGACAAAGCGTGACTCATCACTCACTACGAAGCCGTGCTTGGAAATTGACGTCCCCCTAATTGGCTCCCAAATTTCCTTTCCAAATTTAGGGAAAAAACTGCCGATTATTTCTACGTCAGCAAATGTCTGGTACAGCGTTGCCAGAGTGTACGCACGGCCTGCAGGATTGTGAGCGAGTTCCCAGCAACAAACACCCACACGCTTTCGATCTAAACCCCGACGACTCTTTACATATTTTTTTTTTGCCAAAACAAGGTTTGCCGAGATGATTCTGGCCAACCGCGGACTCTTGACTAACACGCTGGCGTAGCTACGAATAGCGTCCTCGTAACTTCCCGCACGCATAGATGCGTTGCCAAGCGCAATTGGCGTGTTCGATGTATTCTGCATTAATCTTAATATTTCAAAAGGAACTGAATGTCCACCACCCTGATCGGCGCAATTACTGCCCGATGGCCAATGTCGGAATTGGGTTGCTGATTATGTTGCAACAGCAGGCTAAGTATATTTTCCTGCTCCCACCTTACTCGGTCGATTACTGGCTCAGCGAAGCCGACGTCCTCGTCCCAGAGGATCTGGGTATTGTGAGAGCGGTATCTATAGTCAGGTGCGGCAAGCAGGGTCGCAACCATTCTTCCATCACTGTGGTCCCCGCGGCTGATTATGTAAACGTTATCCTGCCGATCGACTACGATCTCCGGCCTGCTTATTGGAATCTGCAGCGTCCCGGCGCCTCGCAAGGAAAACGACTCCGCACGCCTCGACACAATTTGATGATGCCACTGTTGGCCGTCGTAACGAAGGTGCTGATATTGTGGCACTCCGTTTGGATCATCGGAGTAAAACACAATATGTGGTCGATTAGCGCTATCAACCGCCATGCTGCATTGATTGATGAGATTGCTTCCCGGTGAAACGGCATGTACAGTTTCAGCATTCACTTGAGTAATCGGAAGTTGGTACTCCCTCCCCCTAGAGGTTACCCAATTGCTTCCATTGTCCGGCGAGCAAGCGTATCCGATGTTGATGTTATTGATGAGACCGTCCGCACCTGCTCCCAGCGTATGAGTACGCCAGACGAAACTAAGGTGAAGATCGCCTTTTTTATCAGTTACCGGATGATTCCAGTACGCGTTACTCGTCCAAGGCCTTGATTCGCTGCCACTGAGCGTCGGCCGCGGATGATCCTTCCAACCTTCGAGAGCTTCGTCGTACGTTTTGATACGTGCGACCCCCTTGTCGTGCACGCCATCGCGATAAAGCAAAGTAAGTGGAAACCCATGGTGCGGTAAAATGAACGTCGGATACGTCACCCTCTGTTCTGCGTTACCGGTCATGGGTAGTTCATCAGTCCACTTCGTAATGTCATCCGGTAAGGCGCTCCGCCGATAACGGAGTTGCGTGGCATGATGGTCGTAACAGATATGTATATAGTTTTCGCGATCAATGCCAAGACTAATGCTGTTATGGGCGTCAACAAGGTTGTACTCACCCATCATGTCATATGTTTGGACGACATTGGTATCCAGCTCACGCCGCGCAAGTCGCAGAGTATGCTTATCTACATAAAAAGCAGTGATTTGTTTGCCTTGGCAAGTAAGAATACCGTGGTGACGAAAGATAACGGTATTAATCGTGTTGCCTGCCCAAGCATCACCAAGATGAATATCCGCCAATTTTGCAACACTGAAACCCCGAGCTGAACGATGAGCTCGAACCGAAGACGCGACGCTCAATACATTTTCGAAATGGGTTGGGTTCAAGCCTAGTTCGCTGAGTTGGTGATTGAGACGCGCCCTTAGCAGAAGCGGCGTACACGCGGGAGGAGCAGCCAACTCAACGGCGGACTCGAAATGCTCAAGTGCTCGAGGGATGTCGCCCGTAATTGCGGCAGCACGAGCCAAACTGTTGTGAACATTCGAGGCCAGTATCCGACAAATGAGCTTGTCGTTCGCCCCCCAATCTCGTGCACATTGAATAAATTCTTTAGCTTCGTGGACCATGCCGACTTGCAGTCTACCCGCGGCTGCAAACAGGGACAGCGTGGCACGCTCCGAGTGATCCTGCAGACTAGAGCGTTGGAGCCGCACGAGGCTATGCCAATCGCCAAATTGCCATTGCGTAATGGTGCGCTCAAGCAATGTTTCGTCCTCAGGGACGACGAGTTTCCCTGTATCGCCCCCCCCTAAACCGACGGACCGATTCAGGCTTTCAAAAGCAACACCGCGAAGGAGGTTAGATGGCTTTCTATTCATCGCTCGAACTCTCGCAGGAGGAGGTCCTTAATCAGGTCGAGTTGAGCTTCAGCCCGCATCATTTCCTCTTGCATAACTTTCTGACGAGTTCCCAACTCCGTATCCCGAATTTGAGCCGTTTCGATTTGCTGTTTCAACGCGCTTATTTGTTCAAGATAGACTGCGGACAGTTTAGTGGAGGCACCAAACTTCTCCGCCAACGTAAGCCTCTCTTGCTCTGCTGTATTCTTAGCCTGTCTCAGAGCGTCGATCTCGCGAACGCTATCGGACATTTGCGCGACGACTTCGTCGTGTCTCTCATTCAGCGCCTGCTTTTCCTGTTTAAGTTGCGCTTCCGCCTGCTTTAAGGAGTCGACATCACGGGTGCACTCGGCAAGCCGCTTCGCGACATCATCGCGCTGTTCCTCGAGTGCCAGGTTTTGCTGCTCGAATAAAGCCCGGGCTTGCGTCAGTGTTTCGACCTCATCTGTGTAATGAGATATCCGTCTCATCGCTTCCCCGTGCTGCTCTGCTAGCGCGCGCATGTCTTGCTCAAGCTGCATCGAGTTCTGTTTTAGCGTTTCGATCTCATGGGTGCGATCGGCTAGCAGTTTGATCGTGTCGTCGTATTGGCCTAACTGCGACAGCTTTTCCCGTTCCAATTCAACTTTCGCTTGCGTTAGCGCTTCGACATCACGGTTACGATCAACAACGAGCATCGTAAGCTCTTCATATTGCTGCACAATCGCAATTTTTTCCTTCTCCGTCTGCGTACGTCCCTCCTTCAGCGCTTCGATCTCACGGACGCACTCCGAGAGCCGCTTTTCCGCTTCGTGAAGCTGTTCCGTCAGTGCCAAATTTCGCCCTTCCAGTTGTGCCCTAGTCTGACTTAGGACGGCGATCTCCGTGCCATATTCAGAGGCTAACCGCGATTGCTCATCCCGTTGCTGCGCTAAATGGTTCAATTGCTTTTCAATCCCCGCACGCCATCCCGACAATTGCGCTTCCTGCTTCGCTTCCCGTTGTCGTGCCTGCTTCGATTCATAGCGCACTTGGCTCGCCTGACGAGCCTCAGACTCACTGAACTGCGTTCCCACCGGCAGAATTTCCAACATCGCTTCCGCCTCGATCACCTCACCAGCCTCGTGCAAGCGAAAGGCGAGCCATTTCAGCCGGTACGGCTTAGGATCTACTGCGTACGCGCGCCGCGCCGCTTCGGACGCGTTGGTGCGATCGCTTTTCATCATATGCCTAGCCAGCGCGGTGTACGCGTTGGCTCGCATGGTGGGCGAAATCGAAGTTGGCTCCATCAACTTTTCTATCGCGTCGAATCCGCCTTCACCATACGACGCGATGACTTTGTCAAACTTCTTACCGCCAAGCGCTGGCGGCGGGGTCTGCCGACTATAGCTGCGCCATATCCGGCCGAGCTTGCTCGGGATGAGCAGTAACGCTTTAGGTGAATCCGTTCCATCAATCAACACATTCCCAAGCTTCACATTCAGCGCGCTTTCCATCTCAATCTGACGATTGCGCCGTTGAACTGCTACCAACGCACGTAAACGTTGATTCTCTGCGAGAACGCCACATAGTTCATCGTCCACCCAACCCTTGTTGAGACTGACGTTATCCGATGAAATTGCCGGCTGCCCGCTTTCAATAGGTCGTTGACTCTCTATATGGTAGCGTTCGAGCTCGTCCTGCACTTGAAGCAGCTGATTGATCAGCAGTTCGTTTTCCTCGCTCATTTCCTTGAGACGAGATGCCATATCTGGCTGATTTTCTAGATCTAGAATCATTTCGCGCCTTTCCAGACACCACGTGTGTCGATGAGTACCTGCCTGCTATTGAGCTCGGGCTTAACGTCTCGGAATTCCGCATGTCCGACAAGAAGCACAAGTATGTGCGCTTGAGCAACTGCTTCGTCTAATGTCATCTGCGTCATTTGTGCGGCACCGTCGATTTCCTCAGGCAAAGTTTGAAAGTTAGGTTCAACTATCAAGACTTTGCCTTGACGACGCAACGCTAGAGTTTGCGCTATTTGAAGTGCAGGACTTTCACGCAGGTCGTCAATATCGGCCTTGTATGTAATGCCCAAACACGCGATACAAATTTCGTCAACGGGCACTCCTGATCCGGAGACCTCGGCTATAGCTTGATCGACCTGTTGGACTATCCAATTTGGCTTCGCGTCATTGACGTTACGCGCAGTTCGGATCAACTTTGCTTCTTCAGGTGCGCGATCTACTATAAACCACGGATCGACAGCGAGGCAGTGCCCACCAACGCCGCAACCCGGCTCCAGAATATCGACGCGTGGATGTCGATTAGCTAGACCAATCAATTCCCACACGTTGATACCTTGCTTGTCGCAAATCATCGAAAGTTCGTTAGCGAAAGCGATGTTAACATCACGAAAACTGTTTTCGGCAAGCTTGCACATCTCGGCGGTGCGCACCTGCGTGACTATACAATTCCCCTGAACGAACAAGCGATAGAGCGCAACTGCGGCCTCAGAGCACCTAGGCGTCATGCCGCCAATTACGCGATCGTTGGCAACCAACTCATGAACAATGCGTCCGGGAAGAACACGCTCTGGACAATAAGCAATCCGGATATCGGATGCGTCACCTGCCTGCTGAGGGAAGCTCAAGTCTGGTCGGACCTCAGCCAGTCGCTTCGCTAACAGTTCCGTGGTACCAACGGGCGAAGTAGATTCGAGAACGACCAGGTTGCCCTTAGCAAGCACTGGGGCTATCGACATAATCGCAGAGTCGATATAACTCAAATCCGGCTTCCGCTCATCCGTCAGTGGTGTCGGCACTGCAATGACAAAGGCATCGGCGGGTTCCGCACGAGTCGTTGCTCGCAAATAGCCAGCACCAACGGCTGCCTGGACAAGAATGTCCAACTCCGGTTCGACAATGTGGATTTCTCCGCGGTTGATCGTATCGACAACACGAGACGACACATCAACACCAATTACTCGCCGCTTGCGTGAAGCAAACAGCGTCGCAGTGGGCAAGCCTATATAGCCAAGACCAACTATCGAAATTTTATTCAACATGCATTCACCAGAATATCGCGGATTCTTAGGGTAGCAGTCCCGTCTCCATAAGGGTTTGCGGCCCGGGACGTCTCTGTGCGGACTGACGGACCATTGCGAAGCCAAGCCGCTTCGCAAATGATCGTTGCCTGATCTGTACCAACAAGCCGAACCGTACCCGCGGCAACGGCTTCCGATCGTTCAGTCCTTTCACGCGCCGAGAGCACCGGCCTGCAAGGGCAGCACCTTCTTCCTATATTCCCGCCTGAATCCGTAATCAACAGTATGGCCCGCTTCACCAGCAGCGGCCTTCTTTAAGCCAGCGAGCGAAATGATCTCGTGTGTACAGGCCAACCTCGCGCTGCACTGTCACGTAAGCCTGCGCCTCAATCTTGGATTTGCTTTTGAAGGCGCGAACCAAGGGCGCCATATATGCCACTGCCGGCCTGCTGCCAAAGACTGTCAGAACTCTAATCGATTCAATCCACATGATCGCGAATGATACTTTCGAGAAGCTTCAAGACACCAACAAGGGCAGAGCCAATCAACAGGGTTACGATGATGTTATAGAACCGCTGCGGTTCCACTGGATAGCTCGGCTTCGTTGGTGCCTGAATAATCGAAACCATCTTCAGGGTGCGAGCGGCATCCATGCGGCCGGTTTCCAGTGCGGACAAGGCCGTTTTGTACAAGTCCTGCGCAAAGCCGACCTGCATCTGCAGACGTTGAAACTCCTCGACCACGTAGTTGAGTGTGCCGCTGGATGGCGAGGCCAACTCCGCACGCTTCTGGGCAATCTGTTGCTCTATAGCTTTAAGACTGCTTTTAAGCATGACAATTGTGGGTTGATTCGGGCTCAGCGTCAAAGGCAGCGAAGCCAACTGTGTCTGGATATCGGTCTTTTGGGCCTCAAGTTTCGCTATCAAAACGTTGAGGCTATCCGCAGTCGTCTGCGGGGCCAACAGCCCTTTCGCGTTTTGGTAGTCAATGAGTGTGCGAGTCGCATCCAGAAGGCGATCATGCGACAGCGTGACTTGCTTTGCCAGAAAATCAACTTGTGACTGTGCTAGCTCGTGCCCCATCTGGTTCATATGCGCTTCGCCGTCTTGAACCATCAGTTTGACTATGGTTTGGGCAGTTTCTGGATCATAGGCCTCAACCTGGATGCGAAGCACCCCGCTATAGCTGTCGTATTCGACATCGACGCGAGACAACCAGAATTGATAAAACCATTCGATCGGTGCGTTCTTGAACCACATGCGCGAGATCGGATCCCGATGCCAGTTGCTAAAATGCGAACGCAGATCGAGCGCCGCGTCGAGCTTCTTGAGCATGTCAAGCGAAAGGAGGTACTCGCGCAACAGGAGCTGATCAGCACTATTGGGTCCTGCAGCGCCCACGAGCGCTGCAGTGATACCCGCACTTGGCCCGTCTACCTGGTCTGTTCGCTGGATGACGACCGTGGCCTGGGAAACGTAACGATCGGAAGCAATCAGCGACCAATATGGAATTGATAGCACCATCCACACGATAACCAATCGGACAACCAGATTAAACGCCTTAATGGAAAGAACGGTGTCCCTCCCCCATTCGTACGCCACCCCGACTCTCGCAGCCATACGCCATTTTTTGCTTGCTGACAGGTCTTTCATACCAGAATTTTGCTTTTATATGCCGTTAGCGCATCTTCAAGTTCGTCGAACCAGTGCGCCTTACCTTCATCAATCCATATTCCACACTGACAAAATTGCCTAAGTGTGCCTTCATCATGAGAGACCATGATTACGCTTGCATCGTTTGCTTTACTTTTAAAGGCATCCGCAGCCTTTTTCCTGAATTTGACATCCCCAGCAGAAGTGACCTCATCGGAGATGTAAACGTCAAAATCAAAGGCCAATGATAGTGCGAACTGCAGCCGAGACCGCATGCCCGATGAGTAGGTTTCAATGGGCTCGTCAAAAGCTTCGCCGATCTCGGCAAATCCTTGAATGAAGTCAAGGCGTTCGTCGAGTTCATCCTGATGGCCATGTACCCGGCAGACAAATTTCGCATTCTGACGGCCCGTCAAAGTCCCTTCCAGTCCGCCCCCGCCCATTGGCCATGAAACCCGGCAACGTCGCTCCACTCGGCCTTTAGTTGGAAAATCGATCCCACCGATAATCCGTAACAGAGTTGATTTTCCGGCCCCGTTATGACCAATTAAAGCGATGCTCCTGTCCGTCGGAATCTTCATGGTGACGCCGCGCAGGATCCACTTACCAACGCCATGCTCCGTCATGTATCGCTTGTGGACATCCTCAACCAGTATCATCGCATCACCAGCTTTCTCGAAAAACGTTTGTACAGTACGAGCCCCACAAATATAGATCCCAGTGCGCACGCGTAAAGAAAACTAAGCCTCACTCCATCTAAAGAATGGTACTCAGGCAGAAAACCGATTCTTACCAACTCTATCCCATTAACCACTGGATTCGCGACGAAAAGATACTGATAAGGTATAGGCACAAAAAGTGCGATGGGAAGCAATGCCCCCGAAAGGTAATAGAGCGGCAAATATAACAGCTTGAAAATATGATCTAGCTCGGGAATAAAGCACATGGCAACAGATGTAATAAGCCCTAACCCCAGTCCAAACAGCCATAGCCCAATGATGCCTGCCATCACCAGGAGAGGGTCCGCCGGAAACCAGCGGGGATCCACAACATCAGGTGTCATCGCATGCCCTGTCGCAATGGCAACTCCCACGATGACAATGGATATCGGCACCATCAGAAACAGCTCCAGAGTTGCTCTTACGATGGCAACATCGAAGGGCTTGACCTGTCGATATGCGAAAAATGCCTTATTACTATCGATTCCGTGCAGCACCTGTATCCAAGTGCGACGCCAAAGTAGGAACCCAATGAATCCAGCAATGATCCACATATTGATCGCCATCCCATTCACTTCATGGATGCGAAAAGTCTCATAGCCGAACGCATGCACCGATATGTAAATTACGGGCTCAGCCAAAAGCCATAGCCACGCAGCACGGGCTTCGAACAGTCGATCAAGCGCCTCGCGCAGAAACATCGCGCACCAGACAGAGAATGTGATCTCAAATGGCGTACGAATTCTTTTCGTCATAGCACGCTACTGAAAATCATGAGTAAAGGCCACCGTCGGATCCGCCACCATCACGATATACGTAAGGAACTTACGGAATTCCGCACCGGGCGAGTTCGAAACATAGATCACGTCGTGGTTTTGAATCGGAAAATTCTGCGTAACAAAGAACGCAGCAGGATCACGCAAATTGATTTCGTACACCACCGGCACTTTGCCGTTGCTAACCTTGACCGACGGGTCCATGTCGCTCACCAGCTTCGCGTCTTCAAAGCGGAACACGAAGATACCGCGCGCATCCGCACGGCTGTCATTCAAACCGCCCGATCGAGCCAGCGCCTGGGCGAGCGAAATTCCTTGCGCCTCAAACGGAATTTCGTCGTTCTTGCCTGTCGCACCGAGCACCGAATACGTCAGCGGCTGGAAAAGCGCCGTGACCACATCCCCCGGCTTGAGCAGCACGTTCTGCTTCGGGTCGCGAATCACAGATTCGAGTGACATGGTGGCTGTCGTATCACCCCGGGACAATTGCACCGCCATATGGCTGACCGGCTGTTTAAACCCGCCTGCAAAGGCGAGCGCGTCCAGAAGGCGCTCGCCCTTCGGCGTGAGCGGCATCATTGTGCTGGTGTTGACTTCGCCAACGACCGTGACGTTTGAAGCGTTGTTCTTCACCACGCTCACGAGCACCTGCGGCTGGTTCGCTTTGCCCTTGAGATGGTTGACGATACTAGTTTCGATCTGCTCAGTGGTGTGATCAGCCACTGAGATGCGGCCCGCGAAGGGAATGGAGACGGTACCGTCAGCGGCCACCATTTGCGTCGGCAGAGTAACACTGCTCGATGAGCCCGAGCCGAGCGACGGCAGGGAAACCGGCACGCCCGCGTTGAACAGCATGGCGGGTGGCGTCTCCCAGATCGTCACTTCGATGACGTCGCCAGGTCCGATCACGTAGTTGCTGGTCTTCTTGCTCGTAAAGGTGCTCGAGAACTGGTCCAGCCGTTTTGCGTCGGCGAGCTTGCGCGCCAGTCCGTCGTCGACATCCACCACCTGGATACCCTTGACGCGCTCCGAATCACTCTGCTCCCGAACCTGTTGACGGCTCGGACCCGATGTCGGCAACCAGTCCGGAAACGTCCCGCATCCAGTAAGCATCAAAACTGCAGGAAGGCAAACTGCCAAAAATTTCTTCTTCATGAATGCTCAAATCCGATCACGAATTACCCGCCAACCTCGCCACCGCCGCCACCGTCCGACTAACCTGCTCCGCCTCATGCGTCGAACAAATAAAAAACCGCAACCGCGCCGCTTTCTCTTCAACAGCAGGATAAAAAATCGGCTGCACGTTGATACCTTCCTCGAACAGCGCATTCGCCCACTGCGCGGCTTTCAGTGAACTGCCAGTGATCACAGGCACAACCGCATACCCAGCACTCGTCCCAACATCAAGCCCCGCCGCACGCGCCTCACTCAAAAACTGCTGCCCCCGCGCCTGCAACTTCGCAACTCGCTCCGGCTGCGCAATCAAACACTCCAGCGCAGCAAGCGAAGCCTCCGCAAGTGCCGGCGCAAGCCCCACGCTATACAGAAACCCTGGCGCGAGATTGCGCAACATATCCGCAAGCGGCTGACAGCCCGCGATAAAGCCACCGCAGCCCGCCAACGTCTTGCTCATCGTGCCCATCCACAAATCGACACGGTCCGACGCCACACCACAGTGCTCGCGAATGCCCCTACCTGTCGCGCCGAGCACACCCAGCGAATGCGCTTCGTCGACCAGCAGAAACGCACCGTGCCGTTCCTTCACCTCGCAAAAACGCTCCAGGTCTGGAAGGTCACCATCCATGCTGTACAGACCTTCAATCGCGACCAGCACGTTGCGGTATTCGCGACGCACACGCGTCAGCAGTTCGTCGAGCGCCTGCCAGTCGTTGTGGGCGAAACTCAAGCGCTTCGCGCCACTCAGCTGCGCACCTTGCACGATGCTGTTGTGCGCGAGCGCATCGTGCACGACCAAATCCCCCGGTCCGAACAACGAGCCGATCACCGTCACGTTGGTCGCATGACCGCTGACGAACGCGACGCAGTCGTCGGTCTCATAGAACTCGGCAAGCGCCCGCTCCAGCGCGCGATGCACGGGCCGCTCTCCGGCCACGATGCGGCTTGCCGAAGTCGACGTGCCGTAACGATCGATCGCCGCCTTCGCGCGCTCTGCGACGATCGGATCTCCCGCCAAACCCAGATAGCTGTAATTCGCGAAATTGACATACTCGCGGCCACCAATCTGCGTCGTCGCGCCCGCCATACCGTCGTGCACGCGAAAGAACGGCGATTCGACGCGCAGCGTCTCGCCCATCGCGCGCATCAGCTTGACCTGCTGGAATTGCGGCATTGCTTCGAAGCGGCTGCGCGCGGACAACGTCTGCGCGGCCTGTACCTCCTGACCATCCGGCATGCCGGGCGCCGCGACCGCATCGGTCACACGCTCCAGTTGCCGCTTCAATGCCTTGGCCGCCAACTGCTGCCGTAATGTTTCCCCGAGTCCCATGTATCCGATCTAGCCTTTCTGTCCTGCGCGCTCCGCTCTACGCGTGCGCGTCGACCCACTCGTACCCACCCGGCGTGCCGAGCAGCGCCGCGAGCAGTCTGTAATTCATTTCATGCGTTGGCCGTCGCGCGCTCACGTGACCGAGCAACGGCGCACCGGCGAGCGCAAGGTCGCCGACCATATCGAGCACGCGATGCCGGACGAACTCGTCGGGCTGACGCAGTCCGCCGACCACCCGCTTGCCGACGACCGCCGCCGTGCACGACAGCCGCGCGCCGCGCAGAATCGGCCAGCCGCGCAGATAGCCGACAACGATTGCGGGCACCGCCCACTTGATCTGCCCATACGAACGCGACGACGCGATCTCTTCGGCGAACGCGCGCGGCGTAAGCTTGCCGTGCCACTCCATATCGCCGAAACCCTTCAGGTCGTTGTTGTGAACGCTGAGAGCATACTCGTCGGCGGGTTCCACACGCATTTCGCGCCTTGCGGCGCCTTCGCCGTCGGCGACGCTGACGGTCTTCAGCACGCGCAGGAAGCGCTTCGGCCGTGGCAGCGCAGTGCGCCCGCACGCGAGGATCGCGTCGATCCACGGCTGGGCGCTGCCATCGAGAATCGGCACCTCTTCAGCGTCGAGTTCGACGATCGCGTGATCGATCTCGCACGCGAGCAGCGACGCCAGCAGATGCTCGACCGTCCGTACGCCGAGCCCATCGTTGCCGTTCAGCATCGTGCACAGCGGCTGACCGCGGCGCAACGCAGGATCGGCGGCCACCGTGCCGAGCGCGCGCCCCTTGTGCATGCGGCGAAACACGATGCCGTGCCGCTCGCCCGCGCTCTCCGCGTTTGCAACAGGCAGGATGCGCACGTTCACGCGCCGCCCGGTGTGCAAGCCGTGTCCCGACAGTTCGAGCGGACGCGCGAGCGTCCCTTCGCTCGCCTGCCAGCCCGCGGGGAGCTTCACTCCGCTAATGCCGGCGTCGACTGACATGGCTCGTCTCCCTGTTGATCCTGATCGTTGCCGCTCGTGTTTCGATTGCGTTCGAGCAGCGCGCGCGCCTCGTTCTCGTCGAGCGCGTGTCGTTCGGCTAGTGCCGCGAGTTCCTGTTGCGCGCCGTTCGCCGCGCACTGCGCACCAGGTGCGCTTTTGCGACTCTCGTTATCGAGCATGTCGACGATGCGCGCGGCGAGCATCGGCACGGTGGCGCCTTCGGCGATCGCCATGATCGACAGCTTCACGCCAAACGATTCCTCGACCGCCATGCCGAGTTCCATGCCCATCAGCGAGTCCATGCCGAGGTCGAGCACGGAGCGGTCGAGCGCGACGCGCTCCGGCGACATGTGCAGAATGCGCGCGATATGGCCGCGCAGCGCGGTCTCGACCAGCGCGATCGCTTCTGCTCTCGGCAGTGCGCGCAACTGTTCGAGCAAGGCGCCGTCTTCAGTCGTCGTCTCGGTTGCCGCGCCGCCTTGCAGCGCCATGTAGCGCCGCGCCTGCGCCGCCGGCATGCCGCGCGCGATGGCGGCCCAGTCGAGACGCACCAGCGCCTCGCCGGCCGCGCCGTTTGCGAGCGCGCGCTCGAGTGCGGTCATCGCCTCGTCGGAGGTAATCGACGCACCGCCGATGCGGGCCTGCAGCGCTTCACGCGTCGCGTTGTTGCGGGCGAGGAAACCGACGTCCTCGATCGGCCCCCACGCCATGAACGTGCCGGGCAATCCGCTGGCGCGACGATGCGCGACGAGCGCTTCGAGGAAGCTGTTGGCCGCTACATAGGCGCCCTGGCCCGGATTGCCGAGATAGGTCGTGGCCGACGAATACAGCACGAAGAAGTCGAGCGTGCAGCGCCGCGTCGCGCGATGCAGGTTCCATGCGCCGCCGATCTTCGGTTCGAGCACGGCGAGCATCCGCGCGTCGTCGATATTGCGCAGCAGGCCGTCGGCGATGCGCATCGCCGAGTGCAGCACACCCTTGAGCGGCGTACCGCGCGCCTCGATAGCGTCGACCAGGCGATCGAGCGCCGCGGCATCCGTCACGTCGCACCGCGCTACGGTCACGCTCACGCCATGCTCGGCTTGCAGGCGTTCGAGCTCTGCCTGCTTCGCGGCGTCGAGCGCACCACCGCGGCTCGCGAGCGTCAGATGCCGCGCGCCGCGCGCGATCATCCAGCGTGCGCTTGCGTAACCGAGACCACCGGTGCCACCGACGATCAGATACGCCGCGTTCGGATCGAGACTCAGCGCGGGCTGCGCTTCAACGCGCGCGGGCGCGGGCGTCCCCGACGCATAGGTGATCAGCACCTTGCCGATCTGACGCGCCTGCTGCATGTAGCGGAACGCCTCTTCCGCGCGCGCGGCGGGGAACGCGCGATACGGCAGCGGGTGCAGCACGCCGCTGACGAACAGCGCCATCACTTCCTCGAACAGGCGCGTGGTGAGTTCCGGCAGCACACCCATCAGTTGATCGGCGTCGATGCCGAAATAGCTGATGTTGTTGCGGAACGGCCGCAAGCCGATCTGGCTGTTTTCGTAGAAGTCGCGCTTGCCCAGTTCGAGGAAGCGGCCGAACGGGCGCAGCGTATCGATGCCGCGCACCATTGCCTCGCCCGCGAGCGAGTTGAGCACGATATCGACGCCCTCGCCGTTCGTGCAGGCACGCACGTCGTCGGCGAACGCGAGGCTGCGCGAGTCGAACACACGATCGACGCCAAGCAGGCGCACGAATTCGCGCTTCTCGTCGGCACCCGCGGTGGCGAACACTTCGGCGCCGAGATGGCGAGCGATCTGGATCGCCGCGATGCCGACACCACCCGCACCACCGTGAATCAATACGCGTTCGCCGCGGCGCAGCCGTGCGAGTTCACACAGCGCGTAGTACGCGGTGAAGAACGTGGTGGGAATCGTCGCGGCTGCTTCGAAGGAAATCGTTTCGGGTTTGCGCGCGATCGCGCTCGCACGCGTGACCACGTGCGTCGCGAACGAAGCCGGTGCGAAGCCGAGCACCGCATCGCCGGGCGCCCAGCCTTCGACGTCTGCGCCGACGCGCACGATGCGGCCGGCGAGTTCCATGCCGATCGTCGCGCCCGCAAAGCCGGTCTCGACTGCCTCGTCGGAGAGCAGGCCCATCGAATACATCACGTCGCGGAAATTCAGACCGGTCGCCACCGGTGCGATCTCGACTTCACCAGGCTTCAATTCGCGCGCGGGCAACGCAAACCATTCGAGGTTGCGCAGCGAGCCGGGCATGTCGAATGCGAGTACGGCGGGCGCGGGAGCCGCTACCTGCTGGGCCGTGGATTCGTCGAGCGGCGTCTGCTGTTCTGCGGTGTGCGCCGGCAGCATGCGCGGCACGTAGCGGCCTTGCGTCGTCAGCAGCACCTCTTCTTCGCTGTCGCTGTCGATAAGCTCGCGCACCAGTTGCGATACAGCTTTGTCATCGGCGCACGTGAAGTCGATCAGACGCAATGCAAGCGCCGGATATTCGTTCGCCATGACGCGGACGAGACCCCATAGGCTCGACTGCTCGGGTTGCGCCGCCGTGACCGCGCCGTGACTGAACGGTGCGCCGCCGCGCGTCACGACGCACAAGCGCGCCTGCGCGGCCACGCCGGCTGCGTCGAGTTCGCGAGCGAGCGTCGCGAGTGCGAGCACACCGCGCCGCTGCGCTTGCATCACATCGGCGCCGCTGGCGTCGGCGAGTCGTGCGGCCGGTGCGACGAACACGATCTGCGCTGGCGCGTTGTTGCGTTTGAGCGATGCAGCCACTTCGTGCACGCTCGTTAATTCGACTTCGCAGTCATCACGCGCGAGTTCTTGCGCGAGCGCGAAGCCGAACGCGTCATTGCCGGTCTGCACGATCAGGCAACGCGGTGCGTCGATCAGACCGGACGGCATCTGCTGCGCGGCCGCGGCCTTGCGCGCGATCAACAGCGTCGGCGCACCTTCGAGATCGAGGCCCTGCTCCGTGTGACGCGTGATGTCCTGCAAACCGGCGCGTTCGCAAAGCGAGTGAAGCGCGGCCGGCGTGAGCGCGCCATATGTTTGTGCGGCCACCTCATGACCTGCCGCGCCGAACACGATGTCGGCGAAACGGCTGCCGCGAGCATCGGCGAGCACGACGATGCCGCTCGGTGCAAGCCGTTCGGCAAGCGCTTGCAGCGCGACGAACGGATCGGCCTGTTCACCGATCATGCGGTTGACGACGATCACGTCGAACGGTGCGCTGTCACGGCAATGCGTGAACAGCGCTTCGTTTTCTCCGAGCAGCAGCGTCTGAACGTGCGCGTAGGTTTCCGCATCGAGTGCGGCGAGTTGCTGCTGGGTGCCCGCAAGCACGTGCTCGCATTGCGACGCCAGCATGCCGAGGTCGAGCGGCTGAAGCACTTCACCACGCGTCGCACCGATTTCCAGCACGCGCAGGCGGCGTGTGCGCGGCCACGCGGCCAACGCTTCCTTCGCGCAGGCAGCGAGCATGGCGCGGGCATGCGACCACGTGGGCGACGCATCGAAAAACTGCTCGACGAGGCTTCGTCCTGTCGGCGACAGCAGCGCGGGCGCATCGACAGATGCTCCGTCGCGCAGCGCGCGCGGCAGCGCCGCGCCGATGTGGGCAAGCAGCGTCAGTTCTGCGACGTGCGCCGGCGAACCCGCCAACACATCACGCCACAACTCGTCGAGCGCAGGCATTGCTGCACAGGCCGCATCGTCGCGCACGAGACGTTCGCCCTCGAAGCGTGCGAGACCGTCCTCAACGACGATCTGCACGAGGCGCTCGAACAGTTGCGCATTGGCAGCAGACATCGGCAGCCGCGGCTGCGCGAACGCACCGATCGCTTCCAGCGCACTCACTGCGTACAGGCCAGCCAGCACGTCGAGCAACGGCAGCGTTTCAGTCAAATGAAGCGTGCGTTGCGCGCCGTCCTCATGCGAGGCGACACGCGCGCTCGCGCGTTCGACGAGCACCGCCGGCGCGGGCAGCGCGGCGGCAGTGAAGCCCGCCGGCAGCGGACGCGCTTCGAGCGCGTAGACAAAGCGCGCCGGTGCGGCGTGGCGTCGGTTCGTCAGATCGACGCGGCGGAAACGGCACGCTGAAAGACGCGCGACGATCGCATTGTCGGCATCGAGGAATTCGAACGATGCAACGATCGAATGTGGGCTGCGGCGCAGCACGCGCGCAAGCACGCGGCGCACCGAGTCGCCACGCAGAAAATCGACGCGGCCGATCTGCACCGGCACGAAAGCCGCACGCGCATCACCAGCCGCGGCACCCGCCTGACCGAGCACGGCGAAAAGCGGATGAAAACCGCTGTCCATCAGCGCCGGATGCAGCAGCCAGCCGGCCAGCGCCTGCGCACCGCCGAGCGCCTGCGGCACTTCGAAGTAGGCAAGCGCGGCATCGCCTTGCACCTGTACCGTACGCACCCAGCGGAACGCCGGACCGTAGCTCAAACCGATCGCGGTCGCGCTGGCATAGAGGTCGTCTCCATGCATCACCGGGCTCGCTTCGAGGCGCGCCAGCACCGACTCGTCGGCCGCGCTGCGCGCGTCTAGCGTCGCACCGCTTTCGAGCAAACGGCCGGTCACGTTGAGATTCCACGCGCCGTCGCTCATACGCTCGCGCGTCTCGATCGTGAACGATGCAGTGCGTGCGTCGATCACGAAGCGGAACAGCTTCGCGTGCTGTGGCTGGAACACGACCGGCATCCGGATCTCGAGGTTCTCGATCGCGACATCCGATGTGCGAAAGAACACACGTGCCGCGGCCAGCGCCATTTCCACATAGCCCGCGCCCGGGAACGCAACACCGCCATCGACGACGTGATCAGCAAGCATCGGCACGCGTTGCGGATCGAGCTGGTTTTCCCAGCCGAACGCATGTTCATGCAGACGGTAGCCGAGCAGCGGATGATCGACGCGGCGATTTACCAGGTTGTAGCCCTCGACGGTGGCCGTTTGCCAGTGCCGTTCGCGCTGCCACGGATAAGTCGGCAGTGTCGTATTCGAGTGCTGCGATGCGAATGGCACGAAGCGATCGAGATCGACGCGCGCGCCGTGCGCGACTGCCGACAGTATCGAATGGGCCAGCATCTGCGCGCTGTCGTGATGGCGCTTCAGCGTCGGCACGACGGCACCGGCCAGATTCAGACTCGCGAGCGTCTGCTTCACGTAGTGGCGCAGAATCGAGTGCGGCGCGATTTCGATGAACATGCGCACGCCGCTCTCGGCGAGACGCGCAAGCGCTGCATCGAACCGCACCGGCTCGCGGATGTTGCGCCACCAGTAGCCGGCGTCGAGTGCGGTGCCGGAAAGCGTGTCGCCGGTGACGGTCGACACGTAGCGCTTCGTGCCTTCGCGCGGCGCCAGATCGGCCAAACCTGTACGTACGACCGGCTCGATCGCGTCCATGCGGCTGCTATGGAACGCGTAATCGAGATCGAGTAGCTGGAAAAAGCTGCCGCTCGCGGCGAGCGACGCGCCGATTGCTTCGAGCCCTTCGGGCGACCCGGCGAGCGTGACGGCTTCGGGGCTGTTGGTGCCGGCCAGCTCGACGGTCTCCGCGAGACCGAGACGTGCGATCAACTCCCGCGCATCGGCTTCGCCGATGCCGACCGCGGCCATCTTGCCGGTGCCGCGCGTGAGGCCCTGCGCGCCGCTACGAATGCGGATCACGCGCACGGCTTCGGCAAGCGTCAGCGCGCCAGACGCCCAAGCGGCCGCGATTTCGCCGACGCTATGGCCGACCGCCGCATCGAAACCGATGCCGCGCGCTTCGAGTACGCGCGTGATGCCAACCTGAATCGCGAACAACAGCGGCTGCGCGTTCTCGGTTGCCGCGAGCCATTCGGCGCTCGCGCCGGCGTACAGCACGTCGACGAGCGAACCGCTGCCGTCGGCGCGCCACAGCGCGTCGACTTCGTCGAGCGCCGCGCGGAACACTGCATCTTCCGCATACAGTTGCTTGCCCATGCCGGCCCACTGGCAGCCGTTGCCCGCATAGACGAACGCCACCTTGATGCCTGCCGCCAGCGCTTCGCCGCGTGCGACGTAAGCCGGCAACGCGTGATCGGGTGTATCCGCAAGCATCAGAAGCGCGGCGCAGCCTGCTTGCAAATCTGGCGGTGCGATAACCGCGCGCTGTTCGAGCCATTCGCGACGGCGCGCGGCGCTGGCCGCGAGCACGCCCCAATCGGCGCCGTTCTGCAGCAGCGCGTGGTAACGCTGCGCGAGTGCGGCAAGCGCGGCCTGCGAGCGCGCCGTCAGCACGAGCGGCGCGAGGCCGGCGTCCGCAGACGGCGCATGAGCCGTGACCGCTGCCACCGGCGCGGTCGCACACTCCGCTTCGGCGAGTACGACGTGGGCGTTCGTGCCGCCGAAGCCGAACGAATTGACGCCGATCGTCAGCGGCGCGCCTTCGCGGCGCGACAGCGGCGTGAAGCGGTCGACGACGCGCAGACGACCGCCTTCGAAATCGATGGCCGGATTAGGCGTTTGAAAATGCAACGAGCGCGGCACCGCGCCGTGCTTCAGGCACAGGATCGCCTTGAACAGACCTGCCATACCCGACGCAGTTTCGAGGTGGCCGAGGTTGGTTTTGACCGAGCCGATCAGCAGCGGATCGTCGGTCGCACGGCCGCTCGAAACTGCTTCCATCAGCGCGCGCGCCTCGATCGGATCGCCGACCGCGGTACCGGTGCCGTGAGCTTCGAGATACGCAAGCGAGCGCGGGTCGACACCCGCGCGGCGATACACCGAACGCAGCAGTTCGGCCTGCATGGTCGCCGTCGGCACACTGATACCACCGTGCGAATGGCCGTCGGAGTTCACGCCCGTGCCGGCGATCACCGCGTGAATGGTGTCGCCGTCCGCGAGTGCGCGCTCGAGCGGCTTGAGCAACACGAAAGCGCCGCCTTCGGCGCGCACGTAGCCGTCGCCGGTTGCATCGAAGGCACGGCAGCGGCCGCGCGGCGACAGCATCGACGCCTTCGCAAAGCTGACGAAACCAAACGGATGGAGCAGCAGATTGACGCCGCCCGCGAGCGCCATTTCGGTTTCACCGGACTGCAGTGCCTGCACTGCCTGATGCAGCGCGACGATCGACGACGAGCACGCGGTATCCACCGACATGCTCGGACCGCGCAGATCGAACAGATAGGACACGCGGTTCGACGCGATGCTGAGCGCGTTGCCCGTGGCCGAATAGGGATCGATCCAGTTCAGATCGTCCATGCTGCGGTTGCCGTAGTCCATGCTCGCCGCACCGACGTACACGCCGCAGTTGCGGCCGCGCATCTGGGTCGGACGCACGCCCGCGTCCTCGAACGCCTCCCATGCGAGTTCGAGCATCAGGCGCTGCTGCGGGTCCATCTGGCTCGCCTCGCGCGGCGAAATGCCGAAGAACGCGGCATCGAAACCGGCCACGTCATCGAGCACGCCGGCCGAGAACGTGTAGCTCTTCCCTGCTTCTTTTTTGGACGGATGCTGGTAGAAGGCCGTGCCGAATCGATCGGCCGGCACGACGGTTACCGCGTCACGCTCGTCACACAGCAGTTGCCAGAATTCCTCGGGCCCAGTCACCCCGCCGGGAAAGCGACACGCCATCCCGATAATTGCGATTTTCCTTTCCATCTTCATGCCGGCATTTGCTGCAAATCGTTTCGCGAATCGGCGGCGACATCCGCATCGATCATCGCGCGCTGTAGCGTGGAGCCGAGGGCCTCCACGCCAACGTCCCGGCGCGTGCCAATGTCGCTGCCGAAATTACGCCAAATAAAGTAATCACTGTGAGTCGGTTCCGTGTCGAGCGCATTGAATACGGATGACATCGCGGGAACGTGGTCACCGTAAAAACACAGAACCGTGGGCCGGCTACGCTCGCGCAGATAGCTGGTCAGTCTGCCGATCATCGCGTCCGCGTTTTCCACATGCCGCAGATAAGCCGTCAGGTCGCGCCAGCGCGCGTCGTCTCCCAGCGTGTGCCGCGATGTGGATTCCCCGCTGGCAACAGTCTCCAGATGCAGAGGGCCGTGGTTTTCCATCGTGATCGCAAACGCGAACATCGGCTTGTCATCGCTCGCCCGCAGCAGCGCGATGAGCTTGTCCGCAACCGCGAGATCCCCAACGTACGGTCCCACGCGAGACGCATCGGCGAAATCGTCGATGTCCAGAAAGCGGTCGAAATGCATGTGCGCAAATGCCCGGCGACGGCCGAAGAAGCTCGCGTCGTACGGGTGCACGGCAACCGTGCGATATCCGCCGCGGCTGAAATAAGCCGCCAGCGACGCGCACGCGCGGCGCACGAACATATACGGATAAAAGCGCGCATAGCCCAGTTCGGCGGAACTCATGCCGGTGAGCATCGCGAATTCGCTGCGCATCGTATTGGCGCCCCAGGCCGGCACGGCCAACTCGCCTTGCTCGAACGACTCGCGTCTGGCCTGATCGAAATGCGCATAGGGTGCGCCGGACACGCATTCGCCGAGGCGGCGGGCGTCGAAGTACGACTCGCTCTGGATGACGATGACGTCCGGATGAACGTCAGGCCGACCGGCCGAAAACGGGCCGGCGGCGGTGGCGCGATCGAATGCACGCCGTTGCGCACGGCTCAACCCGTTGACCAGATAGGCAACGAACGCGGAGAAGAAACCGAGCCGGCGTTGGTCGGAAAACGGTTGCAGCGTAACCGGCACGCGACGCGAAAGCGCGATGCACACCGGCAGGCAAATCAATGCAACGACGGCTTCAGCAAATCGCGGTGCGGGTGCCTCGGACCTTTCGGCAATGAACGCTGCCGCCGCTGCCGTGATGCCGGCGAGCACGATGATCAGCTTGCCGAGACCGAGGAACGGCAAATACAGGCGTGGATGCGAGAAGACCTGACTGAAAAGACTCAGGTCGCTGAACACCAGCGGTTCGCGCAACGACGCGTACTTGGCGTTGCCGATAACCGCGAGCAGACCAATCAGCACCAGCGCGACGCCCGCCGAAAACAATGGCCGTCCCGTCAGTGCGCCGCAAACCGTCGTCACGACCGCGAGCGCCGCCAGATGCAACATCAGCGCAACGGGTGGTCGACGCAGCGACGATCGCGTAACAGCGATCGCTTCAACGACGAAGGAGCATGCGACCATGGCGACCGCGATTGTAAAACCGAGCAGCACTTCACATATTCCGGCGAGGTATCTGAAACAGGAGACCCAGAATTGCGTCGGCAATCGCCGCGGGCAACAGACGTAGCAATTTGAGGCCGAGCGTCAAACTGAAGGGAAACGCGATTTCCACACGGCGCCGGTTCAGGCGCTGCTTGATAAACGAGGCGGCCTTTTCGGCGCTCCACATGAACGGCTTGTTACCAGGAAAAACGTCGCTCATCGCGGTTCGCACGAAACCGGGCATCACCACTGAAATGCCGATATGGTCGCGTGCGAGAACCGGACGCACGGAGTCGCAGTACGCGACGAGCGCGGCCTTGCTTACGCAGTAGGCCGGCGAGATGGCCATCCCCCGCAAGCCGGCCAGCGAGCTGACGACCGCGATCTGCCCACGCCGCCGATTGCGCATGCAGTCGATGGCAGGCAGCACCGCGTGCAGCGCACCGTAGAGATTGATATCGACGACTTCGGCCGTGCGCTCGACGCCTTCCCAGTCATCCGACGAGCGCAGCGTGCTGGCCACGCCGGCATTGGCTATCAACAGGTCGATCGGGTGTTGCGTGTCGAAATCGAGAATCCATGCCCGAAGCGCCGCCGCATCGCGCACGTCCATACAACCGATCACGATTTCGGCGCCACGCTCGCGGCACTCCGCTGCAACCGACTCGAGGCGCTCGGTGTTTCTTCCGATTAAACCCAACGTGATACCAGGCGCGCAATAGCTTAACGCGAGCGCACGCCCGAGTCCGGCACTACCACCAGTAATAACCACTACACGCGGGCCATTCACGCTCAATCCCCCCCCGAACTCAAGCGATGTCATTTTTTGCATGGCCTGTAAATAAAGTTATTCGTTTCTTTCGCAGCAGCTACACGTCAAATGTCAAATAAGACGCGCGGCTGCCAGTGAAAAACATGCAAAGGTAGCAGCATCCGCTGCTACCGCTAACATCGATTTGCATCGATCAAAGCTTTGAAGTCGCAAAGTTCGCGCTTGCAGCGCCGGTCCTTCAGGGTCTTCGGTCAAGGCGGGGAACAAGGAATCCAGCGCAATACGACTAGTCCCGCACATAAGACGCGCTGAGAGAGGCGAAATGATAAGCCTGCTCAGGGCCGGGGCAATGATACCGCAAGAGAATTCTTTCAGGTCATTACAACGGGCAAATTTTATGAGATTCGCGCTTTCGCAACAGCCGGCCAATTTACCAACTATTACATGCACAATCGCCGCCATTGCAAGGGAACCAGGGTTTCTTCTGCTTTTGTTCGCTTCCGCGTGGTTGAGCGTCAGCGGCGGGAAGCGGTTGAGTCAGAAGTTATTCTTTAAAGTGATGCCGGGTATTTGCCGTTAACCACGCTTGCATCACAATGGTTTATCCCTAAAGACAAAATATCTGAATCGTGACATTTGTTGACAGCCGAATACCCTCACCGGGTATCGCTGGAACAAACCATGGCGACGCGGTGCGCGCGAGGCAAGGATTTCGCGTGTACGTCGCCGCAGAGATCGATCATCTACAGCGCTCGTGAACCAGCCGGACACAGCGGTAGATCGAAGCGATTGGTCGCCCGTTACTTCGTCCTGTCTGGCGCGTAGCCTCATCGCGCAAAGAGCCAGGGTTGCGCTGCGCCCTCCTTCCATGTTCAGACGCGCCGTAACATCGCCACGGCAGAACGACGCTGTGCACGCAATGCGACACGCGGGAAGTTACCCTTCTATACGCTCCGTGCCAATAAACATCAAAACCACATTTGCAAGAACCTGCACAGATCTTCTGGATAGACTCGGCCAGGCTCTGCGCACCGTGGGCGCGTACGCGAGCCATTCAATTTCCGCTTTTTTCGTGAGTATGAAAATACTTATGGTCTAGCGAATTTTTTTCATGATGTTTTTTTACTTTTTTAACTCACGATATGCTAGACATTACAGTTCATATGCAGAATGAATGGGGAAATATCACAATTCGTGAAATCGATGGACAACCGGGTTGAGTGATATTTCCCACACAAAGGTCGGTGTATCGATTTAATACGTCATCCGAAAGCAGAGCGCCAATGCTCTGTGCCTACGCAAATAGCAGGTTAAAAAATAAATACGGAGTTCGACTAAAAGAGGATGAGCCGTTCGACGATTGAAGCAGTCGGAACTCCGCGCCGGCCGGGAAGCGTTCCCCATGTCTGCCTGAACAGCTCGCTGCGGAGATCCACGCTCGACTCGCAGTACTGCGTCACAAATTCTTCTTGGTGCCGCCGCTAAAATACGGGGAATGGCGCTTTGTATCCGTGCGCGAGCATCGCGATCAGTATTGCAGACAGCGCCGGCAGCACCAGATCCAGTACTTTGTAGATATCCCAATGCCATGGGAGCCAGCCGATCGCCCATGTATAAGCATGCTTCTCGAAAGCGAGCACTTCTCCGGCATCCAGGGTTTCAAGCTCGCATTCGAGTTTCTTACGCGACCAATACCAAACGATTACAGCAAGAGCACCAATTCGAAAATTGAACAGCAGCCCGACCGGCACCTGGATCAGCAATCCTTCAAGGCAGTGAGACAAAGACATTCGCCATCTCGCCGCCGCGAACCAGTCGAGTAAAGCAGTCATCCGCAAATTCTCCTTGTACATCAAGCGATATTCCTAGCTACACCGGTCTCGCCCAGCCCGTGACGGCGATTTCCCGGCCACCTGCCGGTTCCAATGCGCTTGGCGCCAATGCCCGCCAAAGTTCTGGATGATATCCCACCGAACAGCACGAAATTAGGTCGAACGAAGCGAAGGTACCTCGCCGACGCTCGCACACTCGCGGAAGTCGCAAAATTCAGGCCACGAGTCGTGACGCACACGAACCGAGCTGGCCCGCTCAGCCTTCTTGTCAACGTGAGCCGCGGCACGCGTCACCGCAACCGGCAGCACATAAAAAAGCCCCGCGAGACTTCCATCCCACGGGGCTTTTATTCCAGCTAACGCGTTATCCGCTTAGCGCGACATCATATGCATGCTCACGTTGTGCATCACCCACAACGTGCCGCCAACCACGATAACCGCGGTCAGCACGGTAAATGCAAACGCCGTGACGTTCCAGCGCTGCGCCGACGATCCGTTCATGTGCAGGAAGAAAACGAGGTGCACGATGATCTGCACGAGCGCGAGACCCGAGATCGCAAACAGCGCGTTCGAGCCTGTCAGCGTTCCGGTCATCACGAGCGCGAACGCCGCGACGGTCAGGATGACGGCGAGCACGAAGCCAATCGTATAGCTGCCGAAGCTGCCATGGCTTTCGCCCGAGTGTCCATGATGGCTATGGCTATGGTCCATTTAGATCACGCTCGCAAGATAGACAAAGGTGAAGACGCCGATCCACACGACGTCGAGGAAGTGCCAGAACAGGCTCAGGCACGTCAGGCGGATCATGTCGCGCTCGGTCAGATCGCGATGACGCATCACCTGGATGGACAGCACGATCATCCAGATCAGGCCGAACGTCACGTGCAAACCGTGCGTGCCGACCAGCGTGAAGAACGACGACAGGAACGCGCTGCGGCCCGGACCCGCGCCTTCGGCGATCAGATGCGAAAACTCACGCATTTCCAGCACCAGGAACGCGACGCCGAGCAGGAACGTCACGGCGAGCCACGACTGCAGCACGCCCTTGCGGTTCTTGTGCGCGCCGAGCATCGCGAAACCATACGTGATGCTCGACAGCAGCAGCATCGCCGTTTCGAGCGCGACGCCCGGAATCTCGAACAGGTCCTTGCCGCTCGGACCGCCCGCGAACTGGTGGCTCATCACCGCGAACACGGCGAACAGCGCCGCGAAGATGATGCAGTCGGTCATCAGATACAGCCAGAAACCGAACACCGAGTGCGACGGCACGTGGTCCGGCGCGAGTTGCGGGTCAACCGCAATAGTCTTCTGTAACATCAGTCCACCTCCAGCGCGGCCTGTGCGCCAGCACGCGCGCCGGCGTCGGCCACGGCGGCAGCACCGCCGCTGCGTTTCTCTTCAATCAGCGCGACAGTGTCGGCCGGGATGTAATAGCCGTCGTTGTCCTGGAAGCTGTAGACGATCACGGTACCAATCGCGCCGACGAAGCCGACGATCGCAAGCCACCAGATGTGCCACACACCAGCAAAACCGAGCACCAGCGAGAACAGACCCACCAGCAAACCGGCGGACGTATTCGACGGCATATGAATGTCGCGATACGGCGGCACGACCTGCGCGCCCTTCTGCGACTTCATGTCGGCGAACGCATCCAGCTTGCGGACCGTCGGAATGTGCGCGAAGTTGTACGCCGGCGGCGGCGAGCTGGTCGCCCATTCCAGCGTATGACCATCCCACGGATCGCCCGTGAGGTCGCGGTTTTCCGGCAAATTGCGATCGCGAATGCTGACGAACAGCTGCAGCAACTGGAAAGCGATACCGATTGCGATCAGCACCGCGCCGAACGCGGCGGCGATCAGCCACGGATGCCATGCCGGGTTGTCATAGTGATTCAGACGGCGCGTCATGCCCATGAAGCCGAGCACGTACAGCGGCGTGAACGCAACCCAGAAGCCGATCTGCCAGAACCAGAACGCAGCCTTGCCGAGCTTCTCGTTCAGCTTGAAGCCGAACGCCTTCGGGAACCAGTAGTTGAAGCCGGCCAGATAGCCGAACAGCACGCCACCGATAATCACGTTGTGGAAGTGAGCGATCAGGAACAGGCTGTTGTGCAGCACGAAGTCCGCGCCCGGAATCGCCATCATCACGCCGGTCATACCGCCGATCGTGAACGTGACCATGAAGCCGAGCGTCCACAGAATCGGCGTCGTGAACTGCAGACGGCCCTTGTAGATCGTGAACAGCCAGTTGAACACTTTGACGCCGGTCGGAATCGCAATCACCATCGTCGCGATACCGAAGAACGCATTCACGTCAGCGCCCGAACCCATCGTGAAGAAGTGGTGCAGCCACACGAGGAACGACAGCACCATGATCGCGCAGGTCGCCCACACCATCGTCTTGTAGCCGAACAGCGGCTTCTTCGCAAACGTCGCGACCACTTCCGAGAAGATACCGAACGCCGGCAGGATCAGGATGTACACCTCGGGGTGACCCCATGCCCAGATCAGGTTCAGGTACAGCATCGCGTTGCCGCCGGCTTCGTTCGTGAAGAAGTGCATGCCGAGGTAGCGGTCCAGACCGAGCAGCGCGAGCGTGACGGTCAGGATCGGGAACGACGCCATGATCAGCACGTTCGTGCACAGCGCGGTCCACGTGAACACCGGCATCTTCATGAACGACATGCCCGGAGCGCGCATCTTCACGATCGTTACGAAGAAGTTCACGCCAGTCAGCAACGTGCCGATACCGGAGAGCTGCAAGCTCCACAGGTAATAGTCGACGCCGACGCCTGGGCTGAATTGCAGTTCGGACAGCGGCGGATAAGCGAGCCAACCGGTCTGCCCGAATTCACCGACCACCAGCGAGATGTTGATCAGGATCGCACTGACCGCCGTCATCCAGAAGCTCAGCGAGTTGATGAACGGGAACGCGACGTCGCGCGCGCCGATCTGCAGCGGCACGACGAGGTTCATCAGACCGACCATGAACGTCATCGCCATGAAGAAGATCATGATGACGCCGTGCGCGGTGAAGATCTGGTCGTAATGATGCGGCGGCAGGAAGCCCGGGCTCAGATACGACAGCGCCAGTTGCATGCGCATCATGATTGCGTCGGCGAAGCCGCGCAGCAGCATGATGAACGCGACGACGATGTACATCACGCCGATCTTCTTGTGGTCGACGGACGTCAGCCACTCGCTCCACAGGTAGCGCCATTTGCCGAGATACGTGATTCCGCCGAGCACCGCCAGCGCGGCGAGCACCATGCCGGCGCCCGCGACAACGATGATTGGCTCGTGATACGGAATCGCATCGAGCGTTAGTTTTCCGAACATGCGTTACCCCTTAGGCGCACAGTTGGCGTCCTTCATGTTGTCGAGGACGTTGCCGTTGTTGTATCGCGCAATGATGTTGTTGAAGAGCTTCGGATCGACGGTCGAGAAGTAGCGCACCGGATCCTTCTCGCTCGGCGTGGACACCGCGTGGTAGCGGTCCATATCGAGCCGATCCGACGACGCGCGCACCTTCGCAACCCATGCGTTGAACTCTTCAGGCGAGGTCGCGAGCGTACGGAACTTCATGTCCGAGAAGCCTTTGCCGCTGAAATTCGCCGCGAGGCCCGCGTAGTCGCCGGCGTGATCGGCGATCAGATGCAGGCGCGTTTGCATGCCTGCCATCGCGTAGATCTGGCCGCCGAGCTGCGGGATGAAGAACGAATTCATCACCGTGTCGGACGTGATCAGGAAGTTCACCGGCGTGCCGACCGGGATCGCGAGCTGGTTCACCGAAGCAATGCCGAGATCCGGATAGATGAAGAGCCACTTCCAGTCGAGTGCGACGACTTCGACGTTGATCGGCTTGACCTGCGATTCGAGCGGACGATACGGATCGAGCTCATGCGTGCTCTTCCACGTCAACACGGCGAGGAACAGAATGATCAGCGTCGGAATCGTCCACACAGCGATTTCGACACCGGTCGAATGCGTCCATCCCGGGCGGTATTCGGCGTTCCGGTTCGACGCGCGATAACGCCAGGCGAAAAACAGCGTCAGCGCGATGACGGGAACCACCACGATCAGCATGGCCCACGTGGACGTCGCGATCAGATCACGCTCCGCGAGTCCCACACTCCCCTTCGGATTCAGAATATCGAGGTTGCTGCAACCCGACAGCAGCAACATGAGGCCGGCTGAAAGAAAACTTGCCGGCCTGGTCAGAGCCCGTCCTTTCATATGCCCTGCCTCTTCTTTTTGACTTCAACGAACGTCATTCGACGGCTCTCCATTAATAAGCGCACGGATCATAGGGGCGCATCGAGTGCCGATAAACACTCGATTTCACAACGATCTATTGCGTCGCGACACAGTGCGGCACGTTGCCGCATACTGTCGCGCGCCCTATCAATCAGCGGCATTTGCAATGCTCCCTGACGAAGCATCGAAAAGTTGACGCATCACAAAAGCCCCTGAAAAAAGCACTCGAAATTCGCTGGACACGGTGCGGCTTGACTGAACTACATCGCGTGTGCGGTTCGCAAGGGATCGATGGCGACGCGCAAAAGCGCATCAACATTGCGGCACCGCTGATGCGTGGATGCCACAACACTTGATGCGCTTCGTTCTGTCAGCCCGGAGTGCGTACCGCTGCGGATGCCGGCGTCGGTGCCGCGGCTTGCAGATGTTCGTGGCCGCCCGCCGGCGCCGAATCCGAAGGCAGCGCGGAACGTTCCGACTGCGCGAGCAGCGTGCCGACCGACGGATCGATTGCATCGGTGAACGGCTTCGGATCGAGACCGATCGCGAGCACCAGCAGCGACATCGCGCCGAGCAGCACGAATTCGCGCTTGCCCAGGTCTTTCAGTTTGGCGACGCGTGCATTGGCGATCGCGCCGAAAATCACGCGCTTATACATCCACAACGTGTAGGCCGCGCTCAGGATCAGCGTGCTCGCGGCGAGCGCGCCGATCCAGAAGTTGAAGCGGATCGCGCCCATCAGCACCATGAATTCGCCGACGAATCCCGACGTGCCGGGCAAGCCGATATTGGCCATCGAGAACAGCATCACGAAGGCGGCGAAGCGCGGCATCGTGTTGGCGACGCCGCCGTATTCGGCGATCGACGCGCTCTTCGTGCGGTCGTACAGCATGCCGGTGCACAACAGCATCGCGCCGGACACCACGCCGTACGAGATCATCTGCACGATCGCGCCGGACTGGCCGAAGCGGTTGAACACGAACAGACCGAGCGTAACGAGGCCCATGTGCGCAACCGTCGAATACGCGAGCAGACGGCGCATATCGGTTTGCACGAGCGCGAGCAGGCTCGAGTAGATCACCGCGACGAGCGACAGCGTGATCATCATCGGCGCGAAGAAGTGGCTCGCTTGCGGCGCAATCGGCAGCGCGAAACGCAGCAGGCCATAGCCGCCGATTTTCAGCATGCCGATCATCACGGCTGCACCCGTGGGGCCATCGAGGTGGACATCGGGCAGCCACGTATGCAGCGGCCACATCGGCACCTTCACGCCGAACGCGGCGAGAAAGCCGAGGAAGATCAGTGCCTGCGGGACCATGTCGAGATGCGTGTCGCGCCACACGGCAAGATCGAAGCTGTGTGTCTGGCTATACAGATAGAGCAGCGACATCAGCATCATCAGCGAGCCGAGGAACGACACGAAGAAGAACTTCACCGCTGCATACGTGCGGTTCCTGTTTCCGTAAGTGCCGATCAGCAGATACAACGGAATCAGCGTCGCCTCGAACGCGATAAAGAACATCATGCCGTCGAGCGACGTGAACACGCCCTGCATGAAGCCTGACAGCAGCAGGAACGCGCCGAAGTACTGCGCGGTGCGCTGTGTGATCGACTCCCACGACGCGATCACGATGATGATCGTCGTCAGCGCGGTCAGCGCGACGAGCCACAGCGAAATCCCGTCGATGCCCACATGCCATGCGATATCGAACGTCGGCGACCAGCGGACGTTTTCGACGAACTGCATCGAAGTCACGTCGTTACGGAAGTTTGCCACGAGCGGAATCACCGGCAGGAAACCCGCGACCGCGCCGATCAGCGCAAGCCAGCGCGTGCGATTGCGCGCTGCGTCCGATCCGACTCGCAGAACCACGAATCCGGCGACGATGGGAATCCAGATGAGAAGACTAAGAAGAGGCAATGGCATGTGCTGTCAAAACATGAGTACGAAACGCCGCGTCAACGCCGCCAGAACAACTGACAATGAAACCGATATGTAAGCTTTCTTCGCTGGAATTGGCGTGCGGAGCGGGTTTTCCGCTACACGTTTACCCGCAGTCGGCTGACCAAGGGTGGGAGATTACCAAGTAAAGAATAATTTTGCATCGCAGCAGCGGCGAAATCCTCGCCACAATTAATTGTTACCGGGCGTGCCCTTGCAAAACGCATGAAAATGTGCGCTTGCACATTGTTACAGATCGCGGCGAAGGCACTGAAAACTTGCCCGCAAAAGCTGGCAATTAGAGGTGAGTTGGCAGCTTTTAAGCGTTTACTTTTTTGAGCGCGAGTGCGGCTGGAATGGATCGTGCTGCGCTGCGTCGCTCAACCTGCGCGGGGCCACATCGAAGCGAAGAATTTTGCGTAATAACAGGCAAAAAAATATTTTGTGTGCGGCTCTGAATTTTTCTCTGGGTTAGGTCCGCCCATGCACGATACGACCCGCTGTTCGAATGCCCAAACCGCCTGCGAAAGACTTCGCGAAGCCTCCATACTCCTTACAGCGCGACACGGATATCGCGCGAATCGCTGCGAAAATTCGCGCGGCAAGGCACACTGATTTCATCGACGGCGCCGTTGCCGCCCATCTATTTTTCCGGATCTTCCCGCATGGCGCTTCGTCACGATGCCGTCGTTCCCGCTCTCGAATGCCGCGGACTGAGCAAACGGTATGGCGCCGGCCGCATCGTGCTCGCGCAGCTCGATTTCACGCTCGCGGCGGGTGAGTTCGTCGCGATCATGGGCGACTCGGGCGTCGGCAAGTCGACGCTGCTCAACCTGATCGCCGGGCTCGATCGCGCGGATAGCGGTAGCGTGATGCTCGACGGTCGTGCGATCGAACAACTCGACGACAAGGCGGCAACCCGCTTGCGGCGGCAAAAGCTCGGCTTCGTCTTTCAGGCGTTTCACGTGCTGCCGCATCTGACGCTCGTGCAGAACGTCGCGCTGCCGCTGCTGCTCAACGATCTGCCGCCCGCCGGCGCGCTCGACATGCTCGCGGCGGTCGGACTGGATGGGCGCGGCGGCGACTTTCCGCGCGATCTCTCCGGCGGTGAACTGCAACGCGTCGCGATCGCGCGTGCGCTCGTGCATCGGCCGACGCTGATTCTCGCCGACGAACCGACCGGCAACCTCGACCCCGCGACCGCGCATGATGTGCTCGGCCTGTTTCGCGCGCAAAGCAAGGCGACTGGCGCGGCGACGATCATGGTCACGCATTCCGAAGCCGCGGCCGCCGTGGCCGATCGCGTGCTGATCCTGAGTGATGGCGGGCTGCATGCTGCAGCCGCGAAGGCGGAGAAAGTTGCGGATGCAGCGAATGCTTCGCGCTGTGTCGACCCACCTGCGCGAGCCTCCTCCCCACGCTCGAATGACGATGCGCACTGACCCTCGTCCCCACGCGCGCGCGCCCGGACATCGCGTTCTCGCGCGCTGGCTGCTGGGCGCGGAATGGCGCAGTCATCGCGGGCGGGCGCTGGTCGCCATTGCAACGATCGCGCTCGGTGTCGCGCTTGGCTACGCGGTGCAACTGATCAACGGCGCGGCCTTCAATGAATTCTCCGCGGCCACGCGCAGCCTGTCCGGCGAAGCCGATCTGCAGGTGCGCGGCGCGCAGCCTTTCGTCGACGAGGCCATCTATCCGCGTCTGGCGAACGAGCCCGGCGTGTCACTCGCGAGCCCGGTGCTCGCATTCGATGTCGCTGTCCGGGAGCGCAATAGTGCGTTGCCGATGCTCGGTATCGATGTATTTCAGGCCAGCCGGATCACCCCTGATCTGATCGGCGTGCCGGCGCCGGACCGGCAACTCGATACGCTCGCGTCCGATGCGGTGTTTCTGTCGGCCGCCGCGCAGCAATGGTTGAACGTCAAGACCGGCGACCACGTGACGTTTCTCAATGGCACGTCGAGCGTGCGTCTGCGCGTTGCGGGCGGGCTCGTGCGAACGCGGCCGGGTCAGCGGCTCGCTGTCATGGATATCGCCGCCGCGCAGTGGAGGTTCGGCAAGGTGGGCAAGCTGTCACGTGTCGACGTCCGACTCGAGCGCGGGGTCGACCGGCAACGCTTCAAGCACGATCTGCAGGCGCGGCTGGGCAACATGTGGGTCATCGCCGAGGCGCGCGACACCGACAGCCGCACCGATCGCCTTTCGCGCGCGTATCGAATCAATATGAACGTGCTCGCACTGGTGGCGCTTTTCACCGGCGCATTCCTCGTGTTCTCGACACAGGCGCTCGGCGTCGTGCGACGGCGCGCGCAGTTCGCGATGCTGCGCGTGCTCGGTCTCACTCGGACTCAGTTGATGCGACAGATCCTCGTCGAAGGCGCGTTGCTCGGACTGATCGGTTCGTTATGCGGTCTTGCGCTCGGCTATGCGATGGCGAGCGCTGTGTTGCATCTGTTTGGCAGCGATCTGGGCGGCGGCTATTTTCCAGGCGTGCAGCCGCGTGCGAATTTCCAGCCACTGGCAAGCGCGGTGTTTCTGGTGCTCGGTGTTGCGGTAGCGGTGCTGGGCAGCATGGCGCCCGCGCTCGATGCGGCGCGCGCGCGGCCGGCGGTGGCGCTCAAGGCGGGGGCCGAGGAAGGCGCGTTGGCGCGGCTCGCGACGCCATGGCCCGCGTTGGGTTGCCTGCTGGCCGCTGCCGTTCTCACGCGCTTGCCGCCGTGGTTCGATGCACCGATTGCCGGCTATCTCGCCGTTGCGTTGTTGCTCGTCGGCGGCATCGCGCTGATGCCGCGCGTGACGGCGTTCATCTTCGGCATCGCGAGCCGCGTCTGCGCGATGCGACGGCATCCGGGCGTGACCGGTACGCTCGCGCTCGCACGTCTCGCGAACGCGCCGGGCCAGGCATCGATTGCGATGGGAGGCGTGCTGTCGAGCTTCGCGCTCATCGTTGCGATGGCAATCATGGTGGCCAGCTTCCGCGTGTCGGTCGACGACTGGCTCATGCATCTGCTGTCCGCCGATCTGTACGTGCGCGCGACATCGGCTGGCAATAGCGGCGACGCGGGCGGCCTGCGGCCGGACGAACAGGCGCGGATTGCGGCGCTCCCCGGTATCAGGCGCGCCGCGTTTGCACGGAGCACACATCTGACGCTCGATCCCGCTCGGCCGGACGTCGCAGTGCTCGCGCGCGACATCGACGCGGCCGATCCAGGCGCGACTCTGCAAATGACCGGCACAGTGCTGGCGCCGTCCGCGTTTCGCGCTGAAGAAATACCCGTGTGGGTGTCCGAGGCGATGGTCGATATATACGGGTACAAGGCGGGGCAGCGCGTGCATCTGCCGCTTGGCGAGGCCGGCCAGGTTTTCGTCGTCGCCGGCGTATGGCGCGATTACGCACGACAGAGCGGCGCGATTCAGATGCGGCTTGCCGACTACCGACGTCTGAGCGGCGACACCAATGCGACCGATGTCGCGGTGAGCGTCGAGCGAGGTGTCAGTGTCGAACACGTGATCGACGAATTGCGGACACTGCCCTTCGGTGCAGCGCTGCAGATGTCGCAACCCGGTGAGATCCGTGCGCGCACGCTGATGATCTTCGATCGCAGCTTCGCGGTCACTTATCTGCTCGAGGCGGTCGCGATCGTGATCGGACTGTTCGGTGTCGCTGCAACGTTTTCCGCGCAGACGCTCGCGCGAGCCCGCGAGTTCGGGATGCTGCGGCACGTCGGCGCGACGCGTGCGCAGATCCTCGGCATCTTCGCGTCCGAAGGTGGGCTGCTTACGGCTTGCGGCATTGCATTCGGTTTCGCTCTCGGCTTTGCGATTAGCCTGATTCTCGTGTTCGTCGTCAATCCGCAGTCGTTTCATTGGAGCATGTCGCTGCACGTACCGTGGACGATATTGAACACCGTCGCGCTGGTGATGCTGATTCTGTCGTGTTCGACAGCGGTAGTCGCCGGCCGCGGCGCGGTTTCCGTGGATGCGCTGCGCGCGGTGAAGGAGGACTGGTGATGCAGGCCGTGCGGTGTGAGCGGAATCAGCGCTCGATGTGGAGCGGGCGATGAGCGCAGAGTCCATTCGTGAGCGTTGCGCCGCGTTGCGTGGATGGGCAACGCGGATCGCACGCATGTGGGGTGTATCGATGCGGCCAGCTGTTATGCGCGCGATGATTTGTGCGTATGCAACGGTGTTCCGGATATCGACCGTTATTACTGGCCGATGTAACGTGAGGCGACGATACCCCTGCTCTCTTTTTCTTCGCTTGCGAGGCTGGCTATGTATCGGTATGACCACGGTGTCGCCGGCGTTTGCCGCGGGCGTCGATTTGCCGGCTGCCGTGCCGGCCTCGTTCTCAGCTGTCACCCCGGATCATCCAATCGCGCTGTCGCAAGACAGCGGTGCGCACCCCGCTTTTCGTACCGAGTGGTGGTACGCGACAGGCTGGCTCAATACACCGGATAAGCAGCCTCTCGGATTTCAGATTACGTTTTTTCGCTCAGCGACGGGTCACGATGCCGCCGACCCGAGCGCTTTCGCGCCTTCGCAGTTGATCATCGCGCACGCCGCGTTGAGCGATCCGACAGTCGGACATCTCGTTCACGACCAGCGCATCGCCCGCGAAGGCTTCGGACTCGCGTATGCGAAGCTGGCCAATACCAATGTCAAACTCGACGCGTGGAAAATGATTCGTAACGCGGATGGACACTATGACGTTACTGTCGACGCTGCCGGGTTCTCGCTACATCTCACGTTGACGCCGACACAAGCGCCGTTGCTCCAGGGCGAGCGCGGCTATTCACGCAAAGGGCCGCGACCAGAACAGGCGAGCTATTACTACAGCGAACCGCAACTGCGCGTCACGGGTACCGTGGTGCGGCCGGCGACGGCCGAACGCACGGCGCAGCGCACTGCTGCCGTAACGGGTATCGCGTGGCTGGATCACGAATGGTCGAGCACGTTGCTCGATGCTGACGCTGTCGGATGGGACTGGCTCGGCGCTAATTTGAAGGACGGCTCGGCGCTAATGGCATTCAAGGTACGTCGCAGCGATGGCCAGGCAGTATGGGCACACGCGACGCTACGCAATGCCGATGGACAGGTGACGAATTTCGACCGCGATCAGGTGGAATTCACGCCGGTTCGCACGTGGCGCTCACCTCGCACAGGTGCATCCTATCCGGTTTCGATGACGGTCAGGACAGGGACTGTGACGTGGCAAGTCGAACCACTGATGGATGACCAGGAACTCGATTCACGGCAATCGACCGGCGCGGTGTATTGGGAAGGCGCGGCGCGGGTAAGCCGTGCGGGTGCGGACGTCGGCCGAGCCTATCTGGAGCTGACGGGATATGCGGACGCGCTGCGCACGGGAAGAGATGAAGGGAGGAACTGAGTAGTGGCCCGTAAACGCAGAAACCCCACCGCATTGGGTGGGGTTTCTGTCTTGAGGGGAGCCTGACGATTACCTACTTTCACACGGGCAATCCGCACTATCATCGGCGTGGAGTCGTTTCACGGTCCTGTTCGGGATGGGAAGGGGTGGGACCGACTCGCTATGGTCATCAGGCATGACGGGTTGCTGCGTCGCTGGGGGTTGGAGTCAACCGGTGAGCGCCACAGCCAATCGGGAAGAAGCGTAAAGGATTCGTGTGTGAATCGTGTTGGGGGGTTGTGTTGGTTCTGGCACAACACTGATCTCAACCGTGCGTCCTGTCACCTCCTGTGGAGGTTCGTATCCCCTTCGGGGATCGGACATCCGTAAGTGCTGAAGCACTAACGGTTGTCGAGACACACCTGTTATAGGATCAAGCCTTACGGGCAATTAGTATCAGTTAGCTCAGTACATTACTGTACGTGCACACCTGACCTATCAACGTCCTGGTCTTGAACGACCCTTCAAGGGGCTTAAAGCCCCGGGGATATCTCATCTCAAGGCGAGTTTCCCGCTTAGATGCTTTCAGCGGTTATCTCTTCCGAACATAGCTACCCGGCGATGCCACTGGCGTGACAACCGGTACACCAGAGGTTCGTCCACTCCGGTCCTCTCGTACTAGGAGCAGGTCCCTTCAAATATCCAGCGCCCACGGCAGATAGGGACCAAACTGTCTCACGACGTTTTAAACCCAGCTCACGTACCTCTTTAAATGGCGAACAGCCATACCCTTGGGACCGGCTACAGCCCCAGGATGAGATGAGCCGACATCGAGGTGCCAAACACCGCCGTCGATATGAACTCTTGGGCGGTATCAGCCTGTTATCCCCAGAGTACCTTTTATCCGTTGAGCGATGGCCCTTCCATACAGAACCACCGGATCACTATGACCTGCTTTCGCACCTGTTCGACTTGTCAGTCTCACAGTCAAGCACGCTTATGCCATTGCACTATCAGCACGATTTCCGACCGTACCTAGCGTACCTTCGTACTCCTCCGTTACACTTTGGGAGGAGACCGCCCCAGTCAAACTGCCTACCATGCACTGTCCCCGATCCGGATTACGGACCAAGGTTAGAACCTCAAACAGATCAGGGTGGTATTTCAAGGACGGCTCCACTGAGACTAGCGTCCCAGCTTCAAAGCCTCCCACCTATCCTACACAGACCGGTTCAAAGTCCAATGCAAAGCTACAGTAAAGGTTCATGGGGTCTTTCCGTCTAGCCGCGGGGAGATTGCATCATCACAAACACTTCAACTTCGCTGAGTCTCGGGAGGAGACAGTGTGGCCATCGTTACGCCATTCGTGCAGGTCGGAACTTACCCGACAAGGAATTTCGCTACCTTAGGACCGTTATAGTTACGGCCGCCGTTTACCGGGACTTCAATCAGGAGCTTGCACCCCATCATTTAATCTTCCGGCACCGGGCAGGCGTCACACCCTATACGTCCACTTTCGTGTTTGCAGAGTGCTGTGTTTTTATTAAACAGTCGCAGCCACCAGTTTATTGCAACCCTTTCACCCTTCTGGCGCAGGCCAGTCAAGCTACAAGGGCGTACCTTATCCCGAAGTTACGGTACCAATTTGCCGAGTTCCTTCTCCCGAGTTCTCTCAAGCGCCTTAGAATACTCATCTCGCCCACCTGTGTCGGTTTGCGGTACGGTCACTGTGAAACTGAAGCTTAGAGGCTTTTCCTGGAACCCCTTCCAGTTGCTTCGCGACCTAAGTCGCTCGCGCCACACCCTTGAATCCTGCGCCCGGATTTGCCAAAGCGCCTTCTCCAATGCAGCGACCGGGACTTCCAACACCCGGACAACCTTCCGCGATCCGTCCCCCCATCGCATTTCACAATGGTGCAGAAATATTAATCTGCTTCCCATCAGCTACGCATTTCTGCCTCGCCTTAGGGGCCGACTCACCCTACGCCGATGAACGTTGCGTAGGAAACCTTGGGCTTACGGCGAGGGGGCCTTTCACCCCCTTTATCGCTACTCATGTCAGCATTCGCACTTCCGATACCTCCAGCACACTTTCCAGTGCACCTTCGCAGGCTTACGGAACGCTCTCCTACCATGCATATAAATATGCATCCGCAGCTTCGGTATATGACTTAGCCCCGTTACATCTTCCGCGCAGGACGACTCGATCAGTGAGCTATTACGCTTTCTTTAAAGGATGGCTGCTTCTAAGCCAACCTCCTGACTGTTTTAGCCTTCCCACTTCGTTTCCCACTTAGTCATATTTGGGGACCTTAGCTGGCGGTCTGGGTTGTTTCCCTCTTGACACCGGACGTTAGCACCCGATGTCTGTCTCCCGTGATTGCACTCTTCGGTATTCGGAGTTTGCTATGGCGTAGTAATCCGCAATGGACCCCACAACCATGACAGTGCTCTACCCCCGAAGGTGATACACGAGGCACTACCTAAATAGTTTTCGGAGAGAACCAGCTATTTCCAGGTTTGTTTAGCCTTTCACCCCTATCCACAGCTCATCCCCTAACTTTTCAACGTTAGTGGGTTCGGTCCTCCAGCACGTGTTACCGTGCCTTCAACCTGGCCATGGATAGATCACCTGGTTTCGGGTCTACACCCAGCGACTGGACGCCCTGTTCGGACTCGCTTTCGCTACGCCTGCCCTAATCGGTTAAGCTTGCCACTGAATGTAAGTCGCTGACCCATTATACAAAAGGTACGCCGTCACCCCTTGCGAGGCTCCGACTGTTTGTATGCATGCGGTTTCAGGATCTGTTTCACTCCCCTCCCGGGGTTCTTTTCGCCTTTCCCTCACGGTACTGGTTCACTATCGGTCGATCACGAGTATTTAGCCTTGGAGGATGGTCCCCCCATCTTCAGACAGGATTTCACGTGTCCCGCCCTACTTGTCGTACACCCAGTTCTTTCCCGCTGTTTTCGTCTACAGGGCTATCACCTGCTATGGCCGCACTTTCCAGAGCGTTCGACTAACAATGAGAATAAAGAGTACAGGCTGATCCCATTTCGCTCGCCACTACTTTGGGAATCTCGGTTGATTTCTTTTCCTGCGGTTACTTAGATGTTTCAGTTCACCGCGTTCGCTTCACGTAGCCTATGTATTCAGCTACGGATACCTCATAAGAGGTGGGTTTCCCCATTCGGACATCTCCGGATCAATGCTCGTTTGCCAGCTCCCCGGAGCTTTTCGCAGGCTACCGCGTCCTTCATCGCCTGTGATCGCCAAGGCATCCACCACATGCACTTGTTCGCTTGACCCTATAACGGGTATGTCTCATCTCGAGACGCACTCGCTACAGGTTGAGTATTCGTGTTGCGCCGTATTCCAAAGCGATCTTTCGATCACTTAAAAATACATCGATACAATCACAACCCTGATTCACCTACTCACGCACCCATCTCTAAGTACGCTTTCGTGAATCTCTTTACTACTTCTTCCTGATTGTTAAAGAACGACAGCCGATTATGAGTTGCCTCATATCGCTCTGACTGGCTCAATCGCCAATGCGAAGTACTCAGCATCGCTTCATGCTGAACCCTTGGCATTGAGGATTGGTGGAGGATGACGGGATCGAACCGACGACCCCCTGCTTGCAAAGCAGGTGCTCTCCCAGCTGAGCTAATCCCCCAGTCATGCAACAGACAGATACCTCATCCGTTCAGCCCCAGCGGGTCTTCAGCCAGCACCACAGACAGGCACTGGTGGGTCTGGATGGATTCGAACCATCGACCCCCGCCTTATCAAGACGGTGCTCTAACCGACTGAGCTACAGACCCCTGAGTCTGTCTGATCTTCTTCTAACTACAGCCGATAAGCGTGAGCGCTTCGATGTCAGAACACGCGGGCTCTGGAAAGGAGGTGATCCAGCCGCACCTTCCGATACGGCTACCTTGTTACGACTTCACCCCAGTCATGAATCCTACCGTGGTGACCGTCCTCCTTGCGGTTAGACTAGCCACTTCTGGTAAAACCCACTCCCATGGTGTGACGGGCGGTGTGTACAAGACCCGGGAACGTATTCACCGCGGCATGCTGATCCGCGATTACTAGCGATTCCAGCTTCACGCACTCGAGTTGCAGAGTGCGATCCGGACTACGATCGGTTTTCTGGGATTGGCTCCACCTCGCGGCTTGGCAACCCTCTGTTCCGACCATTGTATGACGTGTGAAGCCCTACCCATAAGGGCCATGAGGACTTGACGTCATCCCCACCTTCCTCCGGTTTGTCACCGGCAGTCTCCCTGGAGTGCTCTTGCGTAGCAACTAGGGACAAGGGTTGCGCTCGTTGCGGGACTTAACCCAACATCTCACGACACGAGCTGACGACAGCCATGCAGCACCTGTGTTACGGCTCCCTTTCGGGCACATCCACCTCTCAGCGGACTTCCGTACATGTCAAGGGTAGGTAAGGTTTTTCGCGTTGCATCGAATTAATCCACATCATCCACCGCTTGTGCGGGTCCCCGTCAATTCCTTTGAGTTTTAATCTTGCGACCGTACTCCCCAGGCGGTCAACTTCACGCGTTAGCTACGTTACCAAGCCAATGAAGGCCCGACAACCAGTTGACATCGTTTAGGGCGTGGACTACCAGGGTATCTAATCCTGTTTGCTCCCCACGCTTTCGTGCATGAGCGTCAGTATTGGCCCAGGGGGCTGCCTTCGCCATCGGTATTCCTCCACATCTCTACGCATTTCACTGCTACACGTGGAATTCTACCCCCCTCTGCCATACTCAAGCCCGCCAGTCACAAATGCAGTTCCCAGGTTAAGCCCGGGGATTTCACATCTGTCTTAACGAACCGCCTGCGCACGCTTTACGCCCAGTAATTCCGATTAACGCTCGCACCCTACGTATTACCGCGGCTGCTGGCACGTAGTTAGCCGGTGCTTATTCTTCCGGTACCGTCATCCTCCAGAGGTATTAACCCCGAAGTTTTCTTTCCGGACAAAAGTGCTTTACAACCCGAAGGCCTTCTTCACACACGCGGCATTGCTGGATCAGGGTTGCCCCCATTGTCCAAAATTCCCCACTGCTGCCTCCCGTAGGAGTCTGGGCCGTGTCTCAGTCCCAGTGTGGCTGGTCGTCCTCTCAGACCAGCTACAGATCGTCGGCTTGGTAGGCCTTTACCCCACCAACTACCTAATCTGCCATCGGCCGCCCCTTGAGCGCGAGGTCCGAAGATCCCCCGCTTTCCTCCACAGAGCGTATGCGGTATTAATCCGGCTTTCGCCGGGCTATCCCCCACTCCAGGACACGTTCCGATGTATTACTCACCCGTTCGCCACTCGCCACCAGGGTTGCCCCCGTGCTGCCGTCCGACTTGCATGTGTAAGGCATGCCGCCAGCGTTCAATCTGAGCCAGGATCAAACTCTTCAGTTCAAACCTGTTACTGTTTTCGGGTTCTCTCGAACCCGGTCGCTCACTCAACGTACTGACGATGATCAGCCTGTCTTTCAACAGGCAAACCTTCCTTCAATTACTGTGTGAGGCTTCTGATACTTTTGCCATACCGGCTCCGAAGAACCGGCTGCGCATTCCGCATCAAGCGCCCACACTTATCGGCTGTTAGTTTTTAAAGATCGTTCGTGAATCACAGCACCGCAACCTCCGGCACCGCTTCGTTTCACGTCGCTGCGTCTGCAGCAGAGAAGCGAGATTATGGAGAGCGGGTGACATCGCGTCAACCCCCCGCCGCGAATTTTTCTTGCGACAGCAACGTCCGCTACAACGCGGCATTTCTAAAGATCACCAACACGAATACACTGATTGAGAACGCAAAAAAATCCGAACAAAACCAACCTGATTATCTCGTCCTAACGAGTTCAATTCAGTGTGAATACAAATGCCTTCACGCCATGCCGCAGCGACGCGCTCTCCCTATAAGATTCAATTAAAACTTCTACCGTCCGTCGCCGTCATCCGATAATCTCGCAACCCAAACTAGCCACCGACCATGGACCAACCTGTCGAGGAACACATCGACGCAAACAACGCCCCTTCCTCATCGTCGTCGCTCGTCCTGGATGCCGTGCCAGTCGGCACGCCGCTTCCCTGGTCGATCGTCGATGCCGACGGCACGCTGCTCTTCGCGAGCGGTACGATCCTCGCGACCACGGACGAGCGCACGTTCCTGTTCACTCACTTTTCTCCGCAACGTGGCGATCTGCTGGATCTGAACGCGGAGCAGCCGCCGAAGCCCGCGCCGCACGCCGAATCCCCCGTCGAGTTGACGGTCAAGGATATGCATCTGGAGATCGGTGCATTGATCGGCATGCGCTCGCTGGTCGGCAGCGGCTCGCCGATGCACCCGTGCCGCATCATCGGCTTCGCGCCGAATCATTCGATCTTCGTCACGCCGCCGTTGCAAGACGGCCGGCCGATGCCACTCACGCCCGGCGAAAACGTCGAACTCGTCGCGATCGCCAGCCAGGCCGTGTTCCGCTTCGTCTGCACGATCGAGGCGGTCTGCCGCCAGCCATTCGACTACATCGTGCTGTCGAAGCCCGGCGTCATTCGCCGCCTGCGCGAGCGCAAATCGATTCGCGTGCATGCGCATCTGCCGGTGCGGTTCGGCATCGGCGAAACGGGTGAGGCCTATGAAGGTCTGGGACTCGCGAAGGGCGTCAGCGCGCTCGGCATGTCGTTGAGCGCATCGTGGACGCTCGGCGCCGTCGGCGATCGCCTGCGTATTGCGTTTCGCCTGCGGTCCGCGGAACTCGACACGGAAATCGAGACCACTGCCATCATCCGCAACGTGCAGAAAGGCAGCGCGCCCGGCGAGCCGACCAATCATGGACTAGAGCTCGATCAGCTCGACGCCGCGCAGCAGATGGCAATGAAAGTCTTCGTGTTCGATCGTCACGACGACGTGCTGTACTGGTCGAACGGTTTCAAGTAAGCGGCACGGCGGCACGCCTCGCGCCCGCATCGAAGTGGACGCGCGGCGTCGCCGCACAACGGTCAGCCGATCAATTCTTCCGGCGCCACACACCGCGCGCCCCACGCGTCGGCGAGCGCCTCGCAGCGCCCAAGCCGCAGCGCACCGCGTTCGAAATCGACAACCACCACTTCATCGGCATCGAGCGGGCGTGCCGGTATATCACGCGTGCGGCCATCGGTCAGAATCCACAGCCAGCGTTGTTGCGCCGGACGCCGGCGCGCGCTGCGCCCGAGCAATTCCGCCGCGCGCCGCACCCCTGACTCAAGCGGCGAGCCTCCGCCGCCGCCCACCGGCTGCAGCCAGCGTTCGTTCCACCAACGCGGCACGGCCGGACCGAAGCGCAGGTCCGCGCCCGCACCGCCGAAACAGATCAGCGCGGCCTCGGCGCGTTGCGCGCTGGCATGGTCGAACAGTGCAATGAGCAAGCCTTTCGCCAGCGCAAGACGCTGCCCCGCGAGCATCGATCCCGAACAATCGAGCACGAAGCAATGCAGCACGCCGCCACGCGGTGTCTCGCGCACGAAGCGCAGATGCTCGCGACGTAGCCCGCGCTCGCGCATCGCGGCGAGCGTCGGTGGCCAGGCAATGCGTGTGCCTCGCTCGCCGCGCAAAGCGCCTTGCGAACTTGCGTGCATGCCTTGTCGCCATCGAAAACCGCTGTGCGAGTCAGCGGCGGCACCCTTCCGATGGCTCAGCGTTTTTTTGCGCCGAGCGGGATGACGCTTTTGACCTGCACCGTCGCAGTCGGCTCAGGCGGCAGGTAGCCCCAATCGGTGTCGGTAGAAGATGGTGGCGACGCGGACGCCTGAGGCGCTTCATTGCCAGCGCCTTGCTGCGACGGCGGCGCCGCACTCTCGGACTGCCCCGAAGACGAAGCTTGCGGATCACGCTGCCGTCGCCGATGAATCAGCACCGACTCCGCCACACGATCCACATGTCGCGTCGTCACCTCGGAGGCCTGTTCGAGCGCAGCCAGCGCACGCGCCGCGCGCAGCATCACCAGATCGGCGCGCAGTCCATCGACAGCGGCGGCGATGCACAGCGCGCTAACGTGCGCATGCACGGCATCGTCGAATGCCAGTTGTGGGAGCGTCGCGCGTGCCGCGCGAATCCGCTGCGCGTAAGCAGTCTGTTGTTGAACATAGGCCGCGCGAAAGCCAACCGGATCATGATCGAACGCGAGCCGGGCCTTGACGATCGCCTCGCGCGTGCGCGGCTCGAACGCATTCTCCAACTCGACCATCAGCCCGAAGCGGTCGATCAGTTGCGGCCGCAACTCTCCCTCCTCGGGATTCATCGTGCCGATCAGCACGAAGCTCGCGTCATGACTATGAGAAACGCCATCGCGTTCGACGGTATTGACACCGCTCGCCGCCGCGTCGAGCAGCGCATCGACGAGCGCGTCGGGTAGCAGATTGACCTCGTCGACATACAGCACACCGCGATGCGCCTTTGCGAGCAGCCCCGGCGAAAAGCGCACCGAGCCGTCGCGCAGCACGGTTTCGATATCGAGCGTGCCGATCAGACGATCCTCGCTGGCGCCGAGCGGCAGATTGACCAGTTGCCCTTCCGGTAGCAACTCGGCGAGCGCGCGCGCCGCGGTCGACTTCGCGGTGCCGCGCGGCCCGCTGATCAGCACGCCGCCGAGACCCGGATCGATCGCGGCGAGCAGCAGCGCCTGCTGCAACGGCGCCTGGCCGATTAGCGCGGCGAATGGAAAAACCGGCCGCGAAGCCGTGCCCGAACTCGCGCGCACGCCTGCTTCGCCGCCGTTCAAATCGCCCGCTTCTCGCGTCGCGCCATTCATGTCCGTGTTCCTTCGATCTGCTGTTCACTCGCGAGCAGATGCTGCTCAACCTGCGCGCGATAGTCGCCCGGCTCCTGCCACAGCCCGCGCTGCATCGCTTCGAGCAGGCGCTCGCAGATCGAATGCAGCGCGTGCACGTTGTGCCGCTGCATGAACGCGCGGGTATCGGCGTCATTCAGATAAGCATCGGCGACGAGCGCATATTGATGATCCGCGATCACGCGCGCGGTCGCGTCGTAGCCGTAGAGATAATCGACGGTCGCCGCGATCTCGGCCGCGCCCTTGTAGCCATGGCGCTTTACACCATCGAGCCACTTCGGATTGACCACGCGCGAGCGGATCACGCGCGCGATCTCCTCCTGCAGCGTACGTACGCGAGGCGCGGCCGGATTGCTGTGATCGGCGTGATAAACGCGTGGCTGCTCGCCGCCCAGATGTCGCACTGCCGCGACCATGCCGCCCTGAAACTGGTAGTAGTCGTTCGAATCGAGCAGGTCGTGCTCGCGGTTGTCCTGGTTCTGCAGCACCACGTCCATCGCGGCCAGACGCGCGCCAAACGCGTGATGCGCTTCCTCGCCCGCGCTCTTCTGCGCGTATGCGTAGCCGCCCCACGCTTGATAGGCGTTCGCGAGATCGGCGTCGGTCTGCCATTGGCGCGAGTCGATCATCTGCTGCAGACCCGCGCCGTACGCGCCGGGCCGCGCGCTGAACACGCGCCAGCCGGCGCGCTTGCGCGCTTCGGCGGGGTCCATCCCGCGCGCGATCAGCGCATCGCGTTCGCGCAGCACGCGCGCGCGGATCGGATTCAGATCGGCGGGTTCGTCGAGTTCGGCGACGGCCTGCACCGCCGCATCGAACAGATGCATCACGTTGGCGAACGCATCGCGGAAGAAGCCGGACACGCGCAGCGTGACGTCGATACGCGGGCGATCGAAAACTTCGATCGGCATGATTTCGAAATCCGTCACGCGATGGCTGCCCGGCGCCCACTTCGGCCGCACGCCGAGCAGCGCGAGCGCCTGCGCGATATCGTCGCCGCCGGTGCGCATTGTCGCCGTGCCCCAGACCGACAGGCCGATCGCACGCGGATAGTCGCCGTGCTCCTGCAGATGCCGCTCGATCAGTTGCTGCGCCGATTTCAAGCCGAGTGCCCACGCGGCTTGCGTGGGCACCGCGCGCGTGTCGACCGAATAGAAGTTGCGCCCGGTAGGCAGCACGTCGGGCCGTCCGCGCGACGGCGAACCACTCGGTCCCGGTGGCACGAAGCGTCCTTCGAGACCGCGTTTCAGTTGCGTGATTTCCTGCGGACCGCAGGCGTCGAGACGCGGCAACACGTCGTCACGCAAACGCGCGATCACCTGTTCTGCTTGCAGCAGATTATCGACCCACCCCGGCGACGCTTGCACGCTGTCCACACCATCCATGTCTTCACCGCACACACCGACCAACAGCCGCGCCGCGAGCAGTTCCAGCCGCTCACGCGTATCGCCATAGTGCCGCCACGGCGCATCGCTCACCTGCTGTAGCACGTCGGGACGCGGCCCATCCCACGGCGCCGCCCAATCCACGGTCAACGGATCGAACAGATAGTCGAGGCGCAGATCGCGCGCCAGCGCATCGGTCAAACCGGCTCTGCCGCCCTGTCCGTCGCCGATCGGAAAGCGGCCGAGCGCGAGCAGCGTATCGCGCCGCTGCACGCCGCGCGGCGACTGCCCGAACGTATGCAGCCCATCGCGAATCTGCGCTTCCTTCAGCTCGCACAGCCATGCATCGACGCGCGTGAGCAGCGCGTCCTCGTCGTCCTGACCGTTCGGCGCCGCGAGGCTCAGTTCCTCGTGCAAGCGATGCTCGACGATCGTCGCGAGGATCGTGCGACGCAGCAACTTCGCGCGACGCGGATCGACCATCAGCGCTTCGTAATATTCGTCGACCTGGCATTCGAGGTCCTGCAACGGCCCATAGTTTTCGGCGCGCGTCAGCGGCGGCATCAGATGATCGATGATGACCGCCTGCGCGCGCCGCTTGGCCTGGCTGCCCTCGCCCGGATCGTTGACGATGAACGGATACAGATGCGGCAGCGGTCCCAGAATCAGATCGGGCCAGCATGTGTCGCTCAACGCGACGCTCTTGCCCGGCAGCCATTCGAGATTGCCGTGTTTGCCGACGTGCACGACCGCGTCGATACCGAACTGGTGACGCAGCCAGAAGTAAAACGCCAGATACGCATGCGGCGGCACCAGTTCCGCGTCGTGATAGCTCGCGTAATCGCCCTGCTCGCGCGAACGCGAAGGCTGAATCCCGACGAACACCTGCCCGCAGCGCCAGCCCGCGATCATGAAGCGGCCGCGTCGCAGCGTCGGTTCCTGCTCGGGACGGCCCCAACGCGCGTTCAGCGCATCGCGCACGCTCGCGGGCAATGCATTGAAATGAGCGAGATAGTCGTCGAGCGCGAGGCTTTGCAACGCCGGCCGCAGATCGCGCACGACGGGGTCGTTGGTCACGCCCTCGGTGAGCTTCTTCAGCAGCGCATCGCTGTCTTCAGGCAACTCGGCCACGCGATAGCCTTCGTCGCGCAGCATCGACAGAATGCCGACCACCGACGCCGGTGTATCGAGCCCGACACCATTGCCGATACGACCCTCGCTCATCGGATAGTTCGCGAGGATCAGCGCGAGTTTCTTGTCCGCGTTATCGAGCGAACGCAGACGGCACCAGCGGCCGCTCAGCTCGGCGAGAAAACGCACACGTTCGAGGTCCGGCTGATAGCGCACCACGTCGACCTCGGTGTGCGGACAACGATACGCAAGCCCCTTGAAGCTGATCGCGCGCGTGATGATGCGGCCATCCACCTCCGGCAGCGCGATATGCATCGCGATGTCGCGCGAATTGAGGCCGTGGTTGTCCTTGAGCCAGTCTTCGCGATTGCCGCCGCTCAGGATCACCTGCAGCACCGGCGCGTCGCCGGCCAGCGCGAGCGGTTCCGGGTCATCGATCGCGGACGCCGCGAACGCGGTCGTATTGAGCACCAACGCCGCCTGATGTTGCGCGCACAGCGATTGCACGACTTCGCGGCTCATCGCATCTTTGAGCGACGTAATCGCGAGCGGCAGCGGATTGAGCCCTTGCGCATCGAGTGCGTCGATCAACGCATCGAACACCGCGGTATTGGCGGCCTGAAGATGGGCCTTGTAGAAAAGAATCGCGACCACCGGCGCATCCTGCCGCCAGCGCGCCTGCCAGTCAGCGATGGTCGGCATATCGCGCTCGGGGTGATATAGCGACGCGGCGGGCAATGCGCGCGGCGGCTCCGGCTCGCGTCCCCAGTCGAGCGCGCGATACGCGATGCAGCGCAGGAATGCCTCCGCATTTTGCGGGCCGCCCTCGCGCAGATAACGCCACAACTGCTGGCACAACTCCGCGCTCGCGGTGCTGCGCGCGAGCAGATTCGGATCTTCCTGCAAGTCGCCGGAAAACATCGCGAGCGTTTGCTGCTTGCGCTGCGCGAGCGCGACGACCTGCTCGATGCCGTACGGCCAGTACGCTTCGCCGCCAAGATGATCGACCACCACGACGCGCGCATGCTGCAGCACGTCGTCGACATAGAAATCGACCGAGGCCGGCTGCCGCAGATACGTGACGTTCGCGAGCCGCACGCTCGGGAAACCATCCCCGAGACGCGGCACGACGCTCGCGAGCAGCGACAGTGTGGTATCCGCGGAACTGAGCACGACGATATCGGCGGGCTGCTGATCGATACGGATCACGCCCTGCGTATCGTCGACGAAGCCGCCCGGCGTCGTGCGCAACAGATGCATGGTCGCGCGCCCGTTACGCGGCAGCGTTCGACGTCGCGCCGAGCGCCGCGTCGAATGCCTGCTGCAAGGTGGACTGATCGAGGTCTTCGCCGATCAGCACGAAGCGGCTCGAATAGCCGTCGCCGCCTTCGCCGGCCTGCCAGCGCCGGTCGAAATAGCTGTCGAAACGGCGGCCCACGCCCTGGATCACGAGCCGCATCGCCGCGCCCGGCAACGCCGCAAAACCTTTGACGCGGTAGATCGTGTGGTTTTCGACCAGCGTCTGCAACGCGGCGAGTGCGGCTTCGCGCGACGGCACGCTCGCTTGCACGACGACCGAATCGAACTCGTCGTGATGATGATCGGGATCGTCGGCGGAACCGTGATGATCGTGGCGCAGATGGATGGTTTCCTCGGACGCGGCTTCGAGACCCAGCAGCGTGTGCAGATCCAGCTCACCCCTATGCGCGCGCACGATCTTGACCTGCGGCGGAATCTCGTCACGGATCAACGTTTCCACGGCGCTTTGCTGCGCATCGTCGAGCAGGTCGGTCTTGTTCAGAATCACCAGATCCGCGGCGGATAACTGGTCTTCGAACAGCTCATGCAACGGCGATTCATGATCGAGATTCGGATCGGCCTTGCGCTGCGCATCGACTTCGAGCGGATTGTCGGCGAATTGGCCGCTGGCGGTGGCCGGTCCATCGACCACGGTTACCACCGCGTCGACGGTGAAGCCGTTTCTGATCTGCGGCCAGTTGAATGCCTGCACCAGCGGCTTCGGCAATGCGAGGCCGGATGTTTCGATCAGCACGTGATCGATCTCGCCGCGACGCTCGGCGAGCTTTTCCATCACCGGGAAAAACTCTTCCTGCACGGTGCAGCACAGGCATCCGTTCGCCAGTTCATACAATTGCCCTTCGGTTTCGACGCCGTTTTCATCGCAGCCGATACCGCAGCCCTTCAGGATCTCGCCGTCGATGCCGAGTTCGCCGAACTCGTTGACGATCACCGCAATGCGCTTGCCCTCCGCATGCTGAAGAATGTGCCGCAACAGCGTGGTCTTGCCGCTGCCGAGAAAGCCCGTGACGATCGTGACGGGAATCTTGCGCAATTGAGTTTGCATCGTGAGGTCCATCGGTAGACGTTGCATGGGTGCGCCGGTCGGTTCGCGTGTCGGTCCAGCAGCAACGGCGTTGTCCGCGACATGGAAAGCGCACGGAAAACGCCCGGAGACACGACACGCGCAAAAACGCCCGGAAACACAGAAAGCAAAGTGAAGTCATGAACGCGCCGCCGCATCCCCGCGGCGTACGTCCTGCATCTTCGGGCCGGTATCCGGGCTGGCGAAAGCGCCGCTTCCCCTTCCCGGCCGAGTGGTTTCTCGCCCAGTGGTGATATGCCGACGCGGCCTTGCGCGTGGACATCGAAGCCGGCTCCGCGGCGCACGGCCGTAAGGCCTGCACCGCTTTTCGCTTACCGTTGCGGGGACAGCACAGGTTAGCCCGCTCCAGAGCAGATGGGCCCCCTGTTTCCCGTTTAACTGCCCGCGCACGAGCGCGCGGGCGAGCACCAGAAGTGCGTGCGAGTGTAGGCCCGCAGCCTTGCCCAGTCAAGAAAGCACGCGCGATGAAAACCGCCGCCGACGCTTATCCGGCAAGGCCCCGTGTGCTATCGTATGCGCGCGTTTGGTGCCCGCATATGCGCTCGCATGTGCAGTTAAACGGGAAACAGGCAACGCATCATGCGTTCAACCTGTGCTGTCCCCGCAACGGTAAGCAACCTGCGGCGCGCGCCTCGATTCTGGCGCGCCGCGCATGCGTTTTTTGATGCCACTGTCCTGTGAATCGACGAATCCGCGCGATCTCGCGCGTATCTTCGTCATTCCACGTCAAGGACGGGAAGGCAAAGCGCGTGAGGTCGCCAGCCCGGATACCGGCCAGACGCGGTGGCGGCGCCGCGTGCAGCACCTGCACCGATCGCGCCGCCGGCCGCCGGAATCCGCGGGGAACGGATGTGAAGGCGTTCAAGCATGGCATCGCGCGTCCGTGGCGTTTTCCGAACTTCAGAGGAAAGCGCCGCCCATCACGTGTGTTGCCGCGCCCGGATTCGCAGTACCGCATGAACTCGATCTGCACCATCGCGCGCGCTATCGCGCAGCGCTTCTCTCGTCCCACCATCGCATGGCGCACGCCATGCTCGCTGCGATGACCCGCGCCTGGCTGATCGGCGCCGGCCCCGGCGACGTCGAACTGATGACGCTGAAGGCGACCCGCGCGCTCGCGCAAGCCGATGTCGTGCTCGTCGACGACCTCGTGAATCCGGACGTATTGCAGTTCGCGCACGCCGATGCGCTGGTCGTGCATGTCGGCAAGCGCGGCGGGCATCCGTCGACGCCGCAGGCCGATATCGTCGCGCAAATGCTCGCGCATCTGCGGGCCGGGCGCAACGTCGCGCGCCTCAAAGGCGGCGACCCGTTCGTATTCGGACGCGGCGGCGAGGAATTGCAGGCGCTGCAGGCCGCCGGTATCGATGCCGAAGTGATCAACGGCATCACCGCGGGCATCGCCGCGCCCGCGGCGCTCGGTATTCCAGTCACGCAGCGCGGCTATTCGCAGGGTGTGGTGTTCGTCACCGGCCACGGCGCCGGCAGCGACGAGCCGGACTGGGCCGCGCTCGCCGCGACGCGCATGACACTCGTGATCTATATGGGGATGCGGCGTCTCGGCGAGATCGCCGACGCGTTGCTGGCGGCCGGCATGGGCGCCGATACGCGCTGCGCGGCGATCGAAGCGGCAACGCGGCCCGAGCAGCGTCACGCGCTCGCTTCACTCGGTGAGCTTGCCGACGTGGTCGAACGCGCGGGGCTCGGCTCGCCTGCGATCGTCGTGATCGGCGCAGTGGCGTCGCTCGCGCTCGCACGCGATGTCGCTCAACGCGAGCATGCTGCTGACGCCAGTGATCCAGCAGCAGGTCATCTCAGCGACCCAACCCAACAACACCAGCGTTCAACAAAAACGCTAAGCGTAGGCATCGGTTGCCGCCTGCACACCCCCGCAGCGGATATCGAAGCCGCCGTACGCCACGCGCTCGGGCCGCATGCGTTCGAACAGATCGGCGCGATCGCGACGATTGACATCAAGGCGAACGAAGCCGGCCTGCTCGATTTCTGCGCGCGTCATGCGCTGCCGCTGCGGCTATTCACTCGCGAGCAGATCGCCGCGGTGCCGCTGTATTCAGTGTCGGCGGCCACGCAGATGCATCTCGGCGTGGACGGCGTCTGCGAGCCTTGCGCGCTGCTGGCAGCGCAAACCCTCAACCCTGCCACTGCATCGCAGCTCGCCCGGCTCGTCGTACGCAAGACCGTGCACGCCGGCGTCACCGTCGCGATCGCATCGTCCGGTGACGATGCCGATACTCACGCAGCCTCTATATCAACAGCTTCCAACAATCAGGACCTTCGATGAAAACCGATCCCGAATCGCATCAGCGCATGACCGAACGCCGCCGTGAAGGCCATGAGAAAAAGCAGGCCGGCGCGACCGTCGAAAAAGGCCTGCTGATCGTCAACACCGGCACCGGCAAGGGCAAAAGCACGGCCGCGTTCGGCATGGCCGTGCGGGTGCTCGGCCACGGCATGCGCCTGGGCGTCGTGCAGTTCATCAAGGGCGCGCTGCATACGTCGGAGCGTGACTTTCTCGGCGCCATCGCGCAGTGCGATTTCGTCACGATGGGCGACGGCTACACGTGGAATACGCAGAACCGCGAAGCCGATATGGCGACCGCGCGCAAAGGCTGGGACGAAGCGCGCCGGATGATCGAAAGCGGCGATTACCAGATGGTGATCCTCGACGAGCTGAACACCGTGTTGAAGTACGAATATCTGCCGCTCGACGAAGTGCTGTCGGTGATCAATGCACGCGCGCCGATGCTGCACGTCGTCGTCACCGGCCGCCATGCGCCCGATGCGCTGATCGAAGCCGCCGACCTCGTCACCGAAATGCGCGCGATCAAGCATCCGTATCGCGAGCAGGGCGTGAAGGCGCAACGCGGCGTGGAGTTCTGAGCAATGTCCGCGTGCCCCGCGCTATTTATTAGCGCCCCGGCGTCGGGTCAGGGCAAGACCACGATCACCGCGGGTCTCGCGCGCTATCACCGGCGGCTCGGCCGGCGTGTGCGCGTGTTCAAGACCGGTCCGGACTTTCTCGATCCGATGATCCTCGCGCGCGCGAGCGGCGCGCCGGTGCTGTCGCTCGACCTATGGATGGTCGGTGAGACCGCGTGTCGCAACCTGCTCGCGCAGGCGGCGGCCGAAGCGGATCTGATCCTGATCGAAGGCGTGATGGGTCTGTTCGACGGCACGCCGAGCAGCGCCGATCTCGCGACCGTTTTTGGCGTGCCGGTGCTCGCGGTGATTTCCGCGCAGGCGATGGCGCAGACCTTCGGCGCGCTCGCGTTCGGCCTCGCGCACTTCAAACCGGAGTTGCCGTTTCACGGCGTGCTCGCGAACCGCGCCGGTTCGGCACGCCATGCACAGATGCTCGAACAAGCGTTACCGGCCGATCTGCGCTGGTGCGGACACATCGCCGCGAGCGACGAAATCGCGTTGCCCGATCGTCACCTCGGCCTGCACCAGGCCGACGAAATCGGCGATCTCGAAGCGCGGCTCGAACGTGCCGCCGATACGCTCGCGACCACATCTCTTGCCGAATTGCCGCCCACGGTCGAATTCGGTGCACCGTCGCCCGAAGTTTTGCCGCAACTGCTGCAAGGCAAGCGCATTGCGATGGCCCGCGATGCCGCGTTCTCGTTCATCTATCCGGCCAACGTCGCATTGCTCGAAGCGCTCGGCGCCGGGGTGCACGAGTTCTCACCGCTCGCCGACGAGCCGTTGCCCGACGCGACGGACGCGCTCTATCTGCCGGGCGGCTACCCCGAACTGCATGCAGCGACACTCGCGAATAACTCACAAAGCGCCGCGTCGATCCGCGCGCACGTGGCGGCCGGCAAACCGGTCGTCGCCGAATGCGGCGGCATGCTGTATCTGCTCGACACGCTGACCGACGCGCACGGCGCGAGCACACCGATGCTCGGTCTGGTGCCCGGTCACGCGACGATGCAAAGGCGCTTCACGTCGCTCGGCATGCAACAGATCGACGGCCCGCATGGGCCGCTGACCGGCCATACGTTTCATTACTCGAAGCTCGACACGCCACTCACGCCGCTGCGCTCGGCCACGCGCGCACACAGTGACACACCCGGCGAAGCGGTTTATCGCGTGGGCCCGATTGTGGCAACCTATATGCACGCTTATTGGCCCTCCAACCCGGCTTTCACGGCCGCACTCTTCCATGGCGAAGCCTTTTGACGACTCCGAGCGCGACGCGGTCTATCGCGCGATCTACGAACGGCGCGACATGCGGCATTTCGTGTCCGATCCGGTCGATCCCGCGGTGCTGCGGCGTCTGCTCGACGCGGCGCACCATGCACCGAGCGTCGGCTATATGCAGCCGTGGCGCATCGTACGCATCACCGAGGCGGCGCTGCGCACGGTCTTACACGAGATCGTCGAACGCGAACGGCTCGCCACCGCCGATGCGCTCGGCAAGCGCCGCGACGAGTTCATGAAGCTGAAAGTGGAAGGCATGCTCGAATGCGCGGAGCTGCTGGTGATCGCGCTGATGGACGGCCGCGAACGGCATGTATTCGGACGCCGCACGCTGCCGGAGATGGATCTGGCGTCGGTCGCGTGCGCGATCCAGAACATGTGGCTCGCCGCGCGCGCGGAAGGTCTCGGGCTCGGCTGGGTCTCGCTGTTCGACGTCGACGCGGTGCGCCAGTTACTGCATATGCCGGAAGGCGCGCGGCCGGTCGCGATTCTGTGCCTCGGCCACGTCGACCAGTTCTATAGCGAGCCGATGCTTGAAACCGAGCGCTGGGCGAGCCGTCTGCCGCTCGCCGATTGCGTGTTCGAAAACCACTGGCCACGGGACGACGGCTAACGCCCGCGTGACCACCCCGGAGTTCCGTTCTAACGTTGCAGCGGCTTCATCGATTCGACATTGGTCGCGCCGCTCACCTTGTCGACACTGAACTTCACACGCCAGTCGGCCGGTTCATCAAACGGTAATTTGGCCAGCGCAGTCTTCACCAGCAATGGGATCGCATGCACCGGGTCCGCGTTGCGATCGACGAACACCGAGCTGACCTTGTAGCGCTCCGCGCCGCTCGCGTTTTCGAAGAAGCGCAGCGTCAGCGCATGCTGATACTCGCGCCCGAACAGCATCGCACCGAGCCCGTCACTGCCGCGCGCGCAATCGGCCGGCGCGCATTCGCTGCCGCCGATGCCGATCGACGCCGGCCGCGTGCTATACGCCATCGACACCAGGTAATGCGCGGGCTTGCCCGCCGTATCGACGAAACCGTGTTGGGTCAGCTCATCGCGCAGCAGCTTCTCGGCTTGCGGAAAATCGGCGCTGTCCTGCTGCGGCTGCGTGCGCGCGATCGCATAGGTTTGCTCGCCTTGCAGCGCGACGGCGGCATGGTCGGTCTGGCCGGTGTGCACATCGGCGCTCAGGCCCGTGCAACCGGCGAGGCTCGCCGCGGCCAGCGCGGTACAGAGGTGAAAGATTCTTGCCATTGTTCTGTTTTCTCTCAGAGACGGATTCATATTTTGTTTCCACACAACAGTATTGTGCAAAAGCCACTTTTCCCAAAGCGTCCCCCCCCGCTATTCTCCGTCGCTCCGATGCGACGTGGCTAAAACAACGACTTCGACTTTACATCTGGCTGATGCTCGCCATTTGCAAGTTCAGCGTAAGCGTTGTGAATTCCGTCGTGGAAACAAGCCAGCCGCATTCAGGCGCTCGATGCAGGCTGCCCCGATTGTCAATCCACCACCGCGCCTGGATGGAACAGGCACATCGCTAACGTTCGCCGCATGGCCCCTTGTGCGCGGCACGCGCGCCACGTTCTCATCAAAGCCCTGGAACCGTCATGCTTGGCCTAGTCCGTATAGCCCTCCGGCGACCCTACACCTTCGTCGTTCTGGCGATCTTCATCCTCATCATCGGTCCGCTGTCCGCGGTCAGAACGCCGACCGACATCTTTCCCGACATCAAGATTCCAGTCATCAGCGTGGTGTGGCAGTACACGGGACTGCCGCCGGACCAGATGGTCGGCCGCATCACGTCGCCGTTCGAACGCTCGCTGACCACGACCGTCAATGACGTCGAACATATCGAGGCCGAGTCGGTGGCCGGCTTCGGGATCATCAAGATCTTCTTCCAGCCGGGCGTCAACATCAGTAACGCCAACGCGCAGGTGACCGCGGTCTCGCAAACCCAGTTGAAGCAGTTGCCGCCGGGAACGACGCCGCCGCTGATCCTGAACTACAACGCGTCGACGGTGCCGATCATCCAGCTGGCGTTGTCCGGCAAGGGGCTCTCCGAGCAGAACCTCGGCGACCTCGGGTTGAACGCGGTGCGGCCAGTTCTGACGACGGTTGCCGGCGCATCCATCCCCTATCCGTTCGGCGGCAAGTCGCGCCAGGTGCAGATCGACGTCGACCCGGCGGCCATGCAGGCGCGCGGTCTGTCCGCGCAGGACGTCGCCAACGCGCTGGCGGGCCAGAACCTGATCACGCCGGTCGGCACGGAAAAGATCGGCGACTACGAGTACACGCTGCAACTGAACGATGCGCCGTCGCAGATCAAGGCGCTCGGCGATCTGCCGATCAAGGCGGCCAACGGCACGACCGTCTATATCCGCGACATCGCCAACGTCCGCGACGGCAGCGCGCCTCAAACCAATATCGTGCACGTCGACGGTAAGCGCTCGGTGCTGATGTCGGTGCTGAAGAACGGCTCGGTATCGACGCTCGGCATCATTTCCGGCGTCAAGGATCGTATCGCCGCCGCGAAAGCCTCATGGCCCGACAATCTCGAGATCAAGCCGATCGGCGACCAGTCGCTGTTCGTGCGCGCCGCGATTACCGGCGTGGCCCGCGAAGGCGTGATCGCGGCCGTGCTGACCAGCCTGATGATCCTGCTGTTCCTCGGTAGCTGGCGCTCGACCATCATCATCGCCACGTCGATCCCGTTGGCGATTCTCGGCTCGATCGCGACACTGTCCGCGCTCGGCGAGACGCTGAACATCATGACGCTGGGCGGCCTCGCGCTCGCGGTGGGGATTCTGGTGGACGACGCGACGGTCACGATCGAAAACATCAACTGGCACCTGGAGCACGGCAAGCAGGTGGAGGACGCGATTCTCGACGGCGCCGCGCAGATCGTCACACCGGCGTTCGTGTCGCTGCTGTGTATCTGTATCGTGTTCGTGCCGATGTTCTTCCTCGACGGTGTCGCACGCTTCCTGTTCGTACCGATGGCCGAAGCGGTGATCTTCGCGATGATCTCGTCGTTCATCCTGTCGAGAACCCTCGTGCCGACGATGGCCAAGTTCCTGCTGAAAGCACATGCACCGAGCGAACCCGGACACGCGCACGACAGTAAATCCCCAGGACCGCTCGGACGCTTTCAACGCGGTTTCGAAGCGCGTTTCGAAAAAGTCCGCGCCGGGTATCGCGATCTGCTCGAACTGGCGCTGACGCGCCGGCGCGTGTTCGTCACCGGCTTTCTCGGTTTCGTCCTGCTGTCGTTCGCACTGGTGCCGTTCCTCGGCCGCGACTTCTTTCCGGCGGTCGACGCCGGCCAGATCCTGATGCATGTGCGCGCACCGGTCGGGGTTCGCGTCGAGAAGACCGCGCAGATCTTCGCAAACGTGGAAGGCGCGATTCGCGAGATCATTCCGCCAGCCGACCTCGGCACCGTGGTGGACAACATGGGCTTGCCGGTGAGCGGCATCAACACCGCGTACAACAATACCGGCACGGTCGGTTCACAGGACGGCGACATCCAGATCGCGCTGAACGAAGGCCATCGCCCGACCGCCGAGTACGTGCGCGAGATGCGCGAACAGTTGCCGCGCAAGTTTCCGGGCGTGACGTTCTCGTTCCCGCCGGCCGACATCATCAGTCAGATCCTGAACTTCGGCTCGCCCGCGCCGATCGACCTGCAGGTCCGCGGCAACAACCTGACGGCCAATTACGCATACGCGGATCGTCTGCTGCGCCAGGTGCGCGACGTGCCCGGCGTGGTCGACGCGCGAATCGCGCAGTCGCACGCCAACCCGACTTTCAACGTCGACGTCGACCGCACGCGCGCGCAATTGCTGGGCATCACCGAGCGCGATGTGACGAACAGTCTGGTGGTCAATCTGGCGGGTTCGAGCCAGGTCGCGCCGACGTTCTGGCTGAACAATGCCAATGGCGTGTCCTATCCGATCGTGATGCAAACGCCGCAGTACTCGCTCGATTCGCTGTCGGCGCTGCAGAACCTGCCGATTACCGCGAGCGGCAGCCACACCCCGCAAATCCTCGGCGGGCTGGCAACAACACAGCGCGTAAGCAGCAATGAGGTGGTCAGCCAGTACAACATCCAGCCGATGGTCGAGATCTTCGCGACCACGCAAGGCCGCGACCTGGGCGCGGTGGCATCCGACATCCAGCGCATCGTGCACGACAACGCCCATGCGTTGCCGAAGGGCTCGACCGTGGCGCTGCTGGGCCAGGTTCAGACGATGAACAGCGCGTTTTCCGGCATGCTGTTCGGCCTGCTCGGCGCGGTCGTGCTGATCTATCTGCTGATCGTGGTCAACTTCCAGTCGTGGGCCGATCCGTTCGTGATCGTCAGCGCATTGCCCGCCGCGTTGGCCGGCATCGTGTGGATGCTGTTCGCGACCCAGACGACCCTGTCGGTGCCGGCGCTGACCGGCGCGATCATGTGCATGGGGGTGGCGACGGCCAACTCGATTCTGGTGGTCAGCTTCTGCCGCGAGCGTCTCGCGGTTCACGGCGATCCGTTCAAGGCGGCGCTCGAAGCGGGCTTCACGCGCTTCCGTCCGGTTCTGATGACGGCGCTGTCGATGATCATCGGCATGGCGCCGATGGCGCTTGCTCTCGGCGAAGGCGGCGAGCAGAACGCGCCGCTTGGCCGCGCCGTGATCGGCGGCCTGATGTTCGCCACCACGGCCTCGCTGTTCCTCGTCCCCGCTATTTTCTGCATCGTCCACGCGCGCCCCGGGCGCGCGGCTACCCCGGCATCCGTCTCGGGAGGTCCCGCTCATGTCGTCTGAATCCACTTTCCCCGCTAATCCGCCCTCGCGCCGTCCGCTGCGCACCGCCGGCATCGTCGGCCTGCTGATCGTCCTCGGCATCGTCGCCACCGGGATCACGCTGCGCGCGATGGAAGCCCGCAAACTGAAAGCCTGGACCGACGCCCAGTCGGTGCAGACCGTCAGCCTGATCCAGCCGATGCGCGATACCCAAGGCCCGGCTCTGCAACTGCCGGGACGGCTCGAAGCCTATACGCGCGCGCCGATCTTCGCGCAGGTGAGCGGCTATCTGAAGTCGTGGAATGTCGATATCGGCGCGCGCGTCAAAGCAGGCCAGGTGCTCGCTGAAATCGAAACGCCCGAACTCGATCAGCAGCTGGTCCAGGCGCGCGCCGATCTGCAAAGCGCGCAGGCCAATGCGCTGGTGGCCGGCACCACGGCGAAGCGCTGGGAGGCGCTGCGCGGCAGCGATTCCGTCGCCCAGCAGGACGTCGATCAGCGCACCGCGGACTACACCGCGAAAGCCGCCATCGCCGCCGCGGCGAAGGCCAATGTCGACCGGCTGATCGCGACCAAGGCGTTCGCGCGGATCGTCGCGCCGTTCAACGGCGTGGTGACGGCCCGCGATACCGACGTCGGCGCGCTGGTCAATGCCGGCGCCGGCGGCGTCGGCCAGGAGCTGTTCGAAGTGTCCGACGTCAAGCAACTGCGCGTCTACGTGCAGGTCCCGCAGAATTACGCGCCGGCCATTCACGACGGCACCAACGCGACGCTGAGCGTGCCCGCGTACCCCGATCAGCAGTTCACCGCGCGCGTGATCGCGGCGGCCGATTCGGTCAATTCGAGTTCCGGCACGACGCTGGTCCAGTTGCTGGTCGACAACGCCAACGGCAAGCTGCTGCCCGGCGGCTATGCGAGTCTGAAATTCAACCTGCCGGTCTCCGCCAACGCGATCAGGATTCCGGCGAGCGCGCTGGTGTTCGACAGCCGCGGCACGGTGGTCGCCACGCTCGGCGCGAACGGTCAGGTGCTGTTCAAGCAGGTGAAGATCAGCCGCGACTTCGGCGACTCGGTGGAGATTGGCGCGGGACTGTCGCCGACCGATCGCGTGATCGACACGCCGCCCGACGGGCTCGCGGACGGCGACCACGTCGAAGTCGCCACGACAACTGGCGCGAAGGCGGCGGCCCATGGCTAAGTCTGGATTTGCCGCGGCTCTGCTGCCGTGCGTCGCCGTGCTATCGGCGTGCTCGCTCGCGCCGGACTACCACGTGCCCGCCATGCCGATCGCGGCGCAGTACAAGACGCTCGGGCCGTGGACCAATGCCAAACCCGCCGACCAGATCGATCGTAACGGCTGGTGGACGATGTATGGCGACCCGCAGCTCGACGATCTGGAAGCCCGCCTGCTCGCCAGCAATACGGATCTGCGCGCGGCCTACGATCACTACCGCGAAGCGCAGGCGTTCGTCGCGCAGGTTCAGTCGGAGCTATATCCGACCGTGACCGCGAGCGCGGTGCCGTTGCGGCAGCGCCAGTCCGACACGGCACCGTTGCGCGGCAACGGTCCGAGCAACTACAACTCGATCACGCTCGGCGCCACCGTCAAATACGACGTCGATCTGTGGGGCCGCGTGCGCGACTCGGTCGGAGCCGGCAAAGACGAAGCGCAGGCAACCAAAGCCGATCTGGCATCCGTGCGGCTCAGCCTGGAAGTCCAGCTCGCGGACAGCTACATCCGTCTGCGCGGGCTCGACCAGCAGACCGCGCTGCTGAACGACACCGTCGCGGCCTATACGAAGGCGCTGCGACTCACGCAGACGCTGCACGATAGCGGCATCGTGTCCGGCCTCGACGTGTCGCGTGCGCGCACGCAGTTGTCGTCGACGCAATCGCAGTTGTCGCAGAACCTCGCGCAACGGGCGTTGCTCGAACACGCGATCGCGGTGCTGGTAGGTGCGTCCGCGTCGACATTCAGTCTGCCGCAGCAGACCGCGAACCTGGCATTGCCGGCCATTCCCACCGGTGTGCCCTCCACGCTGTTGCAGCGTCGGCCCGACGTCGCCGCGGCCGAGCGCCGGGTCGCCGAGGCCAATGCCAAAATCGGCGTAGCACGCGCCGCCTACTTCCCGGACATCGTGCTCGGCGTGACGGGTGGCGTGGAAAGCGCGGCCTACGCGGGGCTGATTAGCGCGCCCAATACGTTCTGGGCGATCGGGCCGCAACTGGTGCAATACCTGTTCGACGGCGGCTATCGTCGCGCCACGCTCGATTCCGCGAAGGCGGCGACCGACGAAGCCGGCGAGCTTTATCGCGGCGTGGTGCTGTCCGCGTTCCAGCAGGTCGAAGACAATCTCGCGCTGCTGTCGTATCTGGGTACCGCGCTCGATCAGCAACGCGACGCGGCCACGGCGGCCAAAGAAGCTGTCGATCTGTCGACGAGCCAGTACAAGCAGGGCACCGTCAGCTATCTCGACGTGGTGCAGGCACAGACCGCCGAACTCGATGCACAGCGCGGCGTACTCGATGTCCAGACGCGCCAGTTGAGCGCGAATGTGCAACTGCTGCACGCATTAGGCGGTGGATGGTCGAGCGATGAGCTGGCTAAAGTAAGCGCGGCACCGGTGCTGGTTGCCGCCAACGCGAAGCAGTGAGCAGCGTGTACGTGCCCGCTCCGGCAATCCGGACGGGCGCGTAAAACCACACACGCACATCCACACGCACCTGCACGGCTTCGAACTGCACGGCTTCGAACTGCGCGGCGCAACGCTGAACCCTCTGCTCAGAAGCGCGGCGCGACCGGCTCCTCCGACTGCGCATCATCAAGCGCGGGCAGCCAGATCGTAAATGCAGTGCCCTCGCCCGGCGCGCTGACGACATCGACATCGCCGCCGTGCCGCGTCACCACCGTTTTCACGAATGCCATGCCGAGGCCCGCGCCGCCGACTTCCGGCCGCTCGGCCTCGTGAAAGCGCCTGAAGCGCTCGAACAGCCCCGCCTGCTGCTCCTTCGGAATGCCGTAGCCCTGATCGCGGATCGTGCACGACACGCGCGCCACCGAGCGCGACGCGGCGGGCTGGCTCGCGAAGCTGCACACGATACGTGTATCCGGCGGGCTGTACTTGACCGCGTTGTTCAGGATGTTGACCAGTGCGCGCGTGACCAGCGAGCGGTCGGCGCAAATCCAGTGGCCTTCGTCGGCGTCGTCGCCGGTCTCCGTGTGCAGCGCGATGCGCTTCGCGTGGGCCTGCGGCCAGACCTCGTCGGTTGCGTCGATCACCAGCTCGGTCAGACTCAGCGGTTCGAGCACGTACACCTGCGATTCGGCGCGCGCGAGCTGCACGAAATCGTCGGCGAGCGTCAGCGCGCGTTGCGCGTAGCGCTCGATGCGTTCGAGCAGGCTGCGCGCGAGCACCGGCTCGGTGCGTGCGCGTTCGATCTCGACCAGCGCCAGAATCGACGCCTGCGGCGAACGCATGTCGTGCGACAGCAGCCGCAGCGCGTCCTCGCGCTGCGCCTCGGCCGCATGCAATGCGGACACGTCGACGAGGCCCGCGATCCAGCCGGTCGTTTCGCCTTGCGCGTTGGTACAGGTCGCGTAGCGCAGCAGATGATCGCGCTCGTTGGCATCGCGCACTTCGACGCCCTGCGCGATCAAGGCGGCAAACTCGTCGCGCGTCGGATCGAGCAGCGCCGGCCAATGCGCGCGCGCGAACAGGTTGCGTTCGGGATCGGACGCGGCGTCGCTATCGATCGTCTTCACGAGCGTCAGACCGCCGAGCACGGTCTGCATCGGCTGGCCCTCGGGCATCGGCGCGCGCAGCCGCGCGAAGTGCGCCTTGGCCGCATGGTTCGCGATCAGCACGACACCGCGCAGATCGCTGACGAGAATCGGCTCCGGCACGCTGTCGAGGCTGTCCCACACGAAGCGCTTCATGTCCTGCACGCGCTGCGCGGCCTGGGCCATCAGCGCCATATGCTGCTCCAGCACGTCGCCGCCGAACTCGCGGCGGCGCTGCGGCGCTTCCGGCAACAGATGCGGTTCGTCGGCTAGGCGCTGCAGCTCGCCGCGCAAATACGCCATCGTCATTTCGAGGCGGCGCCAGTTCCAGATCGGATACACGATCACGAGGCCGAGAATCGCCGGCACCGGCGACATCCACAGCCGCCCGACGTATAGCAGCGCCGCGCTGCCGGCCGCCGCGAGCAGTACCAGCGCGCCGGTCAGTAGCAGCGAGCGACGCGGCGACAACACGAGGAAGCCGGCCAGCAGCGCGGCGAGCGGCGCGAGCGACGACACGAACATGACCCAGCGCGCGAGCGGTTGAATCTCGCGGCCGGTCAACAGCGTGTCGAGCACGTTCGCGTGGATATAGACGCCGGGCAGCGGCCCCAGCTCACCCGACACCGGCGTCGCGAAGCGGTCGTAGAGGCCCGACGCGGTCACGCCGATCACGACGATGCGTCCGCGCAACTGATCGGCCGGCACCTTGCCCGCGAGCACGTCGGCGTAGCTGAATCTTGTGTAGTCTTCGGCGTCACGGCCGAACGGGATCAGGAAGCGGTCTTCGCTGTGGTCTGCGCCGCGGTCTTCGTCAGGTTCGTCGTCACCGCGCGCGGGCACGTTCGAATGCCGCGCCGGCAACCCGTTGCGCAGATGCAGCTTGCCGTGTTCGACCGCGTCGGCGACGCCCACCATCAACTGCGGCCAGCGTGCGCCTCCATCGCTCTGGAAACGCGCGACGCTGCGCGCGATGCCGTCGCTATCCACTTCGAAGTTGATATGGCCGAGTCCGGCCGCGGCTTGCGCGAGCGGCGCGACCGGCTGGACCGCGACGCGCCGCCCGGTGTCGTCGGGCGGCGTCAGCAGCACGGGCAGATAGGTCGGGCTCAGTGCGATCGCATGGGCGAGTTGCGCGTCGTCCGCGCTCGGCTCGGTGAACAGCACGTCGAACACGACCGCCGCGGGCTTGGCCACCGCGATCTGTTCGAGCAGCCGCGCATGCACGCTGCGCGGCCACGGCCAGCGGCCGATCTGCGCGATGCTCGCGTTGTCGATCTCGACCACGACGATATCGGACAGCAAAGGCTGCTCGCGCTGGTTCAGGAAGCGGTCGTACACGAGTTGATCGATGCCGGCGCTAAAGCGCCCGAACGAACTCAGCAGGATCACCACGATGCCGAGGCAGCCCACGCCCATCCACTCGATCAGAAAGCGCCGGCCGGCACGCCGTCCGAGACGCGCGCGCGGATCGAGGCTCAGTCGCGTAGAAGTGTTGAGCAAGAGAGGATGTAATCCGGAATGGGAAGATGGGCCGGCCGATGGAGCAGCCCATGGACCGGCCCGGAGAATCTACCAGCGTCAGCGCGCCAGAGTAAAGGAGCGCACCGGGCTGCTCTTTTCATAGAAGCGGCCGTTTTCGAACTGCTCGGCGACGATCGTCCAGTAGTAGACGCCCGCGGGCAGATCGCTGATTACCAGCTCACCGCCCGGCAGATCGGTGCGATCGACGACCGGATGGCTCAGATCGGCGGTTCGGCCCAGCACGAAGCGGAAGCTCGTCGGCACCTTGCTGTGACTGACGAACCAGCGGAAGTCGTAGTCGCGGCTACCGGCGCGCTGTGACGCCGACGCGTCGAGCCCGAGCTGACGACGCTCGAATGCGTACACGTTCGGCAGGCCGTCGAGGCCGTGGCTGTCGGTCGATGCAACCCGTACGAAATAGGTGCCGTCGGGCAGATCGCCGAAGTCCGCGCGCGGCGTGCTCACCCGCATGTCGCGCACGAGATCGAGCTGGTCGGCATCGTGCGAGATTTGCAGCCGATAGCCGACTGCGTCGCTGGCCGGCTTGATGTCGAATGCGACCGTCTTGCCGTCCTGCACCCGCGCCGGTTGCGCGAGCGCCGGTGCCGGCAGCAGCTCGACCGGACTGCCGACCGAGCCGCCCGAACGCGTGACGTTGCCGAAACTTGCCTTGACCAGTTGCTCGGAGGCCTGCAGCGGCACGCCCGGCGCCGGCGCAGCGCGCCGACCGCCTCCGTTAGCCTCGATGGCCGGATCGACGCCGACCGCGCCGTCGAGCACCGCCACCGCGGTGGTCTGCGTGCCGCCGTCGTAGTCGACGCGAAAACGCGTACCGCGCACGCCCGCGACCACCGACGGCGAGCGGATCTGGAAGCGATCGTCGCGCCGCGGCGCATGCGTGACCTGACTCTCGACCTCACCGTGACGCAGATCGAACACGCGATCTCCGACGCCGGTCAGCACGACGTGCCGCAGTTTGTCGATATCGAGTTCGCCGTCCTGTGCGATCGTCACATACGAGCCGTCTGGCAGCTCCAGCGTCGCAAAGCCATTCGGACCGGTTCGCACGCGATCGCCTTCGACCAGCGTCTCGCCGGTCTTCAGCGGCAGATAAGGGCTGGTGCCGAACGCATGCTCGACCGGACCGCTCGTCGCGACCACGCGGGCCGCGTCCTGGTCCTGCCTGAGCTTGTCGGACGGCAGACGCAGCACGATGCCGGCCGGCATACGGCGCGGCGCGGGCACGTGATTCAGACGGCTCAGAAGCGCCCAGTCAGTAGGATCGGCCATATAGCGGCCGGCGATGTCGTACAGCGTGTCGCCATCGCGCGTCGTATACGAAACGTAGACCGGCTGCGCTTTCGCGCCGTGTTTGGGGCGAGCCGCCTGCGCAAGCGCCGCCGTGTTCCAGCTCGTGGCGGCCGTGGTAATCAGGCAGGCCATCGTGAGCCATGCAGCGGCCTTGCGGCCGGGTACCGAAGCGCGGCCGCGCATTGCCACATCCACGCGCACCGTCACGCCTCACCCGCTTCGGAAGGTTCGTCGGCAGCGGACGGCGGCGTATCCGACTCGATCCGTTCCAGACGGTAGCCGTAGCCGTAGATCGGCGTGAGCCGGTAGCCCTGCTCGGGGCGCAGACCGAGCTTGCTGCGCAGCATCGACACATGCGTGTCCATCGTGCGCGACGGGATGTCGGTGGCCTGCTTCCAGATCACGTCGAGAATATGCGCGCGCGACAGCGGCCGGCTCAGATGCTGGAACAGCAGCAGTGCGAGTTCGAATTCCTTCTGCGTGACCGCGACTGCGGTGCCGCGCACGACGACGTGCTTCGCGCTCAGATCGAACTCGAACTCGCCGAACACTTCCTTCGTGGCGGGCGGCTTCAGGTAATAGGCGCGGCGCAGCAGCGAGCCGACGCGCGCGAGCAGCACCGCGGCGGACACGGGCTTGACGAGATAGTCGTCCGCGCCGGTATTCAGGATCGAGGTGATGTCGGTTTCGCGACCCCGGCTCGTCATGAATAGCACCGGCAGACGCTCGGAGAGGCTTTCGCGCACCCAGCGCAGCACCTCTTCGCCTGACATGTCGGGAACGTTCCAGTCGAGCACGAGCAGATCGAAGGTCTGGCGCCGCAACTGGCGCACCAGTTCTCGCCCAGCGCCGTATGCGTGACAGACATGCCCCGCTGCCGACAGCGTTTGACAAACAAGATCGGCCTGCGCCGAATCGTCATCCAGGACTGCAATTCTCATAACACCCCACAACGCAACTGCGCATTTTGTAACTGGCCGCCGATGAACCGACTAACCACCGGGATGAGACGGCCTCGACCGTCGATCCGGTTTCCCATAAAACTGCGGCTGCTATTTTGCTGATGGTCCCTCGCCTTACCCCGTTTCACGCTGCTTTCGCGTCATCTCGAAATCAGCGCACATCTTAAATTGACATAAACGATTATGCGGGGCAGATCATCATAATCGAAAACATTCTTTTCTCCCGGTTGCCGTGTTCGGCAATCCGTCGCGAGCAACCCTGTCTGAAAGCGGCTTACGCGTTTTCTTAGGCTCTCCGAGGTCCGCGAGCCTTGCTGGGCGGCCTTGGAGCCAGTCGTATTTCAAATGGCGATTTGTTGCCGGGATGGCGTTTGGCTCCATCTGCGCATCCCGTTTCAGGAAGTTCCCAGGAGAACTCTGATTTAACAATTGGAGGCTAGTATAGGAATAGTCTCAAAATAAATCGTTTAAACATTGTCAGATTTCAAAGCAACATTTTTGTCACTTGATGCGCTTTGCATGAACTCGCGGCGTTGTCGGTGCGGATGCCCACCTTCCCGGCGATTTCAAAATGTGGGACGAGGATGCAGGAAGAGCGCAAAAAAAAAATGGCGTTGCCCCGTTCAGGGCAACGCCGCTCAAAAACACTACACACACTCGCCGGGGTCTAGCCACACGAGTAGTGACACGTTAGCCGGGACGCCACACTCGCTCAAGATGAAAGAACTTCGTTTGTAACGGTTACCGAGGTAGTTCTTACGCGCCATGCATAAGCCGTTAGCGCACAAGTCCCGCGCCATCTATGTCCCCAATTGGTATGAGGTGGCGCCGCCTCGCGCGGCGATTTACACACGCGACGTTTTGTTACACGTCTTCCACGATTCCTGTTCGTGTTCCCAGGCTACCAGGTCGCCTGCTCAGCGCGTGCCTTCGAGCGCCGGCATCGGCGCGAACAGCGCATCGAGATCGTCGTCGGAAAACTTCGTCGCACCCGCGGCGTCTTCCGCAAGGATGCTGTCGGCGAGGCCAGCCTTCTGCTCCTGCAATTCGACGATCTTTTCCTCGATGCTGCCCGCGGCGATCAGCTTGTAGACGAACACCGGCTTGTCCTGCCCCAGCCGGTGCGCGCGGTCGGTGGCCTGATTCTCGGCGGCCGGGTTCCACCACGGGTCGTAGTGGATCACCGTGTCGGCCGCGGTCAGATTCAGACCCACGCCGCCCGCCTTCAGGCTGATCAGGAACAGCGGCACCTCGCCGCGCTGGAAGCGCTCGACCGGCGTCACGCGATCGGTGGTGTCGCCGGTCAGCATCAGATACGGAATCGCGGCTTCGTCGAGCGCCTCGGCGATCAGCGCGAGCATGCCGGTGAACTGCGAGAACAGCAGCACACGGCGTCCTTCCTCGATCAGTTCGGGCAGCATCGACAGCAACAGATCGAGCTTGGCCGAGCGCATCGTCCGCTCGGCTTTCGCGGGCTTGTCCTTGTCGGGCTTCGGCGCGTCAGCGCGCGGCACACCAGCCTGCAAATCGGTCGGCGGCTGCCCATGCGCGTCGTCGTCAGATTCCTCGCGCGCGCCATGCGTCCTGACCAGCCGCGGATCGCAACACACCTGACGCAGTTTCAACAGCGCGTCGAGCACGACGATATGACTGCGCGCGAGCCCCTGCGCGCTGATCGCCGCGCGCACCTTCGCCTGCATCGCGGTGCGCACCGTTTCGTACAGATCGCGCTGCGCGCCTTCGAGATCGACCGGACACATGATCGTCGTCTTCGGCGGCAACTCTTTCGCGACTTCGTCCTTGCGACGGCGCAGCATGAACGGCCGGATGCGGCGCGCGAGCAGCGCGCGGCGCACGTCGTCGCCGTTCTTCTCGATCGGATTGCGCCAGCGGCGCGTGAAATCCTTCTGGTTGCCGAGAAAGCCCGGCAGCAGAAAATCGAATTGCGACCACAGCTCGCCGAGGTGATTTTCGAGCGGCGTGCCGGTCAGACACAGCCGATGCCGCGCGCGCAAATTGCGGATCGCCTGCGCGGCCTTGGTGCTCGCGTTCTTCACGTACTGCGCCTCGTCGAGGATCAGCAGGTGGTAATCGTGTTCGGCGAGCACCTTCTGATCGCGCCACAGCAGCGCATAAGTCGTCAGCACCAGCTCATGCGCGCCGATCAGCTCGAACCGCTCCTTGCGCTGCGGTCCGTTCAGCACCAGCACTTTCAGTTCCGGCGCGAAACGGCGGGCTTCCTCGCGCCAGTTGTGCACCAGCGTGGTCGGCACGACGATCAGCGCGGGACGCACGAGCCGCCCCGCTTCCTTCTCGGCAAGAATATGCGCGAGCGTCTGCACGGTCTTGCCGAGCCCCATATCGTCGGCGAGCACGCCCGCCAGATCCTGCTCACGCAGGAATTGCATCCAGTTCAAACCTTGCTGCTGATAGGCGCGCAGCTCGGCCGTCAGCCCGCGCGGCACCGGCACCTCGCGCAAGCCGGGACCGGCCTGCAGACGGCGCGCCAGCTCGCGGATCGACGCATCGCCGCTGAATTGCCAGCGGCCGGTGTCGTTGAGCGCGTCGAGACGGCCGGCATCGAGCGCCGCCACGCGCAGCGGCGCGCCATCGGCGAGCGCTCCGCCGAGCGAATCGAACAGATCGACCAGCACGCGCACGACCGGCTTCAGACGATCGGCGCGCAACCGCAGCCGCTTGTTTTCCTCGGTCTTCAGCTCGATCGGCTCGTTGTCGCCGATGCTGTCGAGCGCGCCCGACAGCCAGCGCCGGTCGCGCCGGAACAGATCGGCGAGCAGCGGTTCGAGCCGCACGTTGCGCTCGCCGACGCGGATGCCCATTTCCAGATCGAACCAGCCGTCGCCGGCCTGATGCGCGGTGCCGTCGATCGCATCGATTTCGATCACGTTGTAGCGGAACTCCGGCGCCATCGTCACGCGCCAGCCGTTGGCGACGAGCTTCGGCACCGCGTCGTTGACGAACTCGGACCATGCTTCGGCGTCAGGCAGGCCGAGCATCGTGTCGGGCACGAGCCGCGACGCGTGGACGCTGTGCGTCGGCACTTTCTGCAGCCCCGTCTTGCGCAATTCGAGCAGACGCCTTTTCTCGACGTCGTAGCGGCGGCGGATATGGATCACGTCGCCGCCCGGCAGCGGCACCAGCGTCACGCTGCTGTCGGCATTGATGCTGACACCGTCGTAGTCGAAGCTCACGGCCGCCAGTTCGATCGCGATGGCCTTGCGCTCCGCCGGCTTCGCGGCCTTCGCGACCCTGCCGGCGCCCCGCGCCGCGTTGGCCGGCGCGTGGCTGTTGAGCAGCAGCACCGGCACCGGATCGACATCGATCACGCGGATCGCGGACGCGTCGTGAGTGGGCGGCGGCGGCAGCTCGGGCGCGATCTCGCGCAACACCGATGCGACGAGCGGCGCCTCGGCGAGCGAGATCGGCGGCATCGCGAGGTAGTCGGGCAATTGCTGGAACGGCAGCGAAAGCGGCACGATGCCGGCCTCGTTCGCGACGCCGTCGACATACCAGACGGGCTCGGTCGGCAGCACCATGCTTGCGCGCGGTTCGGTACGCAGCACCGGACGCAAACGCTGGTCGGCGAGCGGTTCCCATTCGATGCTGCCGGGCCGGTCGGCGGCGCGCGTCAACGGTGTCGGCCCCGCCTTGCCGGGCGCGGTGTTGAAGCCGAAGAACAGGCGCCCGGTGGCGATCAGCTTCTGCAAGGTCTCGGCGCCACTCGTACCGCGCAGCACGAACTGGCCGAAATCCTCGCGCGAGCGTCCGAGCCACAGCCCGCGCAGGATCGACAGATCCGCGTCGGAAACGAAGCGAGGCTGCTTCAGCAGCGCCGCTTCGACATCGCCCCAGCTCTGCCCGACTTCGACGATCGCGCCGTTCGCATCGCAGCGCGCGCGGTGCAGCACGACTTCGTGGCGCAAATGGAAACTCGACCAGGTGAGCCGATACGCGAGCGTTTCGCCACGAGCGGCGCCGGCGTTGCGCGCAGCGGCCTGGTTGGCCGTCGCGTCGGCGGCATCCGCCGCGCGGGCGCGAAAGCGTTCAAGCCAGCTGACCAGTTCCGGGCGTACGCCCGGCGACGGCGGCGGAGGTTGCGTAAGGGGTGACAGCGCCGGTCGCGCGCCGGAAATGTCCGGCCTTTGCGTGCCGTCCTCGTCGTCCACGGGCGTGATGTGGTCCATCTCGTCGTGGTAGTCGAGTTCCGCGAGCAGTAGCGCCGCGACGTGCTTGCAATCGCGGCCGACCGGACAGGTGCAGTCGCTTTGCGCCCATGGCAAACCGCCATCGGTACGGAAACGCACGCGCGTTCGGTACGGTTGCGGCCGCGAGCCCTGCACGTCGCCGGACAGCGTCGCGCCCTGCCATTTCACGTTGCTGACCGCGCCCACCGAGCGCGCTTTGGCGACGGCCCACTCACCGAGCCATTCCGTAATCCTGTCCCGATCGAAGAAAACTGACGACATCCGCGTGCATTCCTGTTCAAACCGGCGAAGGCAGTTGCGCGCGGACAAAACGGCGCGCCGGACGCCGCGCTGTCGCGACGCCCGGCGCATTCTGTCCGGCTTCGATCTGCCTGTGATAACCGGCCATTTTACGCGTTGGACGAAAATGGCTGTGCCGGCGGCAGAGGACAGGATTGAGGCTGTGCGTGGATGCTTCGCGCGAGGCAGGCACACCGAGTGAGGCGGCACTGTCGTGCCTCGCTCCGGGGCTACGGGGCTACCCCGTTACGCTGCTACGAGACCGAACGCACAGGTCGTGCAAACGGCGCTGACTCAGCGCCCGCCGCGCGTCATGCTCTGCCACACGCCATCGCGCAGAATCAGCGCATGCAACAGCGCCGCCGCCAGATGCAGCAGCACGGTCGCGAACAGCGCCAACGCGAGCCACGTATGCAGCGCGCGCAGCAGCGCGAACAGCGCGGCGTCGTGCGGCGCGATCGGCGGCAGATGCAGCGAGCCGGCCGGCGTGACCGGATAGCCCGCCGCGGACACCATCGCCCAGCCGATCAGCGGCATCGCCGCCATCAGCGCGTACAGCACGATGTGCGAAGCCTTGGCCGCGAAGCGCTGCGCGTTCGACATGTTCTCCGGCAACGGCGGAGCGCCGTGCGTGATCCGCACCGCGAGCCGCAACACCACCAGCACCAGCAACGCGATGCCGAGCGGCCGATGCAGCGCGATCAACGTGTCATGCGCGTGCGACACCGTCGCAACCATCCCCACGCCGATAAACAGCATCGCGATGATCAGCGGCGCCATCGTCCAATGCAGCAGCCGCGCGAGCGGACTGAAATGAGTACGTGCGCGCGTCATGAATGCTCTCCTTTTTGCTCGCCCTGCTGCGAGCCCTGTTGTGGGGCCTGTTGCGGGCTCGGCTGCGCTTGATGCACGTCGGGATGCAGCGCTTCCTCGCGCGTGCGGCGCTTGAACGACAACGCATACGCGGCCGAACGCGCGGCCAGCAGCGGATCGTCCGAAGGCGCGATGCCCGCGGGCAGGATCGTCGGATCGAAGTTGATATCGCGGCACTCGCCGTTTTCCTGCGATGTCGCGCGCTCGATCACCAGCGTGCCGGCATCGACGCGTTGGCGATCAGCGGGCCATTGCAGCGTGGCGTCGTCGACCGGATCGCCCGGCTGCGCAACGTTCAGAATCAGATGCCAGCGCAACGGTCCCTGTTGCAGACGCTCGTTCAGATCGGCGGCGAGGAAATTCTTCTCGGCCTGCTGCGCGGCGGTGATCGGCGCGTACGGCATGTCGGGCTCGACGGCCCAGCGGACCGCGCGCGTCGTGCCGCTCGCGTCGGTAAACAGAAACGCGTTGATGCTGTAGTACGCGGCGTTGGCGAGACTCGACGACGGCGGATGCGCTTTGACCCAGTTCTGGAACGGCTGCGTCTCGGGATTGGCCGCGTAAAACGCCTTCAGTTTCGCCGGATCCGGTTTGCCGGTCGTAGGATCGGGCTTCGCGGCCAGCAGTTGCTGATAGAACTGTTCGGGCGTATGCACGGCGAACACCGGCGTCGAATTCATGCCGGTGCGCCACTGCTCGCCGTCGGCCAGCCTGAATTGCAATGCGAAGCTGCGCACTGGCGAGCTCGTATCCGGCGCCGACGGATTGCCGCCCGGCACCGCGAAGCGTCCGGACACCGGCGTGCGGCCGGGCGCGAACACGGCCGCGCGAGAAAGCGCCGCGCCGTTGCCGTTGCTATCGAAATAGCCTTCGACGCACAGGCCTTTCGCGTGATTGCGTCGATAGCCGGGATGCTGGCCCGCCACGGCCTCGAACGTGTTGATGATGCGCGGTGCGCTCAAACGCGAGGGCGTGAGCCAGCCGGCCGTATAGGCGAAGCCGCCCGCGAGCGCGAGCACGGCCGCGCCGATCGCGGCGAGCCGGCACGGCACGCAGATCGGCCGAGGTCCGGGCCGGGGATTGGGAACGGAAGGTTGGGTCACGAAAACTCCTTGCCGGATGGGGTCGATGCAGTGGCTAACACGCCACGCGATGATCTATTCCATCCGGCAACCGGCGCGCGTCCGTTCAGTTCGCGCGCCGGTTGCCTGCACGGCTTCAACGGCCACGTTCAATGAGCGCCCATGCTCGCTGCGCCGGCATTCGCGACGCTGCTCGCGGCAGCCGCCGCTTTGGCGGCGGCGAGCGCCTGCTTGCGCTGCTCGACCTGACGCACGAACGCGGGATTGACGTCGGGGTACGACGAATCGGTGATGTAATCGAGGCCGTTCTGCTGTGCCTCGATCAGCTCCTGATACACCTGCGCACGAGTCTTACCCTCGGCAAACGCGCTCGACGAAACGGCAAGCACGACAACGGACAAAACAGCCAAAGAAAGCTTTTTCATGATCGACTCCTGTGGAGAATTGTGCGGGTTCGCATCAGGGGAAACCACAGGTGACGAGCTTTTATTCCTGAGTTTCAGCCTCGACAAAAAGATCGTCGGCGAAGGGAATAAACGGCGGCGCGGCGCGGTTTGCCTGCATTCCCGCTCGCTGATCAGGCGACTATTCAAGCGACGATTCAAACGACGATTTGGCTGCGCATCGCAAGCCAATGTGGACCGCGCGGAATAAATGCGTAAGCATCCGTGTTCACCTTCCGATAGCCGCAATCTCACGCCACCTTTGCATCACTGCCATGACCTCGACCGACAACCGGCACAGCACGCCGCCGTCCGAAGCCGACATTCAGGCCTATGCCGACGGCACGCTGACGCCCGAACGCACGGCGGCGCTGCGCGACTATCTGAGCAAGCATCCGGCGGAAGCGCGCCGCGTCGCGTTTTACGACCGGCTGAACGCGCAGATCCAGGCGGCGTTTCGGGCCACCGACGAGCCCGTGCCGCCGCGCCCCAGCGGTTTGCGCGCGTCGTTCGCGCGCACGCGAGCGCGCCGCTCCGTGCGCCGCACGCTCAACGTGCTCGCGGCGCTGGTGGTGACGCTGGCGATCGTCAGCGGCTGGCTCGCGGCGGCCCAGGTGTCCGCGCAGGCACTAGATAACGCGGCGGTGATGGCGTTGGCCGAAGCCACCGCGCAAGGCTTTTCGGCCGCGTCGCCGACCCGCGCGGATGCAAGCACGGACGCAAGCGCGCCGGACCTGAGCGCGCTCGGCATGCGCGTCGTCGAACAACGCGTGTTGCAGCTCGGTCCGTTGCAGCGCGCCAACGAATTCGTCTACCTGAACGGCGACCAGCAGCCGGTCGTGATACTGACGGCCGCGGCACCGTTTGCGCGCGAGCAGCCGCAGTGGTCCGCGCGCCGGGTCGGCGAGATGCGGCTGTTGACGTGGACCGCGCAGCGGCAGCGCTTCGTCGTGGCGGGCAACGCGCGCGCTCACGGGCTGATGCGCGTCGCCGATGTGATGACTGCGCGTTGATGGGCACTGATGGATGCCAGCGCCCGGCGAGCGCCGCGATAAATGTGCGACGCCCCCCTGCACGCCCCACCATGCCCACACAACGCAGCCCCGCGTGCGAACGAAACATCAACACCACGAAGCCAGCGGAATAAAATCCGCCCATGGCTGTTTACAGATCGAATGCGCGTGGTGCCCGCAAGGCGCCGAAAGCAACCGCGAACGATGCGGCGCGCACCGATACCGAAGCAGGTGAATCCGATGCCGACCCCAAGCCCCACAACTGTGACCCATCATGGATGTCCGTGACGAGCTGATGGAGCATGTGCCGCGTCTGCGGCGCTATGCGCGAGCGCTGATCAACAATCGCGAACTCGCCGACGATCTCGTGCAGGACACGCTCGAACGCGCGCTCGGCCGCACCGGCCTGTTCCAGCCGGGCACCGATCTGCGCGCGTGGCTGTTTACGATCATGCACAACGTGTTTGCGAACCAGGCGCGCAAGGCGTCGGCGCGCGCGGTCCACGTCGCGGTCGACGACGACAGCATCCCCGAAAGCGAACTCGCCGTGCCGTCGTCGCAGACCCGTTCACTGGAAATGCGCGATCTCGATTACGCCTTGCAGCGGCTGCCGCTCGAGCAGCGCGAGGTGGTGCTGCTGGTCGGTCTCGAAGAAATGAGCTATGCCGATGTCGCGCTGGCGTTAAACATCCCGATCGGCACGGTGATGTCGCGGCTGTCGCGCGGCCGCGAACGGCTGCGGGCATTGATGGCGGGCAGCCAGCCCGGTGCGAAATTACAGGTGGTGCGATGAGCGAGCCGCAAATGCCGATCGGCGAAGAAGATTTGCACGCGTACGTGGACGGCACGCTGTCGGGCGAGCGCCGTGTCGAGGTGGAACGCGCGCTCGAACAGAACCCGGAGCTGGCCGCGCGTATCAGCGATTATTTTTCGCTCAACAGCATGTTTCATGAGCGCTACGACCGCGTGCTCAGCGAGCCGGTGCCGAAGCGGCTGCAGGCGCCCGCGCCGCGCCACTCGCGAGTGGCCGCGAACTGGCCGCGCTACGCCGCGCAGTTCGGCGGCATGGCGGCGGCGCTGGTGCTGGGGCTCGGCATCGGCATGCATCGCGGCGATCTGATCCCGCCGGTCGCGCTCGATCACACCAGCGTGCGTGCGGTCAGCGCGGATAGCGCCGAAGGTTTCGCGCGCCAGGCGGCGCTCGCGCACGTGGTCTACATGCCGGCGATCGACCGGCCAAGCGATATGAGCGCCGAGCACGAGCAGGAATTCGTGCAATGGCTCGCGAACCGGCTCGGCACCCAGGTGCATCCGCCGATGCTGTCGAAGAGCGGCTTCATGCTATCGGGCGGCCGTCTGCTGCCGGGCACCGACGGCCCGACCGCGCAGTTCATGTATCGCGGTCCGAACGGCGAGCGCGTGACGCTGTGCATCTCGCATCGCAAGGAGAACGCGAACACGACCGCGTTCAAGCTGTATCAGTCGGGGCCCGTCAATGTGTTCTACTGGATCGACGGCGATTTCGGCTATGCGGTGTCGGGCGGCATCGATCGCAAGCAGCTATTGCAGCTCGCGCATGATGTGTATGCGCAGTTGACCGGGGTCGGGCCGGGCTGATCGCGGCACCGCTGACCGCATTAATGCCCGGAGTTCCGCTGCTCCACTGACACCGCCTCATCCCGTGCGGCGCCGCGCAGCTCGCGCGGCGTCACGCCCAGCAAACGCCCGATCCAGTGAGCCATATGGCTCTGATGCGCAAAGCCGGCATCAAGCGCAATCTGGCTCGCGCTAAGCCGGCCTTCCAGCAATAGCGCCTTCGCGCGCTCCACCCGTCGCCGCACCACGTACTGATGCACGGGCACGCCCAGCGTTTCGCGAAACAGTAGCTTGAAATGCGGCACGCTGAGTTGCGCCTGCGCGGCAAGATCGTCGAGCGTCAGACGCTGGTCCAGATGCGCGTCGATGAATTCGATCACGCGCGCCGCCGTGCGTGGCGCAAGTGTGCGCCGCAGCTTGCCTGATTCCGGCGAGCCGCCGATCAGCCGCACCACCATCGCCGTGCACAGACTCTCGGCATACAGCGGATCGGACGCGTCGTCCGCTTCGAGTTCAGCTTGCAGCGCCCACGCGAGATGCTGAAAGCGCGGATCGCGCATCTGGAAGCGCGGCCGCAATTGCGCATCGGACGATTTCAGCGCCAGTTGCTCGACGGTCCGCTGCGCGAATTCGGCGGCGAACCATACGCTGAAGATCGTGCAGGCGGCTTCATCGGTCCACTGACCTTCGAGCCCCGCGGGGATCACATCGGCGTCGCCGTGCGCCTGAATCCGCGACAGACGGCGCGAGTCGGTCCGGCAGTGCGCCGTCACCGGCGCGCCGACATGCACGCCCACGCGGTGATGCCGGAACGCGGGTATCCGATGCAAACCAGCCGACACGCCGACCAGTTCCGCGCCGAAATCCTGCCAGCCAAGCGCGCGGCTCGAGCGCAAGGTCATGCGCGAGCCACTGTGCGGCGCGAGCGCGGGGATCGGGGTGACGGCGTTCATCGCGGTTCTCCTGAGTGGCGGCGAGGTTCGTGCATTGTGCGGCGTTTTCCGCGATTTCGCTGAGGCGACGGGATTTCGTGTGCTGGACGGTGGCGATGCGATTCGCTGGCGGTTCTCCATACGGCGGTATCGCGCTATGTCGCTGCAAGAAATCATCCGGATCCGCGCAACATCATCCATATCTGCGCGCTTTGCTGGCAACACGTCCGTACGATCGAGCCTGTATCGATCTCAAAGGAGCGCAACGTGTTCGTTATTTTTGGAGCAGCGGGTCCGGTCGGCCATGCATGTGCAAGCGCATTGCGTCGCGCGGGACGCGAGGTACGCGCGGTGTTTCGCGACGCAAAACAAGGCGAAGCGCTCGCGGCAATCGGCTGTGAAATTGCGCTCGCGGATCTGAACGACGCGGAATCGGTCGCACGCGCGATCAAAGGCGCGCAAGCGGTGCAGGTGCTGTGTCCGGTGCCGCGCGCGCATGACGATCCAGAGGCCGGGATGCGGCGCACGATCGACGCAAGCGTTGCTGCGTTACGCGAGGCTCCTCCACCACATGTGCTCGTGCTTTCCGACTATGGCGCCGAGCACGCGGACGGCACGGGCATCACGACGCTGTTCCACTACTTCGAAACGCAACTGCGCTCGATCGATTCGTCGCTGACGTTTCTGCGCAGCGCGGAACACATGCACAACTGGGCACGCGTGTTGCCGGCCGCGCTTGAGCGGGGCGTGCTGCCAAGCTTGCATCATCCGCTCGACAAGCTGTTCCCGACTGTGGCCGCGCGGGACGTCGGCCAGTTCGCGGCCGAGTTGTTGCTCGACACTCAGCCATCGCGCGCGATGCCGCGAATCGTCAGTGTAGAAGCGAGTGAGAGGGTCAGCGCACTCGATGTGGCGCGTACCCTGGAGCAGCTCTCGGGACGGCCGGTAGTGGACTGGGAAGTGCCGCGCGACGACTGGCCTGCGGTGATGCACGGTGCCGGGATCGGTGAGCGGCATGCGCGGCTGATCGTCGATCTGTACGACGCGCACAACGCGGGCCGTATCGACGTCGAAGCGAATGTCAGCGAGCGACGCTTCGGCGCAACGACGTTGAAGGAAGTGTTGGCGGAGTTGTTGCCGCGCGTGACCGGCGCGCAGGTCGCGGCGCATTGAACCGTACCGGTTGATCGACGGCACACGCACAAATCGCTCGTGCGCGTCACCGGATATTCGACACAGGAGAGAGCATGTACACCTGCCCATTGCGGCGCGCATTCGGCGAGCCTCGCTCGCAACCCTGCCCGTCTCGCCGAACATCACAAACGCCGGCAACGCCGGAAACACCAGCAACCGAATTAGCGCCGCAAACACACGCGAACGATAGTGCCCGCCGCTGCCTGCATATCGCGACCACACTTTCGAGCCCGCTCGGCTATCACGCGCTAACTCGTCTGCTCGATGCGATTCCCGATAGCAATGACGATTTCGGGCTGTTCTGAGCGTTTAGAAGGGCCTACTCGTTCTCGTCGAAGTAGTGCCCGAACTTGACCTGTTTGGTACGGATATAGCGCTCGTTTTCCTCGCGCATCGGAATCGCGAGCGCGACGCGCTCGCACACCGGAATACCGTGCTTCGACAGCGTATGAAACTTCTCCGGGTTGTTGCTCATCAGCCGCACCGATGTCACTTTGAGCGTGCGCAAAATGCCCGCGGCCGAATCGTATTCGCGTGAATCGTCGGGCAGACCGAGATCGAGATTGGCCTCGACGGTATCGCGCCCCTGCTCCTGCAGCGCATAGGCGCGAATCTTGTTCGACAGGCCGATACCGCGCCCCTCGTGCCCGCGCAGATAGAGCAGCACGCCGCAGCCTTCGGCCGCGATATAGCGCAGCGCGAGATCGAGTTGTTCGCCGCAGTCGCAGCGATACGAACCGAGCACGTCGCCCGTCAGGCACTCCGAGTGCAGGCGGGTCAGCACGGACGACTGGTTGGCGACATCGCCCATCACGAGCGCGAGATGTTCGGCGCCGCTGTCGACCACGCGAAACACATAAGAGGTGAACGTGCCGTAGCGCGTGGGGAGTGTGGCGGTGGCGTCGAGTGCGACGCATTCGCCGGTGACGGCGCCGTCCGCTGCGGGCGATGAATCCTGAGACGTGAGCATGGCGTTAAACAGTGGTGCTGACATGAACCCGGTCAAGCCGGGGATAAGGTGTGGACTGCGAGTTTACCGCTAATCCGCGTGCCGCACGCGGATGCCCCTTCGTGGCTACGGAAAGCGGCGCAAAACTTCGTGTGCCTCAAAACGCGCGGACACACGCATCGGCGCGGCCTGCCGATCGATGCCGGGCGTGTGCAGCGCCGCACGTATTCGGGTGTACCGGCGGGCCATCGCACGCCTATACTGCAATGGCCTGTCCTGTCCCTCACGACGGCGCGCCATGTCGGCGTGCTGCATTGCGAAACGGAGCCGCTCCATGACAAGCGTTGCGCAGCTTCTCAAAACAAAACCGAACCCGTCCGGCGTCTACACGATCGGCGCCGATGATTCCGTGTACGAGGCTATCCGGCTGATGGCCGAAAAAGGCATCGGCGCGCTGGTGGTCACGGACGGCGACAGCATTGCCGGGATCGTCACCGAACGCGACTATGCGCGCAAGGTGGTGCTGATGGACCGCTCGTCGAAAGCGACGCCCGTGCGCGACATCATGAGCAAGGCGGTGCGCTTCGTTCGCCCCGACCAGACCACTGAAGACTGCATGGCGCTGATGACCGAGCGGCGCATGCGTCATCTGCCGGTCATCGAAAACGAGCGGCTTGTCGGCATGGTATCGATCGGGGACCTCGTGAAGAACATCATCGCGGAACAGCAGTTCACCATTCAACAACTCGAGTTCTATATTCACGGCGAACGGCCTTAGCGCGCACGCGCTCCGCAGCGGCGCCAGTCAATCGAAGCAAAAAAAGCCCAAACCTCGAAAAGCTTGGGCCAAGCCACCTTGCGGCAGCGGAGGTTCCTTTAAACAGGAACACAACGCGCGCGCGGACGACACGCTGACAGCGCATTCGCGCGTCGCGCCGGATGGGTTCGTCAGGTGATCTGAAGCGATGCGTGCGGATAGTCATCGCACGCACCGCTTCCATACGCTGCACGCCGCGGATCAGTTACCGAAATAGACGCCGTGTGCGCCGCTCATCGGCTGGACCACGCCACCGGACTGCGAGGTGCCGCCCATCGGCGCGCCGTAGCCGCTCGTATCAGCAACGGGATTGGTCTGCGCGACGGCGGAGTTCTGCGCGTCCACGCGGCGTTGCGCGGCCTGGAGGTTACCCGGGTAATCCGCGTCGCTCGACGTCGCCGGGCTATAGCCGGCCTGTTCGAGCTGGATCAATTGATTGCGCACTTCCGCGCGGGTGACAGGCTGCTGGCTCGACTGCGCGAAGGAGACGACCGGTGCGGCGAGAACTGCTGCAATGGCAACTGCCTTGAAGAGCGATTTCATGATGACTTACCTCCAATCTGATTTTGTCTGTTGCATCGCTTTTCGCACTGTTGCGTAAGCGATTGAATTCAGTCTAGTCATCGTCCCTTCAAGGGAAAACCCTTAATTTCGAGATAGATAATTGTTTTCGTCGCAATAATGAATGGGAATAAATAGAGGCCTGCCGTAATGCATGAAGCATGTAGTGATAATTGCCTTGATCGATGCCCTTGCAACCCGCTGAGCCTTCACACTTTCACGCCTCCGACGGCGGAATCAGCAACAGCTTGCGCGGCCCGCTGACGAAGACACTGCCCGGCTCGAAAAAACGCAGCGGCTGATGCATCTCACGCGACAGACCAATCCGCGTGGTCACGCCGAGCGGCGCGTCGCCGGTCTCGATCACACCGATCCAGAGTCCGCGGCCGGTGCACAGATCGCGCCCATCGAACGCCTGATCGATACCGAACGCGACCGTCAACCGGCCCGGCCCGCGCGCGAGATCGCGCAGCGGCACGCCGGGGCGGCGCGCTTCGATCAATGGAAGTCCTTCGAGCGGCTCGACCGCGCGCAGCAGAATACCGGCGCCGACCTCCTCCGCTTCGGCCGACATGTTCAGCATGTACGACACGCCATAGGTCAGCCGCACATACGCGTGCCCAGGTGCGAGAAACATCGAACCGTTGTACGGGCGGCGGCCAATAAACGCATGGCTCGTCGAATCGCCGAGCGGATATGCCTCGGTCTCGACGATACGTCCACTGATACGGCCTTCGGGCAAATCGTGCACGAGGTATTTGCCTACCATGAAACGCGCCAGCTCGACAGTGTCGACCGGCAGATCGTCGCGGCGCAGCGGCCGGATCGGAAGAAGCTCATTTCTCATACGTCATCCGCTTTTTTCGTGTCGTGGTCCCGGGCATCGTGATTCGACGCCATCGCCCGGTCTCATCCAGCCTATTGCGTTGTACCGAAGCCTCACTTTCATGCCACCCCGGGTCGACATGGCACTAATTGTTGTATTGTGTGTCACCGGCCCGCAACACGTCCCAACATGTGCCCTGTGGCCGCTCGGCTTTCCAGCCTCGCGTCGCATGGCTGGATCGATTCCAGGCGTATTCGCAGGGCTGCTATACCCGTAACATTCGTATCGAATCCCGCTGTACCCGCTGGTGTGACCATCGGCCCCATCCGGGGAACTGATGTACCTATGACAACAGGAGAAGTCGAATGAAAGCATTCCCGGCAATCAAGATGATCGGCGGCGCTCTGATCGTTTTCGCATCCCTGAACGCGTACGCGCAAAACAACGATGCGGCCACCACGGCTGCGCCGGCGGCCTCCGCACCGAACGCCAAGCAGGTCCGCGCGGCTAACCGCGCACTGCAGCGCAAGGTGCGCGGCGCACTCTCGAAGACGAAGGGCCTGACGGTCTCGAACATCACCGTGCGCGCGCGCGATGGCGCCGTGACGCTGGCTGGCTCGGTGCCGGAACAGCAGATGATCGAACTCGCGACCACGGCCGCACAGAACGTGCAGGGCGTGACGTCGGTGCGCAATGCGCTGACGATCCGCGCGATCGGCCAGTAAATCGGCCGCTGAAGTTGCTGTAGGGAAACAGGCTGGCGCCGGTATCCGGATAAACGATAGCGGCGCCAGTCGATGGCTTCATACGAGAGCAGGCACTGCGCCAGAACCCGTGCCGCATGCCGGCGCACCGGCACTACGAGTTTTAAACGCAGCGGGCACGTCGCCCCGCGCATCACCGATCCTTCCGTTGCACAATGATTCCCCACCGGACGAGCCCTCAATATCTCGAGCCCACGGCTTCGCGCCGCGTGTTGCGTCTGTTGAAAAGATCCGGTAGCGCCCTTTTCGTGTCACATTTATTTCTTATAATTTAAATATTTAGCATTGGTTCTTAAAGTGAACACGCAGATTCACACACTTTCGAAAACCGGCGGCTTCGTCCCGTCATCCCCACGCATGCAAAGGATCTCCGAATGACCTCGACCACGGCCGTATTACCCCGCTGGACTCTCGCCGTGCCGTTCGTCGGCTGGATCGTGCTCGCCGCCGGCTACGCGGTGCCGGGCAACGCGCTACTGCTTTCGCTGGTCGGCGTGGCGCTGTGCGCGGTGGTGTTCGCCGCCGTCCACCATGCGGAAGTGGTCGCGCATCGCATCGGCGAGCCGTTCGGCACGCTGGTGCTCGCGGTCGCCGTCACGGTCATCGAGGTCGCGCTGATCGTCTCGGTGATGCTGACGTCCGGTCCCGAAAAAGCCGGTCTCGCGCGCGACACCGTGTTCGCCGCGGTGATGATCGTCTGTAACGGGATCGTCGGGCTGTGTCTGCTGGTGGGCGGCATCCACCATCTCGAACAGGATTTTCAGAGTCGCGGCGCGGCGGCGGCGCTGGCGGTGCTCGCGTCGCTGTCGGTGCTGACGCTCGTGATGCCGAACTTCACCACCACCAACGCCGGCCCGATCCTGTCGAGCTCGCAACTGGCATTCGCGGGGATTTCATCGCTGGTGCTGTATTGCGTGTTCGTGTTCGTGCAGACCGTGCGCCATCGCGATTACTTTCTCGCCGATGTGCCCGATGAAGACGTTCACGCCGATCCGCCCAGCAGCCGCGATGCGATGATCAGCGGCGCGCTGCTGCTGGTGAGCCTCGTCGCGGTGGTGCTGCTCGCGAAAGTGTTGTCGCCGGTGGTCGAAAGCGCGGTGCTGAACGCGGGCGCGCCGCCGGCGGTGGTCGGTATCATCATTGCGGCGCTGGTGCTGTTGCCCGAAGGGCTCGCCGCGTTGCGCGCCGCGCGCGGCAACCGGCTGCAGACCAGCCTCAATCTCGCGCTCGGCTCGGCACTCGCCAGTATCGGCCTGACCATTCCTACCGTCGCCGGCGTGTTCCTGTATATCGGCCAGCCGATCGTGCTCGGCATCAACGGCAAGGAGATGGTGCTGCTCGCGCTCACGCTGGTGGTCGGCACGCTGACGCTCAGCACCGGACGCACGACGATCCTGCAAGGCGCGGTGCATCTGTCGCTGTTCGCCGCGTATCTGTTTCTGTCGTTTGCGCCTTAACGGCTCACGTTAGGCGATACGTAGAACGCCACAGAAGGCGTCACTCTTCCCAATGCTCGACGATCCAGTCGCGAAACAGATTCAGCTTCTGCTGCTGCGCGACTGAATCCGGATAGACGAAGTAGTATCGCCAGCCGGTTTTCAGCACCGTATCGAATGGCCGCACCAGACGCCTCGCCGCAACGTCCTCGTCGATCAGCGCGAGATCGCTGATCGCCACGCCGAAGCCCTGCGCGGCCGCATTGGTCGCCATGTCGAGCGTGTCGAAGCTGGGCCCGAGTTCGGCATCGATCGCGCCCGCGCCGGCGGCATCCGTTTCCGCCACTTTCGCGAGCCAGCTCTTCCAGTCCCGATGATCGCGCGTCGGATGCAGCAGCGTATGGCGCACGAGGTCGCCCACCTGATCGAGCGGCTTGCTTTTCAGCAGCTCGGGCGTGCAGACCGGCGTCAGACGCTCCTCGAACAGCGACACCGCCTGCACGTCCGCGCCCGGCGACGGTCCGTAGATGATCGCCGCATCGAACGGTTCGCTCTGAAAGTCGATGTCGTGCTGCCACGTCGTTGTGATCTGCACATGCAGATCCGGATATTCGGACTGGAAGCGCATGATTTTCGGCAGCATCCAGCGCATCACGCAGGTCGGCACCTTCAGCGCGAGATCGGTGCGTTGTCTCGTCAGCCGCAGCGACATTTCCTCGATGCGCGCAAAGCTCTCCTTGACGGCCGGCAGCAGCATTTCGCCTTCGGCGGTCAGCGTCAGGCCCTTCGCGTGCCGCTTGAACAGCGGGAACTTGTAATACTCCTCGAGCGCGATGATCTGCCGGCTGACCGCGCCTTGCGTCAGGCATAGGTGGTCGGCGGCGCGCGTGAAGCTGCGATGGCGTGCGACGGTCTCAAAAATGTGCAGCGCGTTGAGCGGCGGAAGGCGTCGCATCGGTGTATCCACGATCAGAAAAAATCATGCGCGGCCGCGGCGGCGCCCTTCGCCGCCGTGCCCGTCATGCCGACAGAATACGCGATCGGCTGTCTCTGCACGAGCCGGACCACAGGCAAATCCGTATGCGTTCGGCTCATGCACGCCGCGAAACGGCGCCGTTCACACCGTGCCGCACCGGCATGGTGCGCAAAAGCCGCCAACCGGTGCGCCAGCACCCAGCTTTCCTCATACCGCGACGCCGCCACACGCCAACCCACCGGATATGGACGTTAACCCGGAGGCGCGCTCATCCGCCGGTTCCGGCCGAATCGCCGCGGCGCGCGTCGCTGCATCCTCGCACCCGGTGCCATGAGCGTACGTCATGCCGTCCATGCGCATATTTCGATTGTTGATGGATTTTGGCAAACCTACAGTGCATTCACGCGCGGTTATATCCCGCTGCGGTCACGGCGATTCATCGGCAACAGGCGTTCAACACAGGAGACCGCCATGCAACAGATCAAACGGGGTAGAAGACAGGTCATCAAGACGCTCGGCACGGCGCTCGCGGCATCCGCGCTGCCGATGCCGTTCCTCAATCTGCGCGCGCAGGAACACAACTTCAGCGGCAAGACGCTGCGCATCCTGACGTGGTCGGACGATACCGGCACGGCCGCGCTGCGCAACATCGCTGCGACGTTTACCGCGAAGACCGGCGCCAAAGTGGTCGCCGATCGCGCCGACGGCACCTCGGGCATGGTCGCCAAGCTGAAGGCGAGCGGCGACCGTCCGACCTACGATGTGATCACGCTCGCGGGCGTCGGCGCGTCGGGGCTCGCGGACGCCGGCCTGCTGATGAAGCCGGATCTGGACCGCCTGCCGAACCTGAAGGACGTCGCGCCGCAATACCGCACCGGCGCGAACGGCTTCGGCGTCGGCTATCTGCTGTGGTCGGACGGACTGATCTACAACACCGCGACGGTGAAAACGCCGCCGTCGTCTTACGAAGCACTGTGGGACCCGAAGTACTCGGGCCGCGTGTTCCTGCCGCCGCCCGAATGGGCCGAGGCGGTCGACCTCGCGATCATCGCCGCGAAGATGAACGGCGGCTCGCAGCAGAACATCGAGCCCGGCTTCAAGAAACTCGCGCAACTGAAGGACCACGTGATGACGCTCGGCGAGAACCCGAACCAGGTGGCCGATCTGTTCCGCACCGGCTCGCTCGATATCGGCGGCATCTACTCGCCAGCGTTTTTCCCCGACCAGATCCGCAAGCCCGAGTACAAGATGGGCGTGACCTACGGCATGAAGGAAGGCTTCGCGACGCAGCTGATGTTCACGGTGATCCCGAAAGCGCATCCGGGCGATGCCGATCTGATCCACGCATTCATCAACCATTCGCTCGATGCGGGCGTGCAAGGCCGCATGGCCGCCGACGTGCTGAACGGCCCGGTCAATTCGAAAGCGGTGATCCCGGCCGAGAGCCGCGCGTTCGTGCCGAGCCCGCAGCAGATCGCCGAGAAAGCGGTGCTGCATGACGACAAGGCGCTCGCCGTCGTGCAGCCGGCATGGATCAAGCGCTACACCGAAATCTTCTCGGCATGAACACGATGCTCGCGCGCTTCTCACGACGTGCCGCGATGGTGCCGGACGAGGCGGCACCGGGTCCGGCATCCGGCGCCGCTGCCGCCGTGACTGAACCCGCCGCCGCGAGCATGCTCGCCAACGCGCGCCCCTGGTTGCTGCTCGCGCCGATCCTGCTGTTTCTCGCGGTGCTCGGCGCGGCGGCGCTGGTCGTGCTGCGCATGAGCTTCGGCAGCGCCGGCAACGAATGGCGCAGCTATACGCTGCAGAACTACGCGGACCTCGTCGACGGCTACTTCATCAGATCGTTGTGGCTAACGCTGCGGCTCGCATTCCAGAGCATGATCTTCGCGGTGCTGCTGGCGATTCCGGTCGCGCTGGCGATGGCGCGCACGAAGTCGCGGCTCGCGCGGCGGCTGCTGCTTGCAGGCGTGCTGCTGCCGCTGCTCGTCAATCTGCTGCTGCAAGGCTACGGCTGGCTCGTGATTCTCGGCCCGGCCGGGCTGCTCAATCACGCGCTGCTCGGCAGTGGCCTCGTCGAGCGTCCGGTGATGTGGCTGTATCGCGAGCATGGCGTGCTGCTCGGGCTGATCCAGACCGCGTTTCCGCTCGCGGTGCTGCCGCTCGCCAGTGCGATGCGCGCGGTGTCGATCTCGTACGAGGAAGCCGCCGCGACGCTCGGTGCGACGCGCTGGCAAACGCTGCGTCATGTGCTGTTGCCGCTCGCGATGCCCGGCCTCGTGTCGGGCGCGTTGCTGGTGTTCGCTTACAACGCGAGCGCGTTCGCGGTGCCGTTGCTGCTCGGCGGCCGGCGCGTGCCGATGCTCGCGGTGCTGGTCCACGATCAGGTCGCGCCGCTGCTGAACTGGCCGGCCGCGTCCGCTTCCGGCGTCGTACTGATGATCACGACGCTGACCGTGATGGCGCTATCGCAACGTCTGGTGCGCCGCACCCAACGTCTGAGCGGAGAGTCTCACGCATGAGCACGCCACTGCCCACTTCGGGTCTGCCTGGATCCACGCCGCGCTGGCTGCGCCTGCCGCACACGATGCCTGGCCAGCTCGGGCGCGCGACTGCGCTCACCGCCGGCGTCGTGCTGTTTCTGGCCGCGCTGCCGATCCTGACGATGATCGTGATGTCGTTCAGCGCGGCGGACACGCTCGAATTTCCGCCGCACGCGTACAGCCTGCACTGGTATCGCGCCGCCTGGCAAAGCTTCGTGTCGCCCGAGGCGACCGATACGCTGTCGATGGGCGCGGCGCTTACCACCAGCCTCATCGTCGCGTTCTCGACGATGCTGATCGCGACGCTGGTGTCGGTGCCCGCCGCCTATGCGCTGTCGCGCTACCGCTTTCGCGGCAAGCCGGCGGTCGAGCAACTGGTCGCGCTGCCGCTCGTCTATCCGCTCGTGATGCTCGGCCTGTCGCTGCTGCTGGTGTTCAACGTGCTGCCGGTCGAACTCGGCGTCGGCCGGCTGATCATCGCGCACGTGATTCTGGCGCTGCCGTTCACCGTGAAGAACTGCGCGGCGTCGGTCGCGTCGATCGGCCCGGAGTTCGAGGAAGCGGCCTGCGTGATGGGCGCGAGCCCCACCCGCGCGCTGATCGACGTGGTGCTGCCGCTGATGCGCCCCGGCATTCTCGCCGGCATGCTGTTCGCGTTCATCGTGTCGTTCAACGAGTTCACCGTCACATTCTTCCTGTACAGCATCGACACGATGACGCTGCCGGTCTGGCTGTATAGCCGCACGGTGTCGTCGCTCGATCCGACCGTGTTCTGTTTCGCCGTATTTATCGTCGCGATCGACTTCGCGCTGATCTGGCTGCTCGAAAAGCTGATCGGCGACGAAGGGGTTGCACTTTGAGTTCCCCCGCGCTGGAGCCTTCGATGACCCATCTGACCTTGCAGGCCGTGACGCGGCGCTTCGGCGCGGTGCATGCCGTCGACAACGTCGATCTGAGCGTGCCCGACGGCAAGCTCGTGTGCTTTCTCGGCCCGTCCGGCTGCGGCAAGACCACGCTGCTGCGCATGATTGCCGGGCTGGAGACGCCCACCTCGGGCAGCCTGCATTTCGCCGGCCGCGACATCACGCATCTGAGCGCGAACCGGCGCGACTTCGGCATGGTGTTCCAGTCGCTCGCGCTGTTTCCGCATATGACGGTCGCGCAAAACATCGCGTATCCGCTGAAGCTGCGCCGGGTCGCGAAAGACCAGCAGAGCCGCCGCGTCGCCGAACTGCTGGAACTGATCCAGTTGCCGCACATGGCGAACCGGCCGGTCACGCAATTGTCGGGCGGTCAGCGCCAGCGCGTCGCGATTGCGCGCGCGATCGCATCGGAGCCGCAACTGCTGCTGCTCGACGAACCGCTGTCCGCGCTCGACGCGAAGCTGCGCGAAGCGATGCAGGTCGAGATCCGTCTGCTGCAGCAACGCCTCGGCATCACGACGATCATGGTCACGCACGATCAGCGCGAAGCGATGACGATGGCCGACGAAATCGTCGTGATGGAAAAAGGCCGCATTGCACAGGTCGGCAAGCCGCTCGATATCTATCGCGATCCGGTCAGCGAATTCGTCGCGGACTTCATCGGCCTCGGCAATATCCTGCCGGTTCAGCACGATGGCGCAGGCGGCGTGAGCCTGCCGGGCGGTCAGTCCATCACGGTCGCGCCGAACCCACGCGCGCCGCTCGCCGCGAACGCGCGGGCCGGCGACGCGATCCGTCTATTGATCCGGCCCGAGGACATCTGCCTGAAGACGGCGAAGGCGGCTTCCGACACCGCCGGTCCGAACCGGCTGCCGGGCACCGTTACGTTCATTCGCGACGTGGGTGCTTCGCTGGAAGCGACGATCGATTGCAGCGGCTTCACGCTGACCGCCGCGACCACGCCACGCGAAACGCCGGGACTCGCGCTCGGCATGCCGGTGCTCGCCGAACTGCCGCCACATGCGTGCAAGCTGATCGCCGCACGCGCCGCGTGAGCCATCTGAGTCGCCGCACGCGCCCGAATCCATTCAATAACGACGTTTTTCGACAAAGGAAGAGACCATGAATCAGCACTCCGCTCCGCAATCGCCCCGCCGCGCGCAGCCGCGCCGCGTGTTCGCCACACTCGTCGCGACGCTGGCGATGACCGCACTCGGCGTGTTGTGCGCGCTGCCGTCGGCCGCGCATGCCGATGCACTCGACGACATCGCCAAATCGGGCACCGTACGCATCGGCGTGTTCGAGGACTATCCGCCATTCGGCTCGATCGGCCCGGATATGAAGCCGGTCGGCTATGACATCGACGTCGCCAATCTGATCGGCAAGGCACTCAACGCGAAGGTCGAACTGGTCGCGGTGACCGGCGACAACCGCATGGCCTATCTCGCCGACCGCAAAGCCGACATGCTGCTGTCGGTCGGCCAGACGCCGGAGCGCGAGAAGGTCATCGATTTCTCGATGCCGTACGCGCCGTACTACCTCGCGGTGTTCGGCCCGAAATCGCTGCATGTGAAAAACGCCGCCGATCTCGCCGGCAAGTCGATCGCGGTCGCGCGCGGCACGCTCGAAGACCTGAGCGTCACGAAGATCGCGCCGCCCAGCGCGAACATCAAGCGTTTCGACGATCCGAACGGCGCCATCTCGGCGTTTCTGTCCGGCCAGGCGCAGTTGATGGTGGTCGGCAACGACGTTGGTGCAACGATTCTCGCGCGTCATCCGGCCAACGATCCGGAGCAGAAGTTTTCGCTGTTCAGCTCGCCCGATCACGTCGGGCTGAACAAGAACGAGCCGCGCCTGAAGGCCAAGGTCGACGAAACGATTGCGAAGGCTCGCAAGGACGGCACGATGAACGCGATTTCCGAGAAGTGGCTGCGCGCGCCGCTGCCGGCCGAGTTCTGACTTGCCTGTGCTGACTCGCGCTGAGCCGCGTTGACGCTGGGCCTCTCACGGGGCCTTGCGTCGTGAACCCGGCAGCGATTGGATTCTGATCAACGACGAGTATCAAGCGATGACTTATGCGTTCGATTTCAGCGGCTTCGGCCTCTATGCCGACATGCTCGTTCGCGGCGCCGCCGTGACACTCGGGCTCACGGCCGTGTCGACGGTGCTCGGCGGACTCGTCGGCGTCGCCGGCGCGAGCATCGCGGCGGCCGGGCCCAAATGGGCGCGCTGGCTGGTCGCGAGCTACGTCGAGCTGATCCGCAATACGCCATTTCTCGTGCAACTGTTCTTCGTGTTCTTCGGCTTGCCCAGTCTCGGCTTGCATATCGACGAAATGCAGGCCGCCGTGCTGGCGATGACCGTCAATCTCGGCGCGTACGCCACCGAGATCGTGCGCGCCGGCATCGATTCGATTTCGCGTGGCCAGGTGCAGGCGGCAGAGGCGCTCGGTCTGCGCTCACGCCAGGTGTTCCGTCACGTAGTGCTGCCGCAGGCGCTCGCCAATGTGTTTCCCGCGCTACTCGGCCAGGTGCTGATCGTGATGCTCGGCTCGGCCGTCGTATCGCAGATCTCGGTGCCGGACCTGACCTACGCGGCGAACTTCATCCAGTCGCGCAACTTCCGCTCGTTCGAGAGCTATCTGATCATCACCGCGACTTATCTGCTGATGTCGATCGCGTTGCGGCAACTGCTGAACCGTTTCGGCCGCAACCTGTTCGCGGGCCGCGCCGCGCGCGGCAGCCGCAACGATAGCGGCGGCAAGCCCGGCAACGGGCGCGGCCGACTGTTCTGGCGCGGCGCGCGCACACTGCCAACGGAGCGCTGATCATGGTCGAATTCACGCTGTGGGACATTGCCCGCAATCTGCTGATCGCCGCGCGCTGGACCGTGCTGCTGTCGGTGATCGCATTCGTCGGCGGCGGCATCGTCGGCTTGCTGCTGCTCGCGATGCGCGTGTCGCCGATCGGCTGGCTGCGCCGCATCGTCGTGCTGTACGTCGAGCTGTTTCAGGGCACACCGCTGCTGATGCAGCTGTTTCTGACGTTCTTCGGTTTGCCGTTGCTTGGCGTCGACGTGTCGCCATGGGCCGCGGCGGCAGTCACGCTGACGCTCTATACGAGCGCGTATCTGGTCGATATCTGGCGCGGCTGCGTCGAGGCGGTGCCGCGCGGCCAGTGGTCGGCGGGCGCAAGTCTCGGCATGACCTTCGGCCAGCAGTTGCGCTATATCGTGTGGCCGCAGGCGCTGAAAATCGCGGTCGCGCCGACGGTCGGTTTTCTCGTGCAGGTCGTCAAAAGCACCGCGCTCGCGTCGATCATCGGCTTCGTCGAACTGACGAAGACCGGCACGATGATCACCAATGCCGCGTTCCGGCCGTTTCCGATCTACGGGATGGTCGCGCTGATCTACTTCGCGATGTGCTTTCCGCTGACCTGGTATGCGCGGGTGCTGGAGAAGCGGCAGAAGGTGGGACAACACCGGTAACTGCCGTCCCACCCTGAACGGGCGCGCCTACCGCGCCGCCTCGGTCGACTTGCGCAACTTCGCGACTTCCGCTGCGCCCACCGCCGGCGCGCCGTTGTTCCAGCCCGCGCGCACGAAGCTCAACACATCGGCGATCTGCCGGTCGTCGAGCACCGCCGCGAAGCCCGGCATCGGGAACGGCGACGGCACACCGTTGATTACCAGATCACCGGTACCGTTCAGCGTCACGTTGATCAGCGACGCCGGATTCTTCGCGAGCACGTTCGGATTGCCGGCGAGCGGCGCGAGCATCGGCGCGAAACCGCGTCCGTCGACGCCGTGGCAGTGCATGCAATACGCGGCATAGAGGCGCGCGCCGGCATCGTTCGCGGGGCGATCGAGCGAGACCCTGGTCGCCTGCGGATCGTACGTATAGGGCTGCGCGCCGTTGCCGCCCACCGGCGCCAGCGACTTCAGATACGTCGACACCGCCGCGACGTCCGCGTCGCTCATGTGCTGCGTGCTGTTGTTGATCACGTCGGTCATCGAGCCGAACGCCGACGCATGACGGTTCGCACCGGTCTTCAGGAACGCCTGCAGATCCTGCTCGCTCCATCGGCCGAGCCCGGCATTGTGTTCGCCGGTCAGATTCGATGCGAACCAGCCGTCGAGCAGCGCGCCGCTCAGGAAGCCACTGCCGCTTTCATCGAGCGCGCTCTCCTGAAACGCGACGCCGCGCGGCGTATGGCACGAGCCGCAATGGCCGAGTCCCTGCACCAGATACGCGCCGCGATTCCAGGCGACATCCTTGCCCGGCTTGTCGCGATACGCGCCGTTGTCGAGGAACGCCATGTTCCAGAACTTGAGCGGCCAGCGCATGTTCATCGGCCATTTGATATCGGACTCGCGATTCGCCTGCGGCACCGGCGCGACGCCATGCATGAAGAACGCGTAGAGCGCCTTCATGTCGTCGTCGCTAACCTTCGCGTAGGACGGATACGGCATCGCCGGGTACAGGTTGTGGCCGTCTTTCGCGACGCCTTCGCGCAGTGCCCGCGCGAAGTCCTGCTCCGTATAGCCGCCGATGCCGGTTTGCACATCCGGCGTGATGTTGGTCACGTAGATGCGGCCGAGCGGCGTGTTCATCGGCAGGCCACCGGCGAACGGCCTGCCTTTGGGCACCGTGTGACAGGCCGCGCAATCGCCGAGCTGGGCGAGATAGGCGCCGCGTTGCACGAGCGCCTGATCGGCAGCGCCAGCCGCTGCCGGCGTTGCCGCCGAGGTTGCCGCATTGGCCGGTGTTTGCACGAACAACGGTAACGCGACGGCCAGCGCCGCGCCCAACCCCTTCAGAGTGTTTTTCATCGCAGGGCTCCTTCGCGTCATGCGGTGTGCAGTTGACGACCGACCGGCAATTGCCGCAGCCGCTTGCCGGTCGCCGCGTAGATCGCATTGGTCAACGCGGGCGCGAGCGCCGCGGTGCCCGGCTCGCCGATGCCGCCCGGCGCCTCGCCGCTCTTCACGATATGCACGTCGATCGGCGGCGTCTGGTTGATACGCAGCATCCGGTAGTCGGTGAAATTGTTCTGCTGCACGCGGCCGTCCTTGATCGTGATCTCGCTATAAAGCGCCGCCGTGATGCCGAAGATGATGCCGCCCTGCACTTGCGCCTCGATCGTGTTCGGATTGACGACCATCCCGCAATCGACCGCGCAGTTGATGCGCTTGACCGTCACCTCGCCGTCTTCGACCGCCACGTCGAGCACGATCGCGAAGAAGCTGCCGAACGCGTGCATCACCGATACGCCGCGCCCCTGCCCCTGCGGCAGCGCGCTGCCCCAGTTGCCGGCCTGCGCGGCCACGTTGAGTACGTTCAGCGCGCGCGGCGATTTGCCGAGCAGACTGCGCCGGTATTGCACCGGATCGATCTTCGCGTGCGCGGCGAGTTCGTCGACGAAGCTCTCGACAACGAACGTGCCGCGCGTCGGCCCGACGCCGCGCCAGAACGCGGTCGGAATCGTGCGCGGCTCCTGGCGTACGTAATCGACCAACTGGTTCGGCAGGTCGTACGGCAGATCGGAGGCCACTTCCACCGCGTCGCGGTCGAGCCCGTTCTGGAACGCGGGCGGCGCGAAGCGCGCGAGGATCGACGAACCGGCGATCCGATGCTGCCACGCGATCGGCTTGCCGTTCGCGTCGAGCCCGGCGGAGATCGTGTCGTAGTAGTACGGCCGGTACATGTCGTGCTGGATGTCTTCCTCGCGCGTCCAGACCACCTTGACCGGCGTCGACAGCTGTTTGGCGACCTTGACCGCCTGTGTGACCATATCGATTTCGAGCCGCCGGCCAAAGCCGCCGCCGAGCAGATGGTTGTGCACGATGATCTTGTCCGCTGGCAGGCCCGTGACCGCCGCGGCCGCATCGACGACGCGCGTCGGCACCTGCGAGCCGAGCCACACTTCGCACGCGTCGGCGCGCACATGGACCGTGCAGTTGACCGGCTCCATCGTCGCGTGCGCGAGGAACGGCTGCTGGTACACCGCGTCGACGCGCGTCTTCGCGTCGCCGAACGCGCGTTGCACGTCGCCTTCCTTGCGCGCGACCGCGCCGTTGCGTTGTGACGCGGCGGCGAGATCGTCGACGATCGTCTTCATCGATACCTGCGCGCCCGCTCCTTCGTTCCATTTGATATCGAGCGCCTGCAAGCCGCGTTTCGCGGCCCAGGTGTGATCGCCGATCACCGCAACCGCGTTGTCGGCCTTGATGATCTGGCGCACGCCGGGGATCGTTTTCGCATGCGTATCGTCGACGCTCGCGAGCGTGCCGCCGAATACCGGACAGGTCGAGATCGCCGCGTAGACCATGTCGGGCAGACGCACGTCGAGCCCGAACATCGCGGTGCCGTCCACTTTTTCCGGCGAATCGAGACGCTTCGCGGGCGTGCCGATCAGCTTGAAATCCTTCGGGTCTTTCAGCGGCACGTTCTGCGGCACCGTCTGCGTCGCCGCGGCCTGCACGAGTTGACCGTAGCTCGCCGTGCGGTTGCTGGCCGCGTGAATCACCTGCCCGGCCTGCGCGTGACAACTGGCCGGATCGACCTGCCATTGCGCGGCGGCCGCATTGATCAGCATCGCGCGCGCGGTCGCGCCCGCGCGACGCATCGGCTCCCACGCGTAGCGGATCGATGTCGAGCCGCCGGTCAACTGGCCGCCGAGCAGCGGATCCTTGAAGAGCTTTTCGTTCGGCGGCGCGTGATCAAGCGTGACCGCATCGAGCGGCACTTCGAGTTCTTCGGCGATCAGCATCGGAATCGACGTGTACACGCCCTGGCCCATTTCGACCTTCGGCATCACCAGCGTGACCTTGCCGGCGGTATCGATCTGGATGAACGCATTCGGTTCGAACACGCCGCTTTGCGGCGCCTCGTTCGCATCGCCGCCGATCACGGTCTTGCCGGTCTTCTGGTCCTGACTCACGGCAGGCACGCTGAAGCCGAGCAGCAGAGCGCCGCTCGCCGCCGTACCCACCGCGACGCCGAGCTTCAGGAAGCCGCGCCGCGAGATACCGGGGGCGTTGTGCGGGTCGCTGAGTGTGTCGTCATGCAGCCGCGCGTTCGGGCGCCGCGTGCCGTTGTCTGTATCGAACCATCGCTGGGACATGTCAGGCCCCCTTCGCGGCATGCTTGATCGCCACGCGAATGCGGTTGTAGGTGCCGCAGCGGCAGATGTTGCCGGCCATCGCGGCATCGATGTCCGCGTCGCTCGGATCGGGGTTGCGCGCAAGCAGCGAGGCCGCCGACATCACCTGCCCGGACTGACAGTAGCCACATTGCACGACGTCGAGTTCGCGCCATGCCTGCTGCACTTTCTGCCCCGTGGGCGTGTCGCCGACCGCTTCGATCGTGACGATCTTGCGCTCGCCGACGGCTGCCGCGGGCAGTACGCACGAGCGCACCGCGACGCCGTCGAGATGCACGGTGCAGGCGCCGCATTGAGCGATGCCGCAACCGAACTTGGTGCCGGTGAGGCCGACGAGATCGCGCAGCACCCATAACAGGGGCATGTCGGGCGGCGCGTCGACGGTGTGGGTTTGGCCGTTGATATTGAACGTTGTCATGGGCGGCTCCGGTCGAGGTGGATTGTGGTCAGGCGGTTTTAGATCGCAACGCCGCGCCAGATCGCGAGAACTCACCCTGTTTGTTCGGCACGTCGCGCTAATGCGCGGCGCAAGGCGGGCAGCGGCTGAGCAGGCGTCGCTGATAGACCGGCCGATTGTAGTCGTGGAAAAGAAACTTCGCCGTGCGGCTGCGCAGCACGCGATGCAGCGCAACGACGGAAGAAAAAAGGACCGTGGCCGCCGCCGATGCTCGCCGCATAGTCCATCGAACCTGGACGCGAATCTATGCGTTACCATCGACGCATCGACCCGTCAGCGTGACGGACGCCGGTCGATACGCCGCCATGCATCGCGCAAGGCATCGCATTGCGACGCACGATTACGTCGAGTCACCTCAGCCGCAGGAGCCGCCGATGAACGACCCGCAATGTACTCAATTCCTCTCGGACATTCGCAGACCACTGCTCGCACTGCACAAGGCGATTCTCGATCACGAGCGCGCGTCGTACGAAAAGGAATTCGGCCCGGTGACGCCGGCGGCGTTTCTGCAGGTGTTGATCAACGGTTCGGGATTTCGCTGGCTCGCGCCGCTATCGACGGTGATCGCGAGCGTCGACGAAATTCTCGACGATGCGGAAGCCGATGCCGGCGATCGGCTCGCGACCGCAGAGGCCGTCGTCGGGCTGTTTTCGGCGGATCAGCCGAACAATAGTTTCCTGCCGCGTTATCTGCCGCTGTTGCAGGCCGACCCCGCGATCCTGCATTACCACGGCGAAGTATCGCGGCTGTTGCGCGGTGCGCAGGCGGTGTAGTCGGAAGCGCACACGAATCGCGGCGAGGCGGCGTATGTTCGAATCGTTCGGCTGAACGATCGATAGATACGCCGCCGGCTCCCGAATCTCCTCACCGTTCAGAAAGCGGCTTCACGCCGCGATACGCGATTGATCGACGCAAGCTTTATTTCTCACGATCGATGAATTGCGTGGCAATCGCTGAGCTTTACTTTCGTCGTCAGCACGAATCCCCCTTATTTGAAGGTATTTCGTACCTGGTTCGTAAGAATGCGGGCGCGCGGCGTTGCGCTTTCATCGATAGAACGGCGACGCGAATGCGTCGCCGAACGGATCTCCTGGCTTTGCTGATTAAAACAACGGTGAGCTTTTGCGGGATGTTTGGAGGAAAGGACTGGGCGACGCCGGAACTAGCCACGCCCCTGCGGCAGATACGGCATCGGATCGACCGGCTTGCCGTCGCGACGGACCTCGAAGCCGACCGACACGCGCGAGTTATTTTCGTCGCCCATCTCCGCGATCTGCTGCCCTTGACGCACGACGTCGCCCATCTTGACCAGCAGCTTGCGGTTATGCGAATACGCGGTCAGAAAATCCTTGTTGTGCTGCACGATGATCAGGCTGCCGTAACCATTCAGACCGGTGCCCGCGTACATCACCTTGCCGTCGGCGGCGGCCCGCACCGGATCGCCGGGCTTGCCGCCGATTTCGATACCGCGTGTTTCGCCCGGCTGGAATGCTTCGACCACGCTGCCCGACGCGGGCCACGCGAGCGTCACGCTGTTCGCGTGCCGGTTGGTTTCCTGCGTCACTTCGTGGACCGTGGCGGCGTTGGGCGCTGGCGCGGCTTGTGACGAAGCCTGGGCCGGCGTCTGTGGTGCCGCCGATGCTGGCGCCGGCGTCGGCGTGGAACCCACCGCGGCTTTCGCGGCGGCCGCTGCATTGGCATTGGCCAGCTTCACCTGCCGCGCCGTTTCCGGCGACACGACATGCAGTACCTGTCCTGGCTTGAGCCGCGCCGATGCCTTCAGCCCATTCCATGCCTGCAACTGTTTGACGCTGCAGTGATGACGCTGCGCGACGCGCGCAAGCGTGTCGCCGCGCCTGACGCGATAGACGAGCGGCGGCGACTTCTTCAGCGACCCGTGCTGGTGGGCATCGATCGTCAGTTGCGCGGATGCCGCGGTGGCGTCGGTCGCGGCGTCCGTATCCGTCGCCGGCACGCCCGCTGTGGCGGTGGTGCCCGTTGCCGCACCATTCTGCGCGTTCTGTTGCCCGAAGTTCGCGCAACCGCCGAGTGCCAGCGCGAGCCACACGCCGGCGAGACTGGCCTGCATCTTTTTGTCGAAGCGTTTTCTCATCCTGTTCGACTCCTGCTTGTATTCATGGACTGGCCGGATGAAGGCCAGATGACTGATCAAAAATCTCGCGGAATTGTAAAGTGCCCTTTAATAAAAAAATCTCGCGCCACACACACTGATACAAACCTTACCAACCGCATTTCAGCGGTTACGGCACAGCGGGTTGCCGACGCGAAAAGCGGCAAAAACGTTGCATTCCGATGACAATTCACAATCATTGACCATTGCCTTATCGGCAAACACCAGCGGAACTTGAATCGCGGTGGGATGCGGTAGGTGGCAATAACGGCGAAGGGCGAGGTTAAGGACGCGGCGTCAGGAGCTGGCGAGCGCCCGACGTCTATCCGCGCGGCGTCGCGGCTTGGCCGGCGGGCCGCCTGGTGTTGAATCGGGATGGGAGTGCGGGAAAGACAGCCGCGCTGGGGAAGCGCGTGAAGCGAACGTCAGCCTGGAGCACCGGCAAGCGTATGGAGCAGGACGCCTGAGCTAGCGTCGAACCGGCCACACCAGCGCTAACCGACAAGCACCAGCGCGCGCGAAAAACTAAAACTTATGCCGGATCGCCGCGCGCACCACGACCTGCTTCGACGTCGACGAAGGCGACTGCGTGCCGGGGATAAACGCGTAGTCGAGAATCGACAGCGTCGAGTCACCAGTGACCTGCTGATACGCGCCCTGCAGATAGACGTCGGTGCGCTTGGACAGGTTGTAATCCGCCATCAGCCCGAACGTATGAATGCGCGGCTTTACGCCGCCGTTCGACGCATCGTAGGTTTCCATCGTGTACACATACTGCGCGCCGACGAACAGCACCGGCGAAATCTGATATTTGCCGTTCACCTCGAAGTTCTGATACTTCAGCGAATTCAGCAATATGCCGGGCGGGGTGGCCGGCACGAGCGGCACCAGCGGCTCGATGCCGAGGTAGCCGTTGGCGGTCGGCTGCAGATAGTTCGAGTTGCTGTAGACGAAGCCGGCCGTCGCCGGCCCGATCGTATAGGTGATGCCGCCGCCGAATACGCGCATGCGGGTCGCGACGAAGCCGGCGTCGTTCGCGGTGATCGCGCCGTTCGAACCGTTGCCCGGATTGTCGGCCTGCAGATAGGCGGCGGCGACCAGCAGTCCGCCGTACGCGTACTGTGCGCCGAAGCTGTACGCTCGATTGTTCGCGAAGCTGGTGTCGTTGCTGAAGCTGTAAGTGCCGCCGAACTGGAAGCCCGAGATCGACGGGCTCGCGTACTTGACCGTGTTGTCGAGGCGGAACGTGTTGTCGGTGTTGTCGTTGTCGTACGGATGCGAGAGCAGCTCGCCGCCCCAACTGCCGTTGGCGGTGGTCTGCGCCAGATAGTCGACGACCGAATCGTACTGACGCCCGAACGTCAGCGTGCCATACGGTTGCGAACTGAGACCGACGAACGCCTGGCGGCCGAACAGGCGCCCGCCCTGCGCGAGCCGTCCGGAATTGACATCGAAGCCGCTTTCGAGCTGGAAGATCGCCTTGAGCCCGCCGCCCAGATCTTCCGAGCCTTTCAGGCCCCAGCGGCTGCCTTGCGCGAGACCGCTGGCGAGTTCATACACATGGCCGCGGCCGACATTGTTCGTATAGTTGATCCCTTCATCGATCACGCCATACAGCGTGACGCTGGTCTGCGCGCGGGCAGGCACGACCAGAACGGCGGACGCAGCAACGGAGACAGCCAGCGCGAACACTTGCTTGTTCATGATGATCTCCCTGCACCTCGAGTAGTTCGATAACTCGATCCTGCCGTTTTGTTCTTGATGCGCTTTCTTGTCGACATTTTCCGCAGTTCTGGAGACTGCTTCGTTGCCGTTCCGTGTTCCAGAAATCGTCACACGCCATCGGCTGGCCGTCCATGAGAGGATGCGCCGATCATCCAGAATGTTGCTAATTCTCCACTGCGTGCAGCTCCCCCTTCTTTCGCAGGCCGGCTTCGGGTAAACGGGCCACGGCGCTGCGACGCCCGCAGCGGATTCGTCACAAAAAGAAATATAATCGTGCGCCCTTTGCTGCGATGCAACGGAACTCCGCATCACCCAAAGGGTCATCTTTACACCCGTTGACGCCGCGTGTTGCACAGCCGGCCGAATGCGGCGACGCGAGGCGCGGACGATGCCAGCACGGATCGCCTGCCCGCGGCAGCACCCAATCCCCTATAAAAAAGCCTTGTGAGACGCCCGCCGCGCTGGATCAGCGCGCCGTCACACATGGCTTTCTTTTGGCTCGAACAATGCAACAATCGTCTTCCCGTCTGATCGAACTCGACTTTTTTCGCGGACTGGTTCTGTTGATCATCGTTGTCGATCACATCGGCGGCAGCATTCTGTCGCGCGTCACGCTGCATGCGTACGCGCTGTGCGATGCCGCCGAAGTCTTCGTGTTCCTCGGCGGCTTCGCGACCGCCACCGCCTACGCGGCGCTCGCCGAACGGCGCAACGAAACCATCGCGCGCAGCCGCTTCCTGCGGCGTTCGTTCGAAATCTACCGCGCGTTTCTCGTGACTGCCGGCCTGATGCTGCTGGTCAGCGCGGTGCTGACGGCACTCAGCATCGACGGGCCGAATCTCGCCACCACCGATCTCGACGATCTGCTCGACACGCCGCTTGCCGCGCTGCGCGACATCGTGCTGTTGCGCCGCCAGCCGTATCTCGCGTCGGTGCTGCCGATGTACGCATTCTTCGCACTGCTGGTGCCGGCGATCCTGCCGCTCGCGCGCCGCAAGCCGTGGCTGCTGCTTGCCGGCAGCGTCGCGCTGTGGGCGGGCGCGCCGGCGATCGGCAGCTATCTGCCCGCCGCGCCGGACATGCACTGGGACTTCAACCCGTTCGCATGGCAGTTGCTGTTCGTGCTCGGCGTGCTCGCGCGCTGTCAGCCGGTTTATCAGCGCATCAGCGCGCATCGGCTCGGCTGGCTCGTCAGCGTGCTCGCGTTCGCGGTGGTCGCAAGCGCCGCGTACTACAAGCTGGTTCTGATGCATGCGCCGCTGGCCCCGGACCTCAAGCAGAATCTGTCGTATCTGCGCGCGGGCAACTTCCTCGCGATCGCGTGGCTGACCGCGAATCTGATCGAACTCGGCTGGGCGAAGAAAATCGCGCGGCGGCTGCCGTGGGTTGGACTGATCGGGCGTCAGGGGCTGCTGTGCTTTATCGCCGGCGCGGTCATTTCGCTGGTGATCGATTCGGTGCTGTACGCGGCCACCGACGGTTACCTGAACTATCCGCTCGGGCTGCTCGCGGATGCGGCGGCAGTCGGCGCGTTGTTCGCGGTTGCGCTCGGCGTCGAGCCGTGCAAACGCTTCGTCGGGCGCTTCGTGACCGCGCGGCTTGGGACGTCGGCCTGAGTACGCCGAATGCGTCGGAGTGCGTGACGCGCATTGACGTTGAAGGTGAAGTTGAAGCGCGCTGAAGTCGAAGCGCGCTCAAGCATGTCGGAGGCTTCACGCGCGGCTTCTTCCCCATAAGCCGACGTGAACGGCAGCAAACCCCACCCGCTCCGGCCTCCACCCGAGTCAAATCCGGCACCAATACTGATAGCATGACGGCCGCGCGCGAACCCCGCGCCGGCCTTCCATACTGACATGCGTCGATTCCTCCAATTCGCCCTGGTTCTGCTCGCCGTCGCCGCTGGCGCGCCCGCGTTCGCAAGCACGGTCGCAAGCCGCGGCTTTCATTCCGATGCGCTTGGCCGCGACTGGAATTACACGATCTATCTGCCAAACGGCTACCGCCCGGACGGCCCGCGCCTGCCGGTGCTCTACCTGCTGCACGGCAATAACGGCGACGCCAACGACTGGATCACGCAAGGCCATCTGCAAAGCACCGCCGACGCGCTGATCGAGCGCAAGGAAATCCCGCCCGTCGTGATCGTGATGCCGCAAGGCGGCACGGACTGGTACGTCGACCGCAAGGAAAAGATGGAGACCGCGTTCTTCGACGATCTGCTGCCCGAGATCGAAGCGCACTACGCGGTGGCGACGCAACGTGGCGGCCGGATGATCGGCGGAGTGTCGATGGGCGGCTTCGGTGCGCTGCGCTATGCGCTGACCCAGCCGGATCTGTTCTGCGGCGCGCTGCTGCTGAGCCCGGCGATCTACGCGAACGAGCCGCCGCGCGCGTCGGCGGCGCGGCGCGTCGGCGTATTCGGCGAGCGCCAGTTCGATCCGCGCGTCTGGCACGAACTCAACTATCCGGCGCAGTGGGATCGCTATATGAGCGGGCCGTATCGCTTGCCGATGTTCATCGCATCCGGCGACGACGACCTCGATATCCAGGCCGACGCGTCACTGCTGTACACGCATCTGCGGCTCGCGGGCAATCCGGCGGCGCTGCGCATTATCGATGGCGGCCATACGTGGGACGTGTGGAGCGCGCTGCTGCCCGCCGCGCTCAAATACACGCTCGGCTGCGTGAAGCCGCCGGCGCAGGAGCATCCGTCGAATCAGCGGCCGTGATCTGACTGACCGGCACCTCGCGCGCCGGTCGCGAACCCGCTCGCATCGCGGGACTAGGGGCGCGCTACCGCACGAGATCGGTCCACAGCACCATCAGCACGGTCATCAGCGCCGGGCCAATGAAGATGCCGAGCAGGCCGAACGTCTCCGCGCCGCCGAGGATACCGAACAGCACGAGCAGAAACGGCAGGCGCGTCGAGTTGCCGATCAACACCGGCCGCACGAAATGCTCGGCGACAAACACGACGATCGAGCCGAACACCACGAGCCCGATCGCCGCGGCCACCGAGCCCTGCGCGAGCAGCCACAGTGCCGCGAGACCAAACGTGATCGGCGCGCAGAACGGCAGCATCGCGGCGATCGCCGTAACGAGGCCAAGCAGCGCCGCATGCGGCAAGCCGGTCACGACATAGGCAATGCCGAGCAGCACGCCCTCGCCGACACCGACCACGACCAGTCCGGACACCGTGCCGCGCACCGCCACCGCCATACGCTGAACCAGTTCCGCGCCGCTGTCGCCGAAACCGCGCCGTGCGGCACGCAGCAGCGAGCCGGACAGGCGCGGGCCCGCCTGGAAAATCACGAACAGCGTGACCAGCATGAACGCGAACACCACCGCCGCGCGCGCTGCCCGCGCGCCGAAATGGCGGCCGAGCGTCATCACGGTCTCGCTATGCAAGCCCTTGATCGCCGCCGAATCGCGCAGCGGCTGCGCGAGATTGGCCTGCCACCATGCGCTGATCTGCGGCACGCCGAACGGCAGACGCTCGATAAAGCCCGGCAGCGCAATACCGTTTTCCTGCGCGCTCCTGAACCAGTCGTTGAGCTCGTGTGCCTCATGCAGCGCCTGTGCGATGCCGAGCGCGACCGGCAGCACGACCAGCAGCGCGATCAGCAACGTGAACACCGCGGCGATCAAGGTCGTGCGACCGTTGAACCAGCGCACGCCCTCCACCTTGTGCAACAGCGGCCACAAGGCGATCGCGACGACGCCCGCCCACGCGACCACCACGATGAAATCGCGCACCACCCACAGCGCGAGCAGCACGAGCCCGATATACAGCGCGAGCGACGCCGCTTTCTGTTTGGTCAGGCGCTCCGCCGCGGCGGACGGCGGCGGAGCCGCGGGAGGAACGGACGGAGGGCGTGAAATCATATAAAGCCTTGATTCTTCGAGAAGGTGCGCGCGAGCCGACCTGAAAATATCAAACCCGCTACACTTGCGCTTCGGTTTGCGATCGACACATCTTAAAGGAAGCGCCGGAACCCTTTATAGGCGGCACTCCTTGTCTCACTGCCGGCAACACAGCGTTGCAAAAATGCGCCTTATTAAAAAATCACATAAAAAGCGCTCATCCGTCGCCATTTCAGCCAATCGCACGCGGCGCGCGTGATTATTGCTGTTTGCAGAACAGTGTTTCAACGGCGGCACAATGGCACTTCGTCGCGCGCGGTACTAAATTCGGCTGTCCACAATACGGAGCCGATGATGATGACCCTGGAGTCCATCCCACTCGACGGTACCAATGGTGTACGCATCGAAATTCTCGAGCGCTCCGACACGACGCTGGTGATCCGCTGGGTCGAGCCCGGCCGCTGTCACTATGGCGAGCAGCGCTGGCGCCGCCGCTCGGCGCATACGTCGGGCACCTGCGCGGTATCGCGCCGCAAGATCCGCCGCGGCGACGCGGTGTTCAAGCCGGCGGAACGCCCGGCGCCATCGAATGCATCCGCGATGATCTGCGCTGAAATCCTTGAACCGCTTCTCGAAGCCGCCTGACGCTGACGGGCCGGTCCCGTCCGCCGTGATGTTCCACGCGGGTCGTTGTTTGTTGTTACCCGTCGTTGCGCGTTGCGATTCGCGCTCGTGTTGCCGCCTCGATACCGCTTTTGACCCCGCGTTGATCCCGCCTTGATTTTCTGATCACCCGCGCGCCCCGCCGCGGCACAGGTATGCCGCTCTCCGGCCTCGCCCGACGCACGACACCGCCAGCCGAGCGCGCCGGTTGCCGCCCCTCTCTCCGTGCGCTAAGGTGGACTCGTTGCGCCCGCTCTTATGCCGGGAGGCCCGCTACCCGCCCGCGTACCACCCGGCATAAGAGCGCCGCGCCCATCCACCGCGCCGCGCCCGCCGCGACGCCGTTTGAGGGCCCATCATGGCAGAAGACACGCCGCAAACCCGCGCCACCTCCGCATCCTCAGCTTCCCCCATTTCTTCCACACCGCCTGCCCCGCTAATCGCGCCGCAGCAATTCTCGCTCGACGTGCTGCTCGAGAAATACGCGAAGGGCGACGAACAGTCGGCCGACGACGTATTCCGGCGCGTCGCGCGCGGCGTCGCCGAAGCCGAGCCGCCGGAGCTGCGCGCGTCGGTCGAGGCGCTGTTCGTCGACAACCTGCGGCACGGCGCGCTCGGCGCGGGCCGCATCATGAGCGCGGCGGGAAGCGGCATCGCCGCGACGCTGATCAACTGCTTCGTGCAGCCGGTCGGCGACTCGATACAAGGTGTCGACGAGCAAGGACTGCCGGGCATCTACGTCGCGCTGCTGCAGGCTGCCGAAACGATGCGCCGCGGCGGCGGCGTCGGCTACAACTTCTCCGCGATCCGGCCAAAAGGCGCCCGGGTTCACACGACCAGTTCGTCGGCGTCGGGGCCCTGCAGCTATATGGACGTGTTCGACGCATCGTGCCGTACCGTCGAAAGCGCGGGCTCGCGGCGCGGCGCGCAGATGGCCGTGCTCGACTGCAACCACCCCGACCTGCTCGAATTCATCGAGGCCAAGCATTCGAAGGGGCGCTGGAACAACTTCAATGTATCGGTCGGCGTCACCGACGAATTCATGCGCGCGGTCGAAAACGACGAGCCATGGCAACTGGTGCATCGCGCGGAACCATCGCCCGCGTTGCGCGCGGCCGGCGACGTGCAGCAGCGTGACGATGGTCTGTGGGTCTACAGCGAACATCCGGCGCGCGCGATCTGGGACCGCATCATGCGCTCGACGTACGACATCGCCGAGCCCGGCATCGTGTTCATCTCGCGGATGAACGAGGACAACAATCTGCGCGCGGTCGAAACGATCCGCGCGACCAATCCATGCGGCGAGCAGCCGCTGCCCGCGTACGGCTGCTGCAATCTCGGCCCGCTGAATCTGACGCGCTTCGTGATCGATCCGTTCGCGCAGCTACAGGGCCGCAAGCCATCGTTCGACTGGGATGCGCTCGCGCAACGCACGCGTACCCAGGTGCGTTTCCTCGACAACGTGCTCGACGTCACGCTGTGGCCGCTGCCGCAGCAATACGACGAATCGCGCGCGAAACGGCGCATCGGCGTTGGCTTCACCGGCCTCGGCGACACGCTCGTGATGCTGGGACTGCGCTACAACTCGCAGGAAGGCCGCGACTTCGCGGTGCGCATCGCGCGGCTGATGCGCGACGAAGCGTATCGCGCTTCGGTCGAACTCGCGAAGGAGCGCGGTGCATTCGCGCTATTCGACGCCGCGCGCTATCTGGAGGCCGGCACGTTCGCGTCGCGGCTGCCCGACGACATCCAGCAGGCGATCCGCCGCGACGGCATCCGCAATAGCCATCTGCTGTCGATCGCGCCGACCGGCACCGTGAGCCTCGCATTCGCGGACAACGCGTCGAACGGCATCGAGCCGGCGTTCTCGTGGACCTACAAGCGCATGAAGATGATGGCCGACGGCGGGCGCGAATCGTTCGACGTCGAGGACTACGCATACCGGCTCTATCGCGAGATGGGCGGCGACGTGAACCGCTTGCCGGACTATTTCGTCAGCGCGCTGCAGATGTCGGCGCGCGATCATCTCGACATGATGGCGGCGGTGCAGCCCTACGTCGATACGTCGATTTCGAAGACCGTCAACGTGCCGGCCGACTATCCGTTCGACGCGTTCGAAAGCCTCTATTTCGATGCATGGAAAAGCGGCCTGAAGGGTCTCGCCACCTACCGGCCGAACGACACGCTCGGCGCGGTGCTGAGCGTGACACCGGCGCAGGCCGACGACACGCTCGCCGACGCGGACCTGGATCCGCTGCGTATCGCGATCGATCATCGGCCGAGAGGCGAACTGCCGGCGATCATCGAGAAGGTCGAGTATCTGACCCAGGCGGGCAAGAAATCGCTGTATGTGGCGGCGTCGTTCATCGAAGTAACCGGACGTCTTAACGGCGAGGATGTGACGATCGAGCGGCCGATCGAGTTCTTTATCCCCACCGGTCAGCGCGACGAATCGCAGCAGTGGATCACCGCGACGATGCGTTCGCTGTCGCTTGCCGCGCGCGGCGGCTTCGTCGCGCGCAATCTGCAGGACATGCGCAAGGTGTCGTGGGATCGCGGCCAGGTGCGTCTTGGTGACGTGCAGCGGCTCGATGGTCATCGCGCACCGCGCTGGCACGATTCGGAAGTCGCGGCGCTCGCGTTCGCGATCCAGCAGATTCTGTATCGGCGCGGTTTTCTCGATGCCGAAGGCAATCAGGTCGCGTCGCGGATGCTCGCGCGTCTGCCGCGCGGGCAGATGAAAACGGAAACGGCGTTATCGGCTGACTTTGGCATCCGTCCGAATCCCGACGACCATGCGGACACGTTGATGCAACCCAATACCACGCAAGGGCTGCATACGATGCTCGGCCGCAAATGCGGTTCGTGCGGCGCGAATGCGGTGATTCGCAAGGATGGTTGCGATTTTTGCACCGCGTGTGGAGAGGTCGGGGCTTGCGGGTAGTGAAGCGCGTGCACAACTAGCATTCACGATCGCGATCTTCCGGACGAACCGGCGCCAGACCGCTGCTATCGATAGTGGAAAGACCGGGGTCATCCGCCCCGCCAGCCATCCTGTTTTTATCCGGGCCGCTCGCGTTACACGGAAACCATTCCCGCAGGAAGTCGAGAAACATCGACACCCTGGCGGGAGGATTCCGGCGCGAATAGATGGCATTGACAACGAAGCCAAGCGGCTCGAAATCCGGCATCACGACCTTCAACCGCCCCAAGCGGATGTCTTCCTCGACCATGTAGCTCGCATGCAAAGAAATTCCGGCACCGAGCAATGCCGATGTCCGGAGAACCTCGCCGAAATTGGAGCTGATCGAGCCAGAGACCTGGATGGCAATCTGGCCGCCGCCATCTTTACCGAATCGCCAGGTGTCAACGGGAGCGTTCATACGATGAACCAGGCAATTGTGCTGCAGCAGATCAGACGGCACCTGTGGTGAGCCGTGAGCGTCTATGTAGGATTGCGCGGCAACCAGCACCTGGGGGACATGGACCAGGAACCGGGCAACATGGCTCGAATCCCTCAAGAAATTCGTAATGCGCAGGGAGACGTCGAGACTATCGCGAACGAGATCGGCGGATCCGTCGTCGAGGTGCAGAGCCACGCGAATGTCTGGATATTTCTTCGTAAAAGCGACGACGGCTGGCATCAGACGGGTGGCGCCGAAAGTGGGCGGCGTGCCGACGCGGATGGTCCCACGGGGTTCGCTCTCCGCATTGCGGATCCGTGCTTCGAGAAGATCGAAATCATCGAGAAGCCGCGTACCGCCCTCCATCAGCTGCCGCCCCGTCTCGGTCAGGACGACGTGCTGCGTCGTCCGGTTCAGCAGCAGTACGGAAAAGGCCTGCTCCAACGCGGCGATATGCTTGGTCACACTTGCGCGCGACATACCGAACCGCCTCGCCGTCGCGGAAAAGCTCTGGGCGCGGGCGACCTCCGTAAATATCCTGATCTGCTTGAGCCGGTCCATGACAGTATCAAATCTCCAGCCGATAAGCCGATGCGGCTGTTCCGTAGAAAAGATCGTGTTTTTCGGTGGACGAATAACCCGCGGCCACGCGTTTGAAAGCGTTCCACAGAGTGCGATAACTGCCGCACTGCTTGTCAGCGGGAAAATTGCTTTCGAAAAGGCAGCGCGCCGTTCCGAACATTTCGATGCATGTGTCGATATAAGGCTGCCAGTCCGCGGCGAGTTCCGCTGAGGATACCGGAGCATCCCGGTGAAAATGATCGAAACCGCTGGTCTCCATGCCCAACCCGCCGAGCTTCATGAAGACGTTCGGACAAGTCGCGAGTTCTGCGACCATCTTGCGCCAGGCGCCGAAATAGTTTTCGCGCCGGTAAGGTCCAATGCCGAGAATGCCGCCCACGTGGTTAAGAATGATCCGCGTATCGGGAAAGGCGCGCGCCAAGTCTGTCAGGTCAGGAATCTGTTCGAAGAATTGCCAGGAGTCGTAGCTCAGCCCAAGCGGGGCTAAATGAGCGAAACCCCGGCGGAAATCCTTTGCCAGAAGAACACCCGCCGGTGCTTGCCGGGCGCCGATCGTGACGCCGGGTGCGTAGTTGGCGTGGTTCCGCACGCCACGGAAACGCCCTCCACCCGCAACGATATGCGCTTCCAGAAGCGGGCGAACGGCATCGCCCAGCGCCAGTTCAACCCTGCCGACGATGCCGGCGCAAACCTGCCGGCCATCGAAGGCTCCAGCAAGACTCATCGCCGCGACACCATTCGCAAATTCCGTTTCGCCGAGCGAACGTAATTCGGGTGGACCCGATGGCTTGTACATCGCGTCGCACTCGATGAAGACCGTCGCGCGTATGTTGTGCCCGCTCCCAATATCTTCTGCAAAAGCGTCCGAGAGATACGTATGAGGCGGCCGTCGCCACAGATGATGGTGCGCGTCGATAACCGGAAGCTCCGGATCCAATACGTCCTCGACGCGGGAGGCTTGCCAGGCGAGAAGTTCCGCGAAGCCACGCGGGTGTGGTTGCGTAGACATGGTCCTGTTCCCTCCAGTTCATCCAGGCACGATTGGCTGGAACACGGTCTTTGCCGTGTTCATCTGCTCGTTCCGGTCTGGAGGTAGCGTACCCAAAGCTGGTATGTCCAGACCGTAACATATTGTGCGAACGTTACCACCGGGGACTTTCGAGGATTGTTTCGCGATTGGAAACTCGATTGGCGCAAATTGGAAGCGTTCGGCTTGCGGCGCCTCATCTATATTGAACGACAGAAATCAGGCCCTTTCGAGAACGGTTTGCAGACCCAACCCCTGACGAAAGAGGAGTAATGCGATGTCACTGTCGAGCTCGAAACACCAAAGCCCAATGCGCGATCAGATAACGCCTGATGAATGGCAGGCGCGCATTGTTTTGCCGACCGCGTATCGGTGGGTGCCGCTCGGTGGCGTGATGAATGTGAAGCGCGTGAGCCTGCGTAATCATGGGCCGCTTAAGTTTGTCTGCCCGTGCGCCGCGGGAGCATTCAAAAGTATTCGTCTGCTGGACCTGGTCTGCTGGAAGCAGTTAATGGCGATGACCGGCAGTCCGGAACAGGTCACGACAGCAGACGATATCGCGCGGCGCATGCGCCGCCACGGCATATTCGAAGCACCGGCGATGCTCAACCAATCCGATGCTCCTGAGCCGTTCTTCGAAAGGTGACGCCCGGGCTCGCCATGAACCCGGGCATGAAGCAGACAACGACAAAAAAATAGAACCTACATAGGAGGAGATGATCATGCACAAGAGATGGTACAGATTGCTGCCGCTGATGATGATCACGTTCATCATCGCTTTCATGGATCGCACGAACATCAGTTTCGCCATCCCCACGATGGGCACCGAGCTCGCCCTCAGTGCATCCGTACTCGGCTTCGCTTCCGGGGCTCTTTTTCTCGGCTACGGCGTATCCCAGGTCTTCGGCGGCCGCTTTGCCGATAAGGGGTACGGCCGCGTTCTCATTACCTGGCTACTCGTGCTCTGGGGCATCACAGAACTGCTCCAGGCCTTCGTGACCACGGCCACACAGCTCGTCGTGATACGTTTTTTCCTCGGCGTGCTCGAAGGCGGTATCTTTCCTACCTTCCTGCTATTCGTGAGGAACTGGTTCGGGGCGGAAGAACGGGCACGCGCGAACGGCGTGTGGCAGCTTTGCTATCCGCTTGCGGCCATTCTGAGCGGCCCCGCCGCCGGCTATATCCTGACCTTCGGCAGCTGGCACGACCTCTTCATTATCGAGGGCATCGTCCCCATCGCCTGGGCCGCGGTCTGGTACTGGGGCGCCGCCGACTCGCCAGCCGTGGCGAAATGGCTGACGCCGGAGGACCGAAGGGAACTGGTCCATCATCTGGCATTGCAAGCACCTTCGCCCAACGACACCAGCAAAGGTAAAGCCACGCTGGGTGCACAGATGCGCCGTTTGCCGGTGATCTTCTTCTCGATCGTCGTCGTGTTGTGGAACATCGGCTTCCTGGGCTTCTCCATCTGGTTGCCGAGCGTGCTGGCCCAGGGGCGGTCGCTGAGTCCCGCCTCGGTCGGCTGGCTCAGCGCCGCCCCGTTCGTGGTGGCAATCGTGGTGATGCAATGCATGACGTTCATTTCCGACAAGACGCAGAATCGCCGGACGCTCGCGGCCTGTGCAATCACGATCTGCGGCTTGTCGCTCGTGATCGGCGGCCTCACGTTCGAGACGAATTCACTACTGGTCAACGTCGCCTTGATGATCGTTGCCGGATCGTTGTTGTACGCGTCACAGCCGGTGTTGTGGTCGATCCCGGCGGACATGCTGCCGGGAAGCGTGGCGGGCGCCGTGATGGGCGCCATGAACGGGATCAGTTCGATTGGCTCGTTCCTCGGCCCCTATATCGTGGGCGTCGCTCGAAGCGCCACCGGATCATTCTCAGCCGGGCTGTGGGTGATGGGCTTATGTCTGCTGGTCGCCGCGGCGTTCGCTTCGCAGATACGCGTCTCGCAGTATCGCCGGCCGCCGCTCACGGCCGGCATCGAAACGAGGACATGACTGCGGCAACGCATCTGCACAAGCCGCCGCGGCGCCGGCCGACTGCACTGACGGACAGACCGCGACGCCCTCGCCGCACGATCATCGTCTGATGGCGCGCCATAACGTGAGGGCTGTCCGCATATGGCCGTCGTCACCGGTGAATGCTGGACGACATAGCCTGCATCGCCGGTGAGCGGATGCCCGGAATCCCGGGTTGAGAGAGATCCGCGAGCCTCCCGAATCCAGAAGTCTTGCCGGGCGATTGCGATCGTCATCGACGCAGCCTGGGTACCCAGGCGCGTGCCTGATCCGCCCCGACCGACCTTAAAGGACGTTTAGATGTCGACCACCGAGATTTCGTCGAATCCTGTTGAGATGCCGGCCGTAAAACAGCTGAGCGCCGCGGAACGCCGGCGCTACCTGTCGTTGAATGACTTCGAAGCGGCGGCGCGTCGCCGGTTGCCGCCGATGCTCTACAGCTACATCCGCGAGGGGGTCGAGACCAACGCGTCGCTGCGACACAATCGGACGGTGTTCTCCGACTACGCGTTGGTGCCTCGCGTATTGACGGACGTGTCGGCGCGCAGCCAGGCCGTGACACTGTTTGAACATCGCTATGCGTCCCCCTTCGGGATCGCCCCGATGGGGGGCGCTGCCGTCTGTGCCTATCGCGGAGATCTGGCGCTAGGACGTGCCGCCGCCGCGGCCAACATCCCGATGGTGGTCAGTGCCGCGTCCGTCATTCCGCTCGAGGACATTCAGCGAGCCTGCCCACACGCCTGGTTCCAGGCCTATCTGCCGGCCGATCACGAGCGCATCGAGCCCATGGTCGATCGTGTCGCCGCCGCCAATTTCCGCACGCTGATTCTGACCGCCGACGTGCCGGTCGGCTCCAATCGTGAACACTATATTCGCAGCGGCTTCAGCATCCCGGTCCGTCCCAGTGTCAGGCTGGTATGGCAAGGCGCGACCCATCCGGCCTGGTTGTTCGGCACGGCGCTGAGGACGGTCGCAAATCACGGCATGCCGCATTTCGAAAACATGGACGCGACCCCTGGCCCGCCGTTCTTCTCGCGTCTTTCGACCCGCGTACTGGGCCGGCGCGATGCGCTCAGCTGGAAAAGCGTGGAACTGATACGGCGGCGCTGGAACGGCAACTTCCTTCTGAAAGGCATCCTGTCGAGCGAGGACGCGCGAATCGCCCGCGAATCCGGTGTGGACGGCATCATCGTGTCCAATCACGGCGGCCGGCAGCTCGACACGGCCACGGCGGCGCTGCGCGTTCTACCGCAGATTGTCGCCGAGGCAAAAGCAATGAAGGTGATCCTCGACGGCGGCATCCGACGCGGCACCGATGTCCTCAAAGCGTTGGCACTGGGTGCCGACTTCGTGCTGGTCGGCCGGCCGTTTCTCTATGCGGCCGTCGCAGGCGGCGATCCCTTCGTCCGGCACGCGATTGGACTACTGAGGGAGGAGGTAGACCGGGATATGGCACTGCTGGGCGTCGGCGATATCGACTCGGTGTCGCCGAACGCGGTGGTTCGCATTTTTCCTTGAGGGTCGTCGCGATGTTGAATGTCGGTGTCTATCTCACCAACGGTATGGCAACGGTCGTAGAAATCTGCAACGCACTGGAAGGTGTCGAGGCCAGGGCATTTCACAACGCAGCCGCACTCGCTGACGCGGTCGGCGATCTGAATGTGGCGATCATGCAGAACGGCTCCTACACACCCGAGATGGTGGCCGCGATCGCCCGCTCCCCGCGGATGCAACTGGTGCAGGCCAGCGCGGCTGGCATCGACGCATTCCGGGCTCTCGGTGTGCCGAAGAATGTCGTCCTGACAAGTGCCGGTGACGTTTGGGCGGCCTCCGTCGCGGATCACGCGATGGCCCTGCTATTGGGACTTTTGCGAGCTTTGCCGACCTATGAGCGTCTGCGCCAGTACGCACGATGGGACCGGAATTACGCGGTGCAAGCCCTTGGCGGCATTTCCGGTCGCACGATCCTCGTTGTCGGGCTCGGCAATATCGGACGAGCGGTAGCGCGTCGAGCCAGGGCCTTCGACATGCGCGTCATCGCTGTCTGCCGGACACTGCCTTCCGGTGCGGACAGCCTGCCTGTGGAACGCATAGAACCTGTCGGCCGGCTGAAGACTGCTCTCGCCGAGGCGGATGTCGTCGTCCTGTGCGTGCCGCTCACACCAGACACCCGGCATCTGATCGACACGGCGGCTCTCGCGGCAATGAAGCCGACCGCGGTCCTCGTCAACGTCTCCCGTGGCGAGGTGATCGACCAGGCAGCACTTATCCTGGCCTTGACTGCCGGCAAGCTGGCCGGCGCCGGCCTCGACGTGACGGAGCCGGAGCCGCTGCCGGCGAATCATCCGCTCTGGGGCATCGAACAGGTCATCATGTCGCCCCACCTCGCCGCCTTCGACGATGGCCCCGCCTTCGAAAAGCTGGCTTTGCTTTGCCGGGAAAATCTTCGGCGTCTTCAGGCGGAAGAGCCGCTCCTCAACCTCGTGCATCTATAGGCCCGGAAGACCATCATGGATACGCACTACACCATGAACATGCAGGCCTGCGGACGCAGCGACGCAGACCGGCGCACTCGCGCGCGGCGGAGCCGAACTCGTCGATGCGTTCGGCAACGCGCCCGGCGATATCGGTCGGATTTTCGCCGATGAAGGTCAGGCGCGCTTTGCGTCGGCCACGATCGAATAGCGGGACACCCCGTTGTGCCTGGAGCGCGCCGATCTGCATTGTCGATACTGATTGCGATACGTGCACTGCAGTTATTCATACTTTCAAAATCGATCAGGATCGTAGAACGTCGGATGCACCCTATGACCAACGTGCAGCACCGTGCCTATAACATCAACGATCTCCGTGAACTGGCGAAGCGTCGTCTGCCGCGCGGTGTATTCGATTTCATCGACCGCGGCACCGAAGATGACGTTGCGCTCGCCAACAATCTGGAACGCTACCAGCGCATCAAGTTGAGGCCATGTCATCTGGTGGACGTGTCGAACCGGAATTTGCAACGGACCGTATTCGGTCACCAGCAAAGCATGCCGTTGATCATCGGACCGACGGGTGTCGCCGATATCCTGTGGTACGAGGGCGAACTCTCATTGGCAAAAGCAGCGACTCGGGCCGGCATTCCATTCACGCTCTCCACCAGTTCGACCACACCGCTCGAGAAGATATTCGATGCGACCAACGGCACGATGTGGATGCAAACGTATCTGTGGGAACAGCGCGAGTTGTCATATGCGGTTATCGAACGCGCGCGCGAGGCCGGCGTCGAAACGCTGATGCTGACGGTCGACACTGCGGTGATGCCGAACCGCGAATTCAATGCCCGCAATGGCTTTACGAATCCGTTCCGGCTGACACCGCGTATGACGCGCGACATCGCCGTGCATCCGCGCTGGCTGTTCGGTGTGATGGGGCGCTACATGCTGAACGGCGGCGTACCACGCTACGCGAACTATCCCGACGGAATGGGCGGCAAGATTACCGGCGCGCCCGTGCGGCTCGCCAATGCGGCATCGGTCACCTGGCGCGACGTCGAGGTATTGCGTGAGCGCTGGCCGCGCAAGCTTCTGGTCAAAGGTCTGCTGTCCGCACAGGACGCGGTGACAGCGCAGCAACATGGCGTCGATGGCGTGGTGCTGTCGAATCATGGCGGACGCAATCTCGATTCGGCGATGGCGCCAATCGATCTGTTGCCCGAATTCAGGGCTGCGCTGTCGAAGTCCACCACGCTAATCGTCGATAGCGGGATCCGGCGTGGCTCGGATGTCGTCAAGGCGATCGCGCTTGGCGCCGACGCGGTCATCATCGGCAAGGCGGCGCTCTATGGCCTCGGTGCTGGCGGTGAGGCGGGCGTGAGCCACGCGCTCAGCGTGTTTCGGGATGAGATAGATCGTACGTTGGCGCTCGTCGGGCGGTGTTCGTTCGACGAAGTCGACGCGTCATTGATTGCGGCGTCGCCTCGCTGACACGCAAGAGGACGGACGCAGAAGCAGCTAAATCACGAAACTGAAGAAATGCGTCTATCTGCAGAACGGCCTCGCGAGTTCGATCGGGCAGCATTTTTTTGAATGCGATGTGAGTTTTGCGCACTCACAACGCGGTGGATCGCCAGACAGGAGAACATGATGCTGAGAACGGGTGTGACGGTCGCTTCGGTGAGAGACAAGGTTTCAGGTGCCGAGTGGGACGCGCGCGTCGAGTTGGCCGCCTGCTACAGGCTGGTCGCGGTGTATGGAATGACGGACATGATTGCCAACCATATTTCGGTAGCGGTGCCCGATGAGCCGCATCACTTTCTGATCAACGCGTATGGCCTCCTGTATCCGGAAATCACCGCGTCGAATCTGATGAAGATCGATCTCGACGGCAATGTGCTCGCGAAACCGGAACTCGAATACGGGTTCAACCGGCCGGGTTTTGTCATTCACGGCGCGATTCATCGGGGCCGGCCAGACGCGAAGTGCGTCATCCATACGCATTCGCGCGCGGGAATGGCACTGTCGGCATTGAAGTGCGGATTGCTGCCGCTCACACAAACGGCGACCCGCTTCGCGCGCGTTGCCTATCACGACTTCGAAGGCATTTCGATCGATCTCGCCGAGCAACAGAGTCTGGTCGACGATCTGGGCGACGCGGAAGTCATGGTGTTGCGCAACCACGGCCTGCTCGCGGTCGGGCCGTCGATTCCAGAGGCGTTCAATTCCATGTACCGGCTGGAACTGGCGTGCAAAACACAGATCGATGCGATGGCATGCAACACGGAACTCGTGATTCCCTCGCCTGAGATCGTCGCGAAAGCCAATGCGCAATGGCAACCGAACGTCACGCGGCGTTACGGGGAGCTCGAATGGCCGGCCATGCTGCGGATGCTTGATCGGCTGGATACGAGCTATAGGGAGTAGCAGCTATCGCCGATCGTCCGGAAATCGTCGTTGTGTGTCCGATGCCGGTACTCCGCGGCCTGCGACCCCGAAGTAAAAAAGGCGAGGACATCGGCCGATGTCCTCGCCTTCACCCAACCCAGGCGGTGCGTCTAGAACTTGTGGCGGATCTCGACGCGTGCCACGGCCTGATGATTGTTCGACGAATCGCCGAGATTGCCGATATTGGCAACCGCCGCCGTGCCCGTCGAGTTGATACCGCTTGCGCTCTGGAACGTGCCGAGCAGAAGCAGATCGGTGCGCTTGGACAACGTGTAGTCGAACAGCAGCGAGTACTGGTTGTAAGTCTGATCGCCGATGTCGCCCTTCACCGCATTGCCCTTCGTGTAGTTGTATTCGCCGGCAATCGCGAACGACGGCGTAATGCGATACATCGCGTTCAACTCGAAACTGTTGAAGGTTGCGGTCGCACCGTTGAACGCGCCGATATTCATGTACTTCGTGTTCGAATACACCGCGCCGATCAGCGCACTGCCGATCTGGTACGAGCCGCCCGCCGTAATGATCTGCAGCGAGTTCGCCGGCTTCGCGCCCAGATAGCCCGAGTTCAGCGAGCCGAATGTCGACGCGCTTGCATTGCTGTTCAGGATCGAGCCCAGCGCGGCCGGATCCTTGAAGAACACGTACGCAACGGCAATGCCGAGCGGACCGCGTGCGTAGTTGCCGCCGAACGTGTAGCCGCTCGATTGCGAAATGTTGCCTGCCACGCCGCCGAGGCTCGCGGTACCGCCGAAGGTCAGGCCGCTGAAATTCGGGCTCGTATATTTGATCGTGTTGTTCAGGCGATACGTGTGGTTCACGTTATCGATGTCGCCCGGATGCTCGGTTGCCGAACCGCCGAACGCCGCGGCGAAACCATAGCGGCCGACGTAATCGTTGACACTGTCGTACTGGCGACCCAACGTGACCGTGCCGTAACTCTTGCTGCCAAGACCCACATAAGCTTGCCGGCCGAATGCCGTACCGCCCTGGCCGAACTGACCCGTGCTGACGTTGATACCGGACTCCAGCACCGCAACAGCGTTCATCCCGCCGCCGAGATCCTCGATGACCCGGATGCCCCAGCGGCTGCCCAGCGTGCCTGTGTTGGAATCGACCGACCATTGCCGGCCGCCGACGTTCTTGCCATTCACGATGTTCTTGGCGTTCGTATTGAACAGCAGGCCTTCATCAAGAAGACCGTACAACGTCACTGAGCTTTGCGCATGCGCCGTTCCGGCGACGGTGCCCAGGATTGAAACTGCAACGAAAAACCTCCTCATTCCTTATCTCCACCAGTTCTCTTTGTTCATTTCTCGAATTGCAAGGATGGGACTACCAGTTGTCGTTTCTTTTATACGTGCATATGCACTCCTCCTATCGGCACCGAGGCATCCGGTTCGAGTTCGATGGGGGTCGACAGCGGCACGCGGACCTCGTCCACGTGCCGCTGCTGCAACGGCTAGCCTAGAAAAGCACCGCCATTGGCGTGAATGGTCTGCCCGGTCAGATAGCGCGCGGTCGGGCCGCACAGAAATTGCACGAGGCTTGCGACTTCATCGGGCTGGCCGCGTCTGCCGAGCAAGGTGGTCCGTTCCGCGTGATGCGCCGGTGTCGTATGACCGGCCGCGCCGCCGCGCACCGTTGCGATCAGGCCGGGTACCACGCAATTGACGGTGATGCCGTCCGGGCCGAGGTCGTGTGCGAGCGCGCGCGTCAAACCGACGAGCCCCGCTTTCGCGGCGATCACATGCGCGCGTCCCGCCGAACCCGAGTGAGCCGACATGCCGCCGATATTGACGATCGCGCCGGCCTTCGATTGCCGCAGATACGGCAATGCCGCGTGCGCGCACAGATAGGCGCCATCGAGAATCACCGACATCACTTCGCGCCAGCGCGCGAAATCCAGTTCCGCAAACGGCACTTCGCGACGCACGGCGGCGTTGTTGACGAGAATGTCGATCTGCCCGAAATGATGAACCGCGGCTTCCATCAGACTCTGCGCGCCGGCCGGTTCGCCGACGTCGGCCAGATGCGCGACCGCGCGCCCACCCGCCGCTTCGATCGCGCGTACGACCTCGGCCGCCTCGGCGGCGGAGCTACGCGCATTGACGACCACCGCATTGCCGGCCGCCGCCAGTTCCAGCGCAATTTCGCGACCGATATTGCGGGCTGCCCCGGTGACGACAGCGACCCCGCTGACTTGCGCGTTCATGAATGCACCTCGATTGAGTTCGTTGATAGATTCGTTTTCGTATTGCTTTGCAGCGGCCGGTCCGGGCGAATCCAGAACGACAGCACGATGCCGACCAGCAACAGCGCAATCGACATCACGAATGGCACGCGATAGCTGCCCGTCCAGTCGGTGATCACGCCGAATGCGATCGGCGAGACGACCGCCGCGATACCCGCCGCCGTGCTGATGAAGCCGCTCGCGACACCGGCATAGGCGGGCGCGACGTCCATCGGCACCGCCCAGATCGGACCTTCGGTCGATTCGAGGCAAAACAGCGCCGCGGCCAGACACAACGCGATCGTCGTGCGGTCGTGCACAAACAGCACGCAGGAGAGAAACAGCAGCGAGCCGCCGAAGCCCATGATGATCACGTTGCGGCGCGCGGTGTTCAGATTGCCGGTGCGCCGGTACAGCGCATCAGTCAACAAGCCGCCGGCCGTATCGCCGACCACGCCCGCGAGAAACACGCCCGATGTGAACAGCGCGGTGCTCTTCAGATCGATGCCGTACACGCCAACGAAGAAACTGGGCAGCCAGCTCAGATACAGCCACAACGTCCATGCGTGGCAGAAGAACACCAGCGTGACCGGCAGAATGCGCCGGATCAGCGGCGACCACGGCACCGCCGTGCGATGGCTCGGCCCTGCATATGCAGGCAGCGATTCGACTTCGGCAGCGGTGATCGAAGGATGCTTGCGCGGATCGTCGCGGAAATACAGCAGCCACACAGCCACCCAGACCGCGCTCACGCAACCGAGCGCGATAAACGCGCCGCGCCAGCCGAGCAGCGGAATCATCAGCACGATCAACGGCGGCGTGATGGCCGCGGCGGCACGCGCCGACGAGTGCGTAAAGCCCTGCGCGAAACCGCGCTTCGCGACCGGCACCCAGTTGGTCATCGCCCGCGTCGCGTTCGGAATCGTGCCGGCTTCGCCGAGACCGACCAGCGCGCGCGACATGATCAACGTCATCAGGCCGCCTGTCACGCCGGTCGTCAGCGTGCCGAGCGCCCACAGCACGCCCGAGATCGCCAGCATCCGGCGCGGTCCGATGCGGTCGCCCAGATAGCCGTTGATCACCTGGAAGATCGCGTAGCAATAGCCGAACGCGGACAGTGCGAGGCCGAGCTGCGTATTCGAAAGATGCATCTCCGATTTCAGCAGCGGCGCCGCGATGGAAAGGTTGACCCGGTCGATGTACTCGATGAAGTACATCGCGCAGATCAGCAGAAAAACTCTGCCCGTTGTGCCCCTGAACATGCCTGCTATCGACTTCATCGTGGAGCACTCTGCCGGTTACGTTGCTGCATGGTTCTCTCCTTGGGTTGCGATTACCGCCGATGCGCTGCCGCGATACGCGCACAGCACGCGGCGAATAGATCCGGAATACGTAGCTTTATGTCTGCAGCGCCTGGTTCGCGGTTTCCGGCGCCCAGCTCACGCACAACAGACCGGCCAGATAGATCAGCGAGACGGCGCTGATGGCGAGCGGATACGAGCCGAACATCGCCGCGAGCGCGCCGACGATCGACGGCCCCGCCGCGCCGAGCACGCGGCCAAAACTGAACGCGAAGCCGGAGCCGAGCGCGCGCTGTAGCGTCGGAAACATTTCAGGCAGCCAGATCGTGAACAGCGAAAACACGCCGCTGGTGAAAAAGCCCAATAGCGGCAGCGTGAGCAGAAATAGAGGCAGGCTTTTGAGCAGCACCACGATGCCGAGGTACGCGGCGAGATTGCAGATCAGCGCGCCGGAAAAGAACACGGCGGCGACGGACTTGCGGCGCGGAATCCAGCGCACGATCCATGGCATCAGTCCACATCCGGCCAGCGTGCCGAGACTCAGGATCAGCCCGCTCAGCGAGCCGAGATACTGGGCATGCGCAACCGACGCGCCGCCCGTGCGCTGCCAGGTATTGACGAGCGTCGGAATCCAGAATGTCGATGACCACAGGCCGAAAATCAGGCACGTCATCATCAGCGCGGCCGACCATGTGGTCCTCGCCTGGCCGCGTGCGAACAGGTCACGCACGCGTGCGCGCGGGCCGCTGAGGCGCTTCTGTTCCTGCCAGCGGCGCGACTCGGGCACGCCGAGCCGCAGCCAGATCGTCAGCAATGCGGGGGCGCTGCCGATCAGAAACAGCACGCGCCAGCCGGCGAGCGGCAGGATCACGAGCGCGGCCACGGAAGCGAGCAGAAAGCCGATCGGCGTGCCGGTGTGCAGCCAGCCGGACAGACGCTCACGCAAATGCTCGGGGACGGACTCCTGCAACAGCGGCGCGCCGGCAGCCCATTCGCCGCCGATGCCGAACCCCGTCAGAAAACGGAAAATCGCAAACGACACGATGCCGGGCGCAAGTCCACAAGCGCCCGTGAAGATCGAGTAGATCAGGATCGTCGCGCACATCGTCGGCACGCGGCCGAAGCGGTCCGCGCACCAGCCCCAGAACATCGAACAGGCCCAGCCCAGCATGAAGAGGCTGAACATCAGACCGCCGATCCGCGCGATATGCGCGTGATCGGCGACGAAACCGCTCTTCGGCAGCAACTCCGTCAGCGCGGGCACGATCACGTAGATGTAGATCGCGTTGTCGAAACCGTCCAGCATCCAGCCCGCCCATGTCGCGATAAAAACGCGAGACGGGCGCGCTGCTGTGCTTACCACACCGGCGGTACTCGACATGTCTGCTCCTGAATCCACCATCCGCCGCGTGTAGGGATATCGCGGCTTGTTTTATCGCGGCAACGTGAGCGGTGAGGTGCGCCGGTTGGCTGTCGGCGCGCTCGTTGGCTTCGTTGCCTGCTGCTTACGGTGACGTCGGTCGCGCGCCGCTTGCACGGCGCGCGCGTCGTCGGTACTGCAAGTGGTGCTTATGGTGCTTATGGTGCTTATGCCGCGTTGTCGGCCGGGCGCGTCAACTCGACCAGCGTCGCGACGTTGTCCAGCGACTCCATCCGCCATCCCGCGTCGAGCAGCTTCGCGGTCTGCGCGCCGCCCAGAATCGGTTCGACGAGATCGATGAACTTGGCGGCCAGGTCGTCGTTGTTCATCGGCCGCGCGACGCTGCCGATCGCGTGCTCGACGTGCTTCTCGAGACGCTCGCCGTTCGTCAGCGTGATCGTGATGTGCACCGCGTCGGCCGGCATCGCCGGATCGATCTCGGCGCTCACCTTGTCGCGCAGACGCACGGTCGCGGCGTCGTGTACGGCGGCATCGCTGTACTGATGCTCGCCGGCCCGTCCGTCGATGATCGCGACCGCCGCCGAGTGATAGACGCTGAATTTGCCGTCGAGGCCGGTTTGCGGCGTGCGCTTGCCGGTCAGTTCGAGCACCAGCGGATGCACCTTCAGCAGCACCGACTCGATCGCATCCGCCTTCAGCGCATGTTCGTTGCGCAGCTGGATGCAGCCGTCGATGGCCGGATGAATCACGATGCCGCATGCAAACGGCTTGTACGAATTGAGCAGGCTTTCATGACGCTCGCCGAGGCCTTCGGTGATTTCAGCGTAGTTGCGATGCGTGCTGGTCACGTTCGCCCACCCGCGCTTGGCTTCGATCGCCTGCTCCGAACTCGTGTAGCCGCGCGCCGCCAGCAACGCGGACAGCAAACCATTTTGCGCGGCGCGCCCCGGATGGAAGCTCTTGGTCATCGTGCCGAACATCTCGCGCAGACCGACCGGCTGCGTGGCCGCGAGGCCGAGTGCCCAGATCATCTGCTGCTCGTCGAGACCGAGCAGCTTGCCCGCTGCCGCGGCGGCGCCGAACACGCCCGCCGTACCGGTGATGTGCCAGCCGATGTCGTAGTGGTCCGGATAGACCGCATTACCGATCCGGCATTCGGTTTCGATACCGAGCGCGAGCGCATGAATGAACTCCTTGCCGCTGACCGGACGATATTCGGCGAGCGCAAGAATCGCCGACGCGACCGGACCCGCCGGATGAATCACCGTCTTCAGATGCGTATCGTCGAAATCGAACACATGCGAGCTGATGCCGTTGAAGAGCGCCGCGTTCAGCACGTCGACCTTTTGCGCGCGGCCGAGCACGGTCGCCTGTTGCGGGCCGCCGAACGGCGCCAGCGCCGAGATCGCGATCTCGACCGCCTCATGCCGCGATGCACCGACGGCACATCCCATCCAGTTGACGAAGGTACGCACAGCGTGGTCGCGAACCGCTTGCGGCAGGCTGTCGGCGCGCGCGTTCACGAGATAGTGCGCGAGGGTTTGGGTGACGCGGTCGGCTTGGCTCATCGGATCGTAGGCAATAAGTAAGAGTGAAAACGCGCTGGTTGAGACAGGGTTACGATTCTACATATTGTCGACAATACGCAAATTAATGCAAACGCTGATTGCACCTCGATCGCGAACATAGTATTTTGTCGACAATCCTCAATGCACGATTCACGTAGTAGACTGCTGATTTTCAAAACATAAGTCTGTTATGGCCCGCCCTACTACTTCGCTCGAACTGCTTCGTTCCGTCACGCTATCCGGTCTGGTGCAGGAGGAAATCCTGCGGCGCATCCGAACCGGCGAGTTCGAGGCGGGCGCCAAGCTCAACGAGATGGATCTCGCCGAGCATCTGAAAATCAGCCGAAGTCCGGTGCGCGAGGCATTTCGCGCGCTCGAGGAAGCGGGTCTCGTGGTGCTGGAAAAGAATCGCGGCGTCTATATTCGCGAGATTTCCGATGCCGAGACCGCCGAGCTATATGAAGTGCGCGCGGGACTCGACGAGATGGCCGGTCGCCGCCTCGCATCGAAAATCACCGAGGCGCAGTTGCAGGAACTGCACGCGATGCTCGACCAGCTCGAAGCCAGTTCGATCCACGGCGAGCTGAACAATTACTTCACGCTGAACATTGCGTTCCATGACCGGCTGGTCGAACTGTCGGGCAACGCGACGATGCTGCAGTTCTACCGTCAGGTGGTCAACCGCATGCATCTGCTGCGGCGGCGCGGCTTTTCGATTGCCGGCAGCTCGCAGGCATCGCATAACGAACACCGCGCGATTCTCGCCGCGCTCGCGAGCCGCGACCCCGAAGCGGTCGCGCTCGCGATGCGCCAGCACGTGCAGGCCGGTTTCCAGCGCGCGATCAGCGCGCATGCCGCCGAAGAAGCCGCGCTGGCAGCGGGCGTGCCCGCCGGCAAAACAACCCCCTCTACCCTCGCCGACGATCCGCACTAGCAAGCCTTGGGCTTTGCAAGCGCGGTACGACGGCGTCCGCATTTCATCACTGACTTGGAGTGGTCACCTCGTATGAGCGTTGCAAAACCCGAAGGATACGGAATCGTTGCCGAGAAGCTCGGTGCCTGGATTGCCGATACGAACGCATCGGCGTTGCCCGAACGGACCGTCGATATTGCCCGTCTGCTGTTGCTCGATGTGACCGGCTTGTGCATCGCCGGTCGCTCGGAAAACTATATCCGCGCGACGCTGCAAGCCACCGATGCAGGCGCCGCCTGCACCGCGCTCGGTCACGCGGGCAGCTTTAGTGCGTTCGACGCGGCGCTGATCAACGGCACGGCCGCGCATGGCGAAGATTACGACGACACCTTCGAGGGCGGCCCCGTGCATTCGGGCGCGGTCGTCGTCCCCGCGGTACTCGCGGCGTGCGAGCGTGAAGGTCTCGGTGGCGATGCGCTGTTGCGCGGCATCGCGGTCGGTACCGAACTGATGTGCCGGCTCAGCCTCGTCGCGCCGCGCGCGATTCACAGCGCCGGCTTCCACCCGACCGCCGTGATCGGCGCACTCGCCGCGGCCGGCGGCGTCGCGGCCGCGCTGCGGCTGAACGCGCAGCAGGCCACGTCGGCACTCGGCATCGCGGGCAGCATGGCGGCCGGGATCATCGAGTATCTGGCCGAAGGCACGTCGACCAAGCGCATGCACGCCGGCTGGTCGGCGCAGTCCGGCATTCGCGCGGCGTTGATGGCGCGCGGCGGCTTCGATGGCCCGCGCACCGTGCTCGAAGGCAAGCATGGTTTCTTCAAGGCGTTCGCACCGTCGCGCGCGCCTGATTTTTCGCCGGTGCTCGATACGCTCGGCAACGCGTGGATCATGGAGACGATCGCGTTCAAGCCGTATGCGTGCGGCACGATGACCCAACCGTTTATCGACTGCGCGATCGCGCTCGCGGAACGTGGCGTACAAGCGGAGCAGATTCGCGACATCGTCTGTGAAGTCGGCGAAGGCACCGTGCATCGTCTGTGGGAAGAGCTGGCCGTCAAGCATCGGCCGCCGACCGCGTATGCGGCTAAATTCAGCACGCCGTTCTGCATGGCCGTGGGTTTCTTCGATCGCAAAGCCGGCTTCAGCCAGTTCACCGAAGAGCGCATCCACGATCCGGCCGTGCTCGCGCTGGCCGGCAAGATCCGCTACGTGATCGATCCGGACAACGAGTACCCGAGCAATTTCACCGGCCATCTGCGCGCCACGCTCGTCGACGGCACGGTCGAGGAAGTGCGTCAGCCGCATATGCGCGGTGGCGCGCGTGAACCGCTGTCGCATGCCGAACTCGCGGCCAAGTTCACCGACAACGCATTGCACGGCGGCTGGAACGCCACGCTCGCCGAACAGGCGCGCACATGGTGCGAAACCGTGTTCGACGAGCCGGCCCTCGGCGCGCTCACGCAGTTCCGTCAATAAGACGAACCGGCGCGTGCGCCGCGCCGGTCAGTCCTGCAAACCGAGCACGTTCCGGTAGGAACAGCGGCTCGTATCGACGAAGCGCACGCGAAATTCCACGGGCTGGTCCTTGAACGTATAAGCCGTGCGCTCGATACGCAGGACCGGCGCACCGGTTTCGATATTGAGCGCGGCCGCCACCTCTTCATCGGCGACCGCGCCACCCAGATCTTCCACCACGCGCACCACCGAAATCCCGAAGTGCTCCTGGTAAAAGCCGTAGATGGAACCGCGCCGTGCCTTGAACGTGTCGGCATCGAGATCGGGGAACACATCGAGTGGAAACCACAAACGATCGAGCATCACCGGAACATCGCCAGAGAGGCGCAGATTGTCCGCGGTCGCGACGCGCGCGCCGCGCGCGAGCCTCAGCGTCGACGCGAGTTCCGGACTCGCGCGTTCCTTGCCGAACTTCAGCAGGCGCGCGGTCACTTTCAATAATTCGCCGTTGCTATCGACGAAGCTGAAGTAGTGGTCGAACGCGTGTTCGTCGGCGAACTTCGCGACGATCGTGCCGCGCCCCGCGCGACGAATCAGCAGACGCTCGGCCACGAGTTCTTCAACGGCGCGGCGAATCGTGCCGATGCCCACGCCGAATTCCTGAGCCAGTTGCGGCTCGGTCGGAATCTTGTCGCCCGCGGACCAATGGCCGGTGCGAAGGCGCTCGAGAATACCGGCACGGACGATCTCATAGAGCGGCTGCTCTCCCTGAATACGAAGTCCTGGCATTCTGGTCTGTGTCTGAAAGAAATGAAATTGCCCGAAGGATACAGGATCGGTACCCCGATACGTTACCGCGACCATGGCGATCGCGACAACCGCCTACATCACCCAACATCGCCCAACATCACGCGACACGAAGCAATGCGATGCGGACCAACCCTAACCTATCGACCAATCGAATCATTCGAATGATTCGATTGACGGTGACGACATGCCCGCATAGACTCTTCTCCATTGCGCAACGACGCGCACTAACGTCCGAGGAGATAACCCCATGCCGAATTTCATCAAGCACATTGCATTCAAGGTTGAAGACGTCGAGAAGGAACGCGCGTTCTATGAAAACGTGTTCGGCTACAAGCACGTGAACACGGTGCGTCGTAAAGGCAAGAACGGCGATCATATTTCGCATCACCTGACCGACGGTTACATGGACCTGACGCTGATCCATTACGAGTCGTCCAATTCGGATGAAGCCGATTTCGCGGGTCCCGCGCCGTGTATCCATCACATCGGCATGGAAGTGGAAGACCTCGACGCGTTCATCGCGCAGATCAAGGAAAACGGTGGTGAAATCCTGACGGCACCGGGTCATCTGCCAGTTAAATTCCGTTCGCCGAACGGCCCGGTCGCGGAAGTCGTGCCGATGCAGCGCTGGGAGAAAGACACGCTCGCCGCCGGCGTGCACGGAGAAGTACTCGAGTAATACGCGTCAGCTCGCACTCTACTTATTCATAACGAGCTGTTCGACCTAGGCGTTGCCGGCGCGATCTGCTTCGCGCCGCCAATGCCGCGACCTCGAACGCAACGGCCGCTGCCGTTGCGTCGTCGCCTGGAGGAGACACGATGGTATCGACCCGCGGTCAGAGCCGTTTTTCCGCGACGACAGGCGTACTGGTCATCCTGTGCATCATGTCGTTCCTGATGTACGTGGACCGGACGAATATTTCCACCGCGGCGCTTGCGATCCGCCGCGATCTGAATCTGAACAATTCGCAGCTTGGGCTCGTGTTTTCCGCGTTCGCGATGACCTACGCGCTGGCGATGATCCCCGGCGGCTTTATCGGCGACCGGCTCGGCGCGCGCAAGATGCTCGCGCTGTGCGGCGTGCTGTGGGGCGTAGGCACGCTGTTGACCGGCCTTGCTGGCGGCATCGCGACATTGCTGCTTGCGCGCTTTGTCGTCGGACTCGGTGAAAGTCCGATCGTGCCGGCCTCGGCACGCGCGCTGACCGCGTGGATGGAACCGGAGCGGCGCGGCTTTTCACAAGGCATCACGCATGCGTGCGCAAGACTCGGCAACGCGTCGACGCCGCTACTCGTCGCCGGCCTGATTGCCGCGTTTTCATGGCACATCGCGTTTATCGTGCTCGGCGCGGCGAGTCTCGCGTGGGTCGGATTGTGGCTCTGGTACTACCGCGACAATCCAACCGATCATCCGCGCATCACGCCTGAGGAAATCGCCCGCCTGCCCGTCAAGGCCGGCAAGGCACGCATACCGATGCGCTGGCGGCCGTTGCTGCGGGCACTGTGGCCCGCCACCGTCGTGAGCTTTTGCCACGGCTGGATTCTGTGGTTCTTTCTGAACTGGATGCCGTCGTTCTTCGCCCAGGCCTATCACCTGAACATCCGGCATTCCGCGATTTTCAGCTCGGGGATTTTTCTGAGCGGTGTGGTGGGCACGACGCTCGGCGGTTCGCTCAGCGATCTGATGCTGAAGAAAACCGGCGACATCCGCCGCTCGCGTCAAACGCTGATCACGGTCGGTTTTCTCGCGCCGATCGTGTTCTTCGTGCCGATGTTCATGCACGTGTCGTCGACGATGGCCGCGCTCTCCCTTGCTGCCGCGCTGTTTCTGTCCGAACTGGTGACCGCGCCGTTGTGGGCGGTCGCGATGGATCTCGCGCCGAATCATGCGGCGACGTCGAGCAGCATCATGAACACAGGGCTCGGTATTGCCGCGTCGGTGTCGCCGCCGCTGGTCGGCTGGCTCGTCGACACGACGCACTCATGGCAGCCGGTGTTCGGGCTGTCGATGGTGTTCCTCGTGCTCGGCCCGATCGCGGCCAACTGGATTCGCCCGGACCGTCCGTATCTCGGCGAACCGGAAACGACGACGGAAGAAGCCGGCGGTTATGCGGCAGCCGCCGATGCTTACTGAAGACGCTTGAAGAAGCACGGCGGCTGTAGCACACCCCGGTCACCGCATCGGTGACCGGGGTGTGCTACAGCCATAAATCACGCAGGCCACACACTCTCGATCGACTTCAACGCCCCCATCACGATCGACCGGTTGAGCGCCGCCGCGAGCGTGCCGTCACGCTCCTCATAGGCCTCGCACAGGCGTCGATGATCGGTGCACGAGCGCTGCATCCGGCCCGGCAGCGACGTGCTCAGATGCCGCATGCGGTTGGTGCGCATGCGCAGCGAGTCCAGCACTTCCTTGAAGATCGCATTGCGGCTCACGCGTAACTCTTCGTCGCGAAACGCGACATTGGCCCAGAAGTACGCATCGACGTCACCCCGCGCGGCCGCTTGAGCCAGCGTTTCATAGAGCGCCCACAGCGATGCGATGTCCTGCTGCGTCGCATGCTCGACGATAGCCAGCGACACCTGCGCATAGAGCAGCGCACGCAGGTGATAGATCTCCTGCGCATCCTTCAGGCTCATCGCCGCGACGCGCGGGCGCCGCCGCGGCGACCAGTCGATCATACGTTCGCGATGCAGCACGAACAGCGCCTCGCGCACCGGCGTGCGGCTGACGTTGAAGCGCCGCGCAAGCTCGACCGAATTGAGGTCGGCCCCAGGCTGCAGCCGGCCCTCGATGATGCTGCGCGCCACCCAGTCCACGATCTCCGCGACTCGCGACCCTTCGCTGCCTGCGTCTTCCACGTCCTCGGCGTCCATCGGCACCGCGTCACTGTCCTTCATTCCGCTTCCTTCGATCTGCCCGAAAAGCGCTGTTCGCGCACCGCGGCGATTCTACCAAGCACCCTTCCCGCCCAAACCGCAAAACACGAGTCGACGAATGAAGTGTGTCCACTTCTGTTCAGTTTACTTGATTCAAGCACTTTTCAAGGCATACACTACGCAAAGTGTCGACACTACAGCGGTACATATACAAACTACAGGAGACGTCGATGTATCTGGAGAAAGAGGTCGCGACGGCAAACGCTGTCGAGCCGACCGTGTCAGCCCGGCTGGACCGGCTGCCGCCCACGCGCTATTTCCGCGGCCTTGTCGCGCGCATCGCGATCGGCGGCTGGTTCGAGTTTTATGAAATGTTCATGGCGGCCTATATTTCGCTCGGCCTGATTCATAGCGGCCTGTACCGCGCCACCACGGCGAGCATGTTCGACGTCAACGGCTTCGCGAGCTTTCTCGGCTCGTTCTTCGCCGGGATGTTCGTCGGCACGGTCGCGTTGGGCGGCTTCACCGATCGACTCGGCCGCCGCGCGGTGTTCACCGCGGCGATGCTGATCTATTCGGTCGCGACGTTCGCCGCGGCGCTGCAGGTTACGCCGGTCGGCATGAACGCCTGGCGTTTCGTCGCGGGCTTGGGCATCGGCGTGCAACTGATCACTGTCGACACCTACATCTCCGAGCTGACACCGAACCATGCGCGCGGCCGTTATTCGGCCTTCAGCATGCTGGTGATCCTGACGTCGGTGCCGACGGTCGCCGTGCTGTCCTATCTGCTGGTGCCGCAGACGATCTTCGGTATCGAAGGCTGGCGCTGGGTGATGATCATCGGCTCGGCGGGCGCCGTGCTGATCTGGTTCATGCGCCGCGGGCTGCCTGAATCGCCGCGCTGGCTCGAAAGCAAAGGCCGTGATGCGGAGGCGCGCGCGATCGTCGACGAGATCGAGCGGCGTGTGATTGCCGAGACCGGCCAGCCGCTCGCCGCGCCCGCGCTGGGCACGCCGCGCGCCGCCGGCGAAGGCTCGGGCTCGTGGTTCGAAATGTGGCAAGGCCGCTATCTGTCGCGCACGATCATGCTGTCGTGCTTCAACTTCTTTCAGACCTTCGGCGTCTATGGCTTCGGTGCGTGGGTGCCGGTACTGCTGTACACGAAAGGCATCACGCTCACGCATTCGCTGCTCTATACGATGGTCATCGCGTTCACGACGCCGCTCGGCGCGATCGGCGCGATGTATTTCGCGGAGCGCGTGCAGCGCAAATGGCAGCTGGTGGGCTGCGCGCTGGTCGTCGCGGTGGCGGGCTTGCTGTTCGGCGCAGCGCGCGAGCCGCTGCCGATTCTGCTGTGCGGCGCAGCCGTGACGATCGCCAACAACTGGCTGATCGGTATTTTCCATACCTATCAGGCCGAGCTGTATCCGACGCGTATCCGTGCACGGGCGGTCGGTTTTGTGTTTAGCTGGAGCCGCGTGAGTTCGATCTTCGTCGGCTTCTGGGTGGCGGCACTGCTCAAGTATTCGGGCGTGCCTGCCGTGTTCATGCTGATTTCGTCAGCGATGCTGGTTATCGTCGTTATGGTGGGTGTGCTTGGGCCGCGCACCAACGGCGTTCGCCTTGAGGAGTTGTCTCAATGAGTTCGATTGCCGCCGCCTTCGCGCACGGCCTGTATGCCCTCGCGCAGCGTCCGCTGCCCGAAAACGTTGCGCGGGAAGCGCAACGTTCGTTCATCAATGTGATCGGCACGTCGATCGGTGCGTCGCGTCACCCGGGCGTGGACGCGATTCTCGCCGCCGCGCAAGAACTCGGCGTCGCGGCACTCGCGCCGGTGCCGGGCCGCGCCGAACGCGTGGACGTGCATTTTTCCGCGCTCGCTACCGGCTTCGCCGGCCATCTCGACGATTTCGACGACACGCATCTGGCCACGGTGATCCATCCGGCCGCATCGATTCTCGCGGTCATCACGGCGCTCGCGCCCGAAACGAAACCGTCGGGCCACGCGGCACTCAGCGCTTTCGCGCTCGGCTGCGAAGCGCAATTGCGCGTGGGCGTGTCGATCTCGCCGGAACACTACGACCGCGGCTGGCACATCACCGGCACCTGCGGCGTGATCGGCTGCGCGACGACCGCCGCGCTGCTGCTCGGTCTGAACGAAGCGCAACTCGCACAAACGGTGGCGATCGCGGCATCGATGTTCGTCGGCCAGCGCGAAGCGTTCGGCACGATGACCAAGCCGTATCACCCGGGCAAGGCGGCATCGAACGGCATTGCGGCCGCGCGTCTCGCGCTCGCGGGTCAGCAGGCCGCCGCCGATATCTTCGAAGCGCAAGGCGGCTATTCGCATTCGATGTCCACGCGCGTCGACTTCGAGCAGATGAACGGCGCGATGGGCGAGCGCTGGGAATTGCTGTTCAACACGTACAAGCCGTACCCGTGCGGTATCGTCGCGCATCCGGCGATCGACGCGGGCCTTGCGATCGCGCCGCGCGTCACCGATGTCGCGGCGATCGAATCGATTGCGCTGCGCTGCCACCCGCTGGTGCCTGAACTGATGGGCAATCCGCAACCGAAAGACGGCCTGCAGGCACGCTTCAGCGCGATCCACGGCGTGGCCGCGGCGCTGTGCGACAAGCGTGTCGGACTCGCGCAGTACGAAGACGCGCGCGTGGTGCAGGACGATGTGCGCCAGCTTCGCGCGCTGACCAGGCTCGTGCCGGATGCAACGGTCAATCGCGACGAGGTGTTCATCAGCGTGACGCTGAAGGACGGCTCAACACTCGAACATCACGTCGAACATGCGCGCGGCAGCCTCGCGCGGCCGCTCACGGACGCCGAACTGATGGAAAAAATGCGCCTGCTGATCGACCCGCTGCTCGGCGACGGACGCACCGCCCAACTTGCCGCCGCCGTCGAATCGATCGATAGCGCGCCTTCGCTCGACACGCTGTTCGCGCTGTGCGCGCCGCAGGAGTAATAGAACCATGCATGAAACCGCTCAACATTCCGCTGTCTCCGACGCGCTGACCGCCTTCGCGTGCGGTCCGCTCGACGCGTCCGCCGCCGTCGCGGTCGATGCGGTCCGCGCCCGCGTGGCCGATGCGCGCGCGCTGGCGCAGGGCGATCACGCTGTCGCCTCGCAACTGGCCGCGCTGCTGCAATCGCAAGGCAGTTCGTCGGGCGATGCGCGCGTGCGCGCATGGACGCTCGGCGCTGCGCTCGCCAGCGACGCCGCCACCGCAACGCCCGATGCACCGGTACTGGCCGCCGCCGTGACGATCGGCGCGGCAATCGGCGCCTCCGATGACGAAATCGCGCAAGCCGCGGCGATCGGTATCGAAGCGGCGGCGCGGCTGCTCGCCGCCGTCGACAGCAGCGAATTCCGCGCGCGCTGGAACGTGGCTTCTGCGATCGGTGTGGTCGGCGCGGTGCTGGCCGCCGCGCGCCTGTACCGGCTCGATGCGACGCAGGCGCGTCATGCGCTCGGCGTCGCGGCCACGCAGGCTGCGGGTCTCGCGCACAACGTATCGCACGCGATGGGCGCGCTGGAAACCGGCAAGGCCGCCGCCGATGCGATCGAAGCCGCATTGATCGCCAAACATGGCTTCACGAGCGCGCCGGCATCGATCGACGGACGGCGCGGCCTGGCCGCATTGATGGCGTACCGCTTCGACGCGCAGCAGATCATCGACGGTATCGGCTCGCGCTGGGTGTCGGTGCGCTGACGTAACCGCACTAAAGGCAGTTCTAGCGGCGGCTTCGTGGCCTTGGTCACGAGCCGCCGCTTTCGCATTCCGAGGCCGTTTTTGCAGCGAGTAACAGGCTCGCTCTGCGCCGTGCGCACCGCAAAGCCGCGACGGTCCATCTCGCTGCCACGCGCGGAAAGGACCTGCGATAGCCAGCAGGACGTCACCCCACTCGCGCGTAATAAAGGTTCTGCGGATGCTTCGCTTCCGCGAAGAAAAACCAGCGCTCGGCGACAAGCCCCGCATACTGCACCAGACACGCCACCGCCAGCAACGCGAACGATGCGCCGATAGGCTGCAGCCCCGCGCCGAGCACGATCAACACGACCGGCGCGACGAACGCCGCCGCGAGAAACCCCCACTTGACGCCGCGCAACGTGCGCGCCGATTTGCCGTGAAAGAACTCGCGCAGATTGAACGCGCCCGCGGTGAAACCACGCGTCACCTGCACGAGCTTCGGATTGCGGATACCGGTCGCGCTTTGCACGGTCGACTTCGGCCGCAAGCGCGCATTGCGCACGAGCGACGCGCAACGGCTCGCGCAACCGGCGAGCGTCAGCACGCAGGCGCAGATCGCGAGTCCTCCGGTCAGCGCCGGGACCAGCCACGCACTCAGTGCGGTCGCCAGCGTGAAGCCCGACGCGCAGCCGAGCAGCACGAAGTTCACGAGCGTCAGCGGCGTCGCCCATTCCTGCAAAAAGCGCAGGCACGCATAGATCATTGCGGTACAGACGAACAGCGCGGCGCTCGCCAGGATGCCGAGCCAGCCGAGCGCGAGCGACCACGGCGAGCCGAACCAATGCGCGATGCCGTACAGGAACGTGCAGGCAAGAAACGCGGGCAGGCACAGACATTCGCGCGACAGCCACGAAGTCCGCCACATCGCGATCGCGCGCCATGCGCGTTCCGGATGGCCGAGATGGAAAAACGACGCGATCAGGCCAAGCCCGCCGAGCACCAGCGCGAGCACGGCACCCACCACATAAAACGCAGCCGTGGGCGGCGTAACGAAGCCGAGCCGCGCCGCGCTCTCCACACCGACGAGCGCAATCAGCAAGCCTTGCGCGGCGCCGCTCAACGTCGTCAAGAACACTACGGAAAATGCCGGATTCATCGCGAGGCTCCGTGCTGGGTCGGTGATCGGTTGCTCACTGGTTGCTCACGCTACCTGTTCACGCTGCTCGTTTAAACACGCGTCGCGATCGACGCGAGATGCAGTTCGCCGCGTTCGAGCTGCGCTTCGAGCCGCGAATCCGGCGAGCCAGAGGATTGCGCCGCATCGCCAGCAAAATCATCAGCGCCCGAGCCGGCCGATTTGCATGAACAGCTATCGCCGCCGCAACCAGTGGTCGTCGTCGGCACGCGCGGCAGATAGTGATTGGCCGGCCGCGTGTTCCATTCGGGCATCAGCTGATAGCCGCCGCGCTCCTTGATCGCGCGCGACACCACCGATTCGGGATCGTGGATGTCGCCAAAGAGCCGCGCCGAAGTCGGACAGGCGAGCACACAGGCCGGCTGGCGATCGCGCTCCGACAGATTCTCGTCATGGATGCGATCGACGCACAACGTGCACTTGGTCATCTCCTTGCGCCCTTCGTCGAGCTCGCGCGCGCCGTACGGACACGCCCACGCGCAATACTTGCAGCCGATACAGCGATCGAAGTCGACCAGCACGAGGCCATCTTCCTTGCGCTTATAGCTCGCGCCGGTCGGACAGACCGGCACGCACGGCGGGTCCTCGCAGTGCAGACACGACTTCGGAAAATGGATCATCTCCGTGTCGGGGAAACTGCCGGCCTCGAAACTCTGCACGCGGTTGAAGAACGTGCCGGACGGGTCTGCATCGTACGGATTGAAGTCGGCGAGACTGCCCGATTCGCCCGACGTATTCCATTCCTTGCAGCTCGTCACGCACGCCTGGCATCCCACGCATACGTTCAGATCGATCACCAACGCCATCTGGGTCATCGCCAGCTCCTCGCCGTTGCTTTAGCCATCGTTACCGTCACGCGACTTGCGCCGGGCCGCGCCGCGCAGGCGTGCCGCGAATTCACCGCGCCCCGCGAAATAGGTCTGCACGACGCGCGACACGATGCCCTGCTGCGCGAGCGCGCCCGGCAATGCGGGCATCGCGGCGAATTGCGGCAGCGTGTGCCGCGCATCGGCTTCAGCCGGATAAATGCGTACCCGCACGTCGTACCACGCGGCCTGCCCCGTGACCGGATCGGAGTTCGACAGACGCGCATCCGCTTCGTCGTGGCCGGGCAGTTCGTCGGTGATCAGGTGATTGAGCAGGAAGCCGCGCTGCGATTCGTTCGCGTTCGGACCGAGATTCCACGCGCCCGCCGCCTTGCCGATCGCGTTCCACGTCCATACCGTTCCGGGCTCAACGGTTTCGCTGAAACGCGCGAGGCAACGCACCTTGCCCCATTGCGATTCGATGTAGATCCAGCCGCCGTCTTCAATTCCGCTCGCGAGCGCCGTTTGCGGATTCACATACAGATAGTTCTCGCCGTGAATCTGCCGCAGCCACGCGTTCTGCGAATCCCACGAGTGATACATCGCCATCGGCCGTTGCGTGACCGCGGCAAGCGGAAATTGCTGCAGATCCGTCGCCGTGCTTTCGAGCGGCGCATACCAGAACGGCAGCGGATCGAAATACCGTTCGACCCGCGCGCGCAGATGTTCGGGCGGCTGTCTGCCGCTGCTGCGCCCTTGCGCGGCAAGCCGGAATTTCTGCATCACGTCCGAGTAAAGCTGGATCAGGATCGGCTCGCTGAACTTGCGAAAGCCGTTCTTGACCGCCCAGTCGAGATACGGCCCGTTGCAGTTGCGCATGTACTGCAGGGTCTCGGGCAGGCGGTAATGGAACACGCAGTTGTTTTGCGCGTACTGCTCCCACTGCTTCGGATTCGGCTCGCCAACCAGCGCCTTGTCGCCATCCTTGCCGCGCCAGCCGATCAGAAAGCCGACGCCGGAATCGGGTGTCGTCGTGTGATTGACGATGAAGTCCGGATAGTCGCGAAAGCGCCGCGTGCCGTCGGCGCTCGTGAACGCGGGAAACTTCAGGCGCGACGCCAGTTCGATCAGCACTTCCTGGAACGGCTTGCATTCGCCGGTTGGCGGCACGACCGGCACCCGCACCGAATCGACCGGACCATCGAACTCGGAGATCGGCCGGTCGAGCATCGACATCGCGTCATGGCGTTCGAGATAGGTCGTATCGGGCAGGATCAGATCGGCAAACGCGGTCATCTCCGACTGGAACGCATCGCACACAACGAGAAACGGAATCTTGTACTCGCCGTTCGGATGCTTGTCGGCAAGCATCTCGCGCACCTTCATCGTATTCATCGACGAATTCCACGCCATGTTGGCCATGAAAATCATCAACGTGTCGATCGGATACGGATCGCCGCGCCACGCGTTGGTAATCACGCTGTGCATGACGCCGTGCACCGCGAGCGGGTATTCCCACGAGAACGCTTTGTCGATGCGCACCGGGCCGCCGTGTTCGTCGATAAACAGATCCTCGGGCGCGGCGGGCCAGCCTAGCGGGCCGGTTGCGAGCGGCGTATTCGGCTTGACCGCGTCGGGACTATTCGGCGGTTTCGCCGACGGCGGCACCGCGCGCGGAAACGGCGACTTGTGACGGAAACCGCCGGGACGGTCGATCGTGCCGAGCAGCGACATCAGCACGGCCAGCGCACGAATCGACTGGAAGCCGTTCGAATGCGCGGCGAGGCCGCGCATCGCATGGAAGGCGACCGGATTGCCGGTGACCGTGTCGTGCGTCTCGCCCCACGCATCGGTCCAGCGCACCGGCAACGTGATGCGATGCCGGCGGTTCGTATCGATCATCTCGGCGGCGAGGCGGCGAATCGTGCCGGCGGCGATACCGGTGATCGCCGCCGCCCATTCGGGCGTGCAGGCGGCCACGCGCTCGCGCAGCAACGCAAACGACGGCGTGACCGGCTTGCCGTTAGCGAGCGTATAGCGGCCGTCGAGCGCCGGTGTCACGTCCGGTGTGTGATGCGGCACCGCGCGCGCGGCCCGCGAATCCCACCACAGATGATTCTGCGGAAACAGCGGATTGCCGACGGGCCGATCGGGATCTTGCACGAACAGGCCGAAGGTTTCGCTGCCTTCGGCGAGATCGATTAATTCCGCCGCATTCGTGTAGCGCTGCACGAATTCGTGATCCCACGCATCGGCGGCGATCAGTTCGTGCAGGAACGCCATGAAGAGCGCGCCATCGGTGCCGGGCTTGATCGGCACCCATTCGTCGGCAATCGCCGCGTAGCCGGTGCGAATCGGATTGATCGCGATGAAGCGCCCGCCCGCGCGTTTGAACTTCGAGATCGCGATTTTCAGCGGATTCGAATGATGATCTTCGGCGGTGCCGATCATGAAGAACAGCTTGGCGTTGTCGAGATCGGGGCCGCCGAATTCCCAGAACGAGCCGCCGATCGTATAGATCATGCCGGCCGCCATATTCGCCGAGCAGAAGCCGCCATGCGCCGCGTAGTTGGGGGTACCGAACTGCTTCGCGAAGAGCCCGGTGAGCGCCTGCATCTGGTCGCGGCCGGTGAAGAGCGCGAACTTCTTCGGGTCGGTCGAGCGAATCGCCGCGAGGCGCTTTTCGAGCACGTCGAACGCGACTTCCCACGATACCGGCTCGAACTGCGCGCTGCCGCGCTCCGCGCCGGCCTTGCGCATCAGCGGCTGGGTCAGACGCGCGGGCGAGTACTGCTTCATGATGCCGGACGCGCCCTTCGCGCAGATCACGCCCTGGTTCAGCGGATGTTCCGGATTGCCATCGATATAGCGGACCTCGCCGTCGCGCAGATGCACGCGGATGCCGCACCGGCACGCGCACATGTAGCAGGTGGTGGTTTTGACGTCGAGCCGTTCGTTCTGCGTGCGGGCGCGGTGCTCCATGGGCAATCTCCGTCGCTGCTGCGGTTGGACCGACGCGCGCGCAACGCGGTGCTCGATGCACGTTGCCGATGCCCGCTGTCGATACGCGCTGGTCATGCGCACTGGTCATGCGCTATCGACCATCGTATGCGCGTCGGCGTCACAAGGGAAATCGCGATTTTCGACAGAAACTATCTGGCCTTCCGATAGTTTCCGTTTGGCTTTCAGCTATGCGCTTTTGTCGCGCGCGTGTCTAGTGGCGCGTGATTCGTTGTGTGTGCTTCGTTACAGTTGGTGGGGCTTACCCAATCGCCTTGCTCAAGCGTTTACCCGAACGGGTCCTTCGAGTTGTGCGATCAACGCATCCGGAATCTCGACGCCCTCCTTGCCCGCCATTTGCGCGAGATGGTCTCGCCGATAGCCGGGCAGACGCACGTCGTCGTCCATCAGCATCATCTCGATCAACGCTTCGACGCGCGACAGATACGCATCGTCACCCGCGAGCGCACCCGGATCGATCGCCCAGAACAGATGGCCGATGCGCGAGCGCTCGCCGTCCTCGGTGAGAAACGAACCCGCTTCGTAGCCGAAGTTCGCGCCCGTCAGCGCGGCAGCGAGCAGTTCGACGACCAGCGCGAGCATCGCGCCTTTCGCGCCGCCGAACGGCAGCATCATTCCGTCCAGCGCGGCGCGCGCGTCGGTCGTCGGCGTGCCGTCGGCCGTGGTCGCCCAGCCTTGCGGAATCGGTTTGCCGTCACGCGCGGCGAGTGCGATCTTGCCGCGCGCGATCTGCGACAACGCGAGGTCGATCACGAGCGGCGCGCCGTTGCGCCGCGGAAACACGGCCGCAATCGGGTTCGTGCCGAACAGCGCGCGGCGCCCGCCCCAGGCGGGCATCGCGGCCGGCGAATTGCTGAACGCGAGTGCGACCATCCCCGCTTCGCCGAGCGCAGCCAGATGCGCGGCGCCGGCACCGAAATGATGGCTGCGCCGGATCCCGGCGACCGCGCTGCCGAATTGCCGCGCTCGCCCGGCAAGTGTCTCGATCGCGAGATCGCAGGCCGGAAACGCGAGGCCGTCCGCGCCGTCGATCAACACCGCCGCGCCGCGATCCGCAACGATCACCGGTTGCGCGGCGGGATCGACGCGGCCGTTGCGCAACTGCGCGCAATACATCGGCAGACGCGATACGCCGTGAGACGACAAGCCGCGCACGTCCGCATAGACGAGCGCGCGCGCGGTCGATGCGGCGGTCGCCGGCAACGCGCCCGCGCGGCGCAGCGCGTCGATCGCTAGCGTGGTGAGTGCGTCGGGATACAGTCGAGCCATCTACATTCCTCGGGTTGTGTCGTTGTCAGCGCATCAGTCGGCACATCAGTCAGCGCATCACTTTGTCATGACCGGCGTGCCGCGTTCTTCGAGACCGGGCTCACCCGTTTGCGCCGGTTGCGGTTTGCGCGCCGGCTGTGCCGCCACCTGTTCCTGCACCTCGCGCGGCGCGGCAAGGAATTCACGCGCCGCTTTCGCATCGAACGCGCCTTCCCAGCGCGCGACCACCAGTGTCGCGACCACGTTGCCGATCATATTGGTCAGCGCGCGGATTTCGTTCAACACCCGGTCGACGCCGAGAATCAGCGTGATGCCCGCGACCGGAATGATGTTGTGCGTCGACAGCGTCGCCGTCAGCGCCACCAGCGCGGCGCCCGCCACTCCCGCTCCACCCTTCGACGTCAGCATCAGGATCGCCAGCAAACCCAGTTGTTGCATCAGCGTCAAATGGATATTGGTGGCCTGCGCGATGAACAGCGACGTCATCGTCAGATAGATCGCCGCGCCGTCGAGGTTGAACGAATAGCCGGTGGGCAGCACGAGCCCGACGATCGCGCGCGGGCAACCCATGCGTTCGAGCTTTTCCATCAGACGCGGCAGCACGGATTCGGTGGTGGACGTGCCGAGCACGATCAGCAGTTCTTCGCGGAAATACTTGAGCAGCGGCCACAGCCCGACCCCTGCCCAACGCGCGGCCGAGCCGAGCACGATCGCGACGAACAGGATGCTCGTGATGTAAAAGCACAGGATCAACAGACCGAGCTGCTGCAACGTACCGATTCCGTATTTGCCGACCGTGAAGGCGATCGCGCCGAACGCGCCGAGCGGCGCAAGCCGCATGATCATTTCGACGATGCGCATCAGCGTGTCGCCGAACTGCTCGATGCCGCGCATCAACAGCCGGCTGCGCTGCGACATGATCGACAGCGCAATGCCGAACAACACCGAGAACAGCAGCACCTGCAACAGATCGCCGCGCGCGAACGCGCCGACCACCGAGTTCGGCACGATCATGTCGATGAAACTCGACGACGCACTGTGCGCGGTCTCGACGTAATGCGTGACCGCATGCGCGTCGAGCGACGCGGGGTCGATATTCAGCCCCGCGCCAGGACGCAGCAGGTTCGCAACGACGAGTCCGAGCACGAGCGCGATCGTCGTCACGACCTCGAAGTACAGCAACGTCTTGAAGCCGACGCGGCCGACCTGTTTCAGGCTCTCCATCCGCGCGATGCCCACGGAAACCGTGCAGAAGATCACCAGCGTGATCAGCATCTTGATGAGGCGGATGAAGGTATCGCCCAGCGGTTTCATCTGCACGCCGAACGCGGGCGCGAAATGACCAACGATAATGCCAGCCGCAAGTCCGATCAGGACCTGCACGTAGAGATGTTTGAGCACGCGCAAGATGGTGTCTCCTCCACTCGCTGCTGCCAGATGTCGAGCCGGCGCCCTGCCGCATGATGTGCCGGTCACGGTGGGTGTCTCGGCCGCTTCTTCGAGCTGCCTGTCCGTGCCGGCATGCGCCGGGAATGTGAGAACCGCTCCGCGCGCCGCGTGGGCTGGCGGAGCGGTCGAGCCGCTTGCGTCAGGCGCTTTCGAACAGACGCGTCAGCACGAACTCGCGATGACCGAGCACTTCGGCCGCGGTGAAACGGCCGTTGATCGTCGCCATCATGCATTGCAGCAGCTTGTCGCCGCTCTGGTCGAGATTCTGCTCGCGCTGCAGAATGCCGGTCACGTCGACGTCGATATGCTCGCCCATCGTGCGCACCGTGCGCGGATTCGCGCAGATCTTGATGACCGGCACGATCGGATTGCCGATTACGTTGCCCTGGCCCGTCGGAAAGAAATGCACCGCGAAGCCGGAGGCCGCGCATAACGTGACCATCTCCGCGGCCGCCGACGACGAGTCCATAAACCACAGGCCCGCATGCGTCGGCTCCTCGGCTTTATCGAGCACACCGTCGACCATGCACTTCTTGCCGATCTTCTGGATATTGCCGAGCGCCTTCTCCTCGATCGTGGTCAGACCGCCCGCGATATTGCCCTTGGTCGGCTGCGACTCGGAAAGGTCATCCGTTTTCCAGCGATTGATCATGTCCTGATAGCGATCGAACATGAACTGGAAGCGCTCGCGCACGCCATCGTTCGCGCAGCGCGCGGCAACGATCTGCTCGCCGCCGGTCAGCTCGGAGGTCTCGCCGAATACGAGCGTGGTGCCGAGCCCATAGAGCTTGTCGAAGGCGTTGCCGACGGTCGGATTCGCGCCGCAGCCCGACGTGGTATCCGATTCGCCGCACTTGGTGGACACCCACAGATCCGAGATCGGGCATTCTTCGCGGTCGAGCGACGTCGCGTACTGCACCATTTCTCTCGCCGCCTTCGATGCCCGCATGATCGTGTCGTGATCGCCGTGCAGCTCGATGCCGAAGCCCATCACCGGCTTGCCGGTTTTCGCAATACCGTCGACCACGCGCTTGGTCCAGCCTTCCTCGATGCCGATCACGACGACCGCCGCGACGTTCGGATTGCTGCCCGCGCCGATCAACGTGCGGAAATGCAGATCCAGGTCGGCGCCGAACTGCAGCCGCCCATACGGATGGGGCAGCGCCATCGTGCCTTTGATGTTGTGTTCGACTGCCTGCGCCGCGGCATTGGACAGGTCGTCGACCGGCAGGATGATCACGTGGTTGCGTACGCCGACGCGGCCGTTGTCGCGACGATAGCCGCGGAAAGTCGTATCCAGGTCAATCACGCTCATGGTGTCTCTCTCGTTCGAATAGTGCAGTGAGGGGCGGCTCGGTGCCGCGAAGCTGGGATGCGCGTGCAAGCATGCGGTGGTGCACGCAAAAGCGCGCATTGCGCGTTGCCGTTGTGCGGTGCCGTGGCTTACCAGCGCTTCGTCTTGATGTTGTGCACGTGAGCGTGCTCACCCGCCTTGATCGACGCGACCACCTTGCCGATGTCGACGCCGTACTTGAACACCGTGTCGCCGACGGCCATGTCTTTCAGCGCGACCTTGTGGCCGATCGGGATGTCCTGCTTCGCCGGCACGGTGACGATTTCGTCGTCGTCCATGATCCATGCGTTCAGTAGCGTGCCCGCCTTGATGCCCTCGACGACCGCCACGCCGACCGTGTCTTTCGCCTCGTGCAAAACGATGTGGATCGTCCTGCGCTCAGCCGACGCGCCTGCTGCGGTGTCGTTAATGTCTGCCGTGGGATTGCTCATTCGCGTCTCCGTTCATGATTTTGAATGCGGCGTGGGGCCGCCGGGGCAGCGCAGCGAAGTGCGCCGCGGTGAACTGATATTAGGCGGCGATTTTTCCAATGTCAACTAGGTCATCTATATGTGTTAGAAGACTCGTATGTGCTGTCGCGTCGAGCCGACGCATCGGGATTCATCCAGATGTGCCAGATGATCCAGTCGTTTAGAATCGGGCCAGGTTCAACCATCGCGGGCAGGATGCCCGCGTATCGCAGAGGTTTTCATGAGCACGCTCGCGATCAATGCGCCCTCGCTGGGCGGCACTCGCTACAAGGAGGTCAAGAGCGCAATTCTTGCCGCGCTCGCGGCCGGCGAATGGAAAGGCGGCGAATGCATTCCGTCGGAAAAGCGCCTGGCCGAGCGTTTCGGCGTATCGATCGGCACGCTGCGCAAGGCCATCGACGAACTATGCGCGGAGAACATCCTGATCCGTCATCAGGGCCTCGGCACGTTCGTGGCAATGCATCAGCGCGACCGGCACTTCTTTCGCTTCTTCCGGGTCGTGCGGCGCGACGGCGACAAGGCCTACCCGGTCGTCACGCTGATCGAATTCCGCAAAGCGCGGGCGTCGCGCGAGGTCGCCGCCGCGCTCGGCATCGAGACCGGCGCGCGCGTACTGCAATTCGTCAACGGACTCGCGCTGCACGGCAAGACGGTGCTGATCGAACATATCACCGTGCCCGAAGCGCTGTTTCCTGGCCTGACGGAAAGCAAACTGCGCAATCGGCCGAATACGCTATACAACTTCTATCAGGACGGTTTCGGCATCAACGTCGTCGATACCGACGAGCGCGTGCACGTCGCGCTCGCGAATCAACTCGAAAGCGAGCAGCTCGGCGTCGAAGCAGGCGCGCCGTTGCTCGAGATTCGCCGCATTGCGTATTCGTACCACCGCAGCACGGTCGAACTGCGGATCTCGCGGCTCAATACCGAGGAATACGAGTACATCGGCGCACGCGCGGTGCGCGATGGGGAAAAGTGACGGTGAAACAGCGTTGCGCTGCTTCACTGTCTCACTGTTTCAGCGCTTCAGATCGGTGTCAGCACCGCCTCGCCGGCGAAATGCCGGCGTGCGTTGTCGAGGAAGTTATCGACCGACGCGGTGATCGCCTCCGGCGAGCGGCCGCCCACGTGCGGCGTCAACACCACGTTGCGCAGTTCGAGCAGCGCTTGCGGCGGTTCCGGTTCGCCTTCGTAGACGTCGAGCGCGGCGCCCGCGATCGTTCCTGCCGCCAGTGCACGAGCCAGCGCGGCGGTATCGACGACACTGCCGCGCGACACGTTGACCACGAATCCGTGCGGGCCGAGCGCCGCCAGCACCTTTTCATCGATCAGATGCCGGGTGCCCGCGCCGCCCGGCGTTGCGACGACGAGAAAGTCGCTCCAGCGCGCGAGTGCTTCGACGCCATCGAAATAGCGCAGCAGCGGCGCATCTTCACGCGGCTTACGGTTGTGATAGCCGACTTCCATGTCGAAGCCGGCCGCGCGCCGCGCAACCTGCATGCCGATATGGCCGAGCCCGACGATTCCCAGACGCTTGTTCGACACTTGCGGTTGAAACGGCAAGTGATCGCGCCACACGCCCTCGCGCGTCGCGCGGTCGAGTTGCGGCACGTCGCGCACCACGGCCAGCAGCAACGCGAACGCGTGATCGGCGACGCACTGATCGTTGGTGCCCGCGCCGTTGACGAGCACGATACCGCGCGAGCGCGCGTGATCGAGCGGCAGGTTTTCATAGCCGGCGCCAAGTGCGCTGACCAGTTCGAGCTGCGGCATACGGTCGATTTCGGCGGCCGTCAGACCGGTCGTGCCATTGGTCAGCACGGCGCGGATCGCCGCGCCGTGCGTGGCGATTGCGGCTTCGCGCCGCGACGGATCGGGCGCGTAAATCACGTCGAAAGCGGCATCGACACTCGCGCGGCTTGCGTCGCTCAGATGAATCAGGACCAGCAGGGATGGCTTCATAAAGGCGTTGTGCCCGATGGCATCAATGAAAGGGTTCTGGACGAAATGTTCGGCGATCGAGTGTAGCAAGGCTGCGCATTCCACGCAGAAAGCCGCGCTCGATGCGACCCGTACACGGCCGCTGCTTGATCCGCCGTGCCTGCGCAAAAACCACACGCCAAAAGTCTTTCATTTTCGGACGGCGGCAACCCGTCATAAAATAGCCACAACTTCGCCCCTGAGAACCTCATGCTGGATACCCTGAAGAGCGGCTCAACCCCTATCAACGACGATTCCGGGATGTTCGAACTCGCGCCCGTTTCGCTGTGGCTCGAGGACTTCAGCGGCGTCCGCGCGCTATTCGACACGTGGCGGGCCGAAGGCGTGACCGATCTGCGCGCCTGGTTCGCCGAAGATTTGAACCGGGTGGCCGAGTGCGCGCACAGCATCCGCGTGATCAAGGTCAATCGCCAGACGCTCGCGCAGTTCGAAGCCGCCGACTTCGATACGCTGACGAACAACCTCGCCTCCGTGTTCCGCGACGACATGCTGAAGACGCATCTGGAGGAGTTGTGCCAGTTGTGGGCGGGGCAATCGAACTTCACCAGCCATACGGTCAACTACACGCTCGGCGGCAGGCGGCTCGACGTGCTGCTCAAGGGCTCGGTGCTGCCCGGCCACGAAGAGCGCTGGGACCGCGTGCTGGTATCGACCGAAGACATTACCGAACTCGAAGGCGCGCGGCACCGCGTCACGCTCGCGGAGCAATACGCGCGCGGCCTGTTCGAGCATTCGCCGGTATCGCTGTGGGTCGAGGATTTCAGCGCGGTCAAACGCCTGCTCGACGGCGCGCGCGCGGCGGGTATCAACGATTTCCGCGTGTTTACCGATGTGCACCCCGAGTTCGTCGAACGCTGCATGGCGGAAATTCACGTACTCGACGTGAACCATCACACGCTCGGGATGTTCGCCGCGAAAGACAAGAAAACGCTGCTCGCGCGCCTGCCCGACGTATTCCGCGACGATATGCGCCCGCATTTCCGCGAGCAGTTGATCGATCTGTGGGACAACAAGCTGTTCCAGCAGCGCGAGGTACTCAACTATTCGCTCGACGGCAACGAGGTGTATGTGCACCTGCAGTTCTCCGTGTTGCCCGGTCACGAAGACAATTGGGACCTGGTCCTGGTCGCGCTCACCGACATCACCGCGCGCAAGAAAGCCGAGGCGTACCTCGAATTCCTCGGCAAGCACGACGTGCTGACCAAGCTGCGCAACCGCTCGTTCTATGTGGATGAACTGAACCGCCTCGAACGCAAGGGCCCGTGGCCGGTGACGATCATCATGGCCGATCTGAACGGGCTGAAGCGCGTCAACGATCAACTCGGCCACGCGGCCGGCGACGCGCTGCTGCGCCGCGCCGGCGAAGTGCTCGCGAAGGCGATGGAAACGCCGTTCCACGCCGCGCGTATCGGCGGCGACGAATTCGCGGTCCTGATGCCGGACACCGACGAGCGCGGCGGCGCCGCGATGATCGACGCGATCCGCCAACTGGTGGAGATGAACAACCAGTTTTATCCGGGCTCGCCGCTGAGCTTTTCGATGGGCGCGGCAACCTGCCAGCGTGGCGAGCGACTGGAAGCAGGTGTGCAGCGCGCCGACCTGCTGATGTACGAGGAAAAGCGCGCGCACTACGAGGATCAACCGGGGGCGAATGCGGCAGGTAAATGATCTGCTGCGCCGCGGTCAACCCGGCACGACCATCAACGTGCCAACGCTCCCGCAACATGTTCATCCGCGATCTTGAACACGGAAACGGCATCGCGCAGCCCGTGCGCCTGTTCGGCCATCGATTGCGCGGCAGCCGTCGCCTGCTCGACTAGCGCCGCGTTCTGCTGCGTCACCTGATCGATCTGTACGACGGCGCGCCCGACCTGTTCGATACCGTCGTGCTGTTCCTGCGACGCCGCGGAAATTTCGCCCATCAAATCCGTCACGCGACGCACCGCCGACACCACTTCCTGAATCGTCTGCCCCGCTTCATCGACCTGGGCCGTGCCCGTTCGCACGCGATCCACCGACTCGCCGATCAGATCCTTGATCTCTTTCGCGGCCGTCGCCGAGCGCTGCGCCAGCGCGCGCACCTCGCTCGCGACCACCGCGAAACCGCGCCCCTGCTCGCCCGCGCGAGCCGCTTCGACCGCGGCATTGAGCGCGAGGATATTGGTCTGGAATGCAATGCTTTCGATCGTCCCGATGATGTCGGCTACCTTCACCGAACTCTCGGAGATTTCCTGCATCGTGTGCACGACGCGCCCGACCGCCTCTCCGCCGCGAACCGCGACTTCCGATGCATTCGCGGCCAGCATGTTGCCCTGCTTCGCGCTATCCGCATTCTGGCGCACGGTGGCGTTCAGCTCTTCCATGCTCGACGCGGTTTGCTCGAGCGATGCAGCCTGCTCTTCGGTCCGCGCGCTCAGATCGGTGTTGCCCGCGGCAATCTGCGAAGCCCCCGTCGCGATGCTGTCACCGCTGCTGCGCACGCGGCCGATCAGCGCGGCCAGGTTTTCGTTCATCGTGCGCAACGCATCGAGTAGTTGCGCCGGCTCGTCACGGCCTTGCACGACGATCCGCGATGTCAGGTCGCCGCCGGCAACCGTTTGTGCAACCGACACCGCTTTATTCAACGGTTCCGTAATCGACCGGGTGATAACGATCGCCGTGCCGATACCCAGCACGATCGACAAACCGATCAGCGCCCCGGTAGCCCACAGCGCGGCATGATAGTTCGACGCGGCCGTGCGTCGGGCGGCCTGTGAGCCTTTCAGCTGAAATACGATATCTTTGGTGATTGCATCCATCACTTTCGCGAACGCGGCGGCCGACTCACCCACGGCCAATGTGTGAGCATCCGCATCGCTGTTCGCCTCGGACAACGCGAGCAATTGCTTGTCGAACACCTGATTGCCGGTCCAGGCCGCCTTGATGCTTTGCAAGATCGCGGCCTCGTCAGAGGTCGTGACCGCCTTTTCGTATTTGCCCATCGAGACATCGAACAGAGCGAGTTGCCGGTCGTGCTCCGCATGTTGCCGCTGCTTACCGTCGGCGCTGCTTTCGAGTACCGAATGCAAGGTGGCGCTACGCACCGAATTCGCGGCCGCGCGAACTTCGCCGAGCGTACGCAATGCGACGAGCCAGTTATCCGCGATATCGACCGTGCTGGCATTGATCGACGACGCCTGATACGCACCGAAGCCGCCGAGCAGACACAGCAACACGAGCAGCACGCCAAAACCCGCGCCTAGCCGCGCGCCGATGCGCATGCCGTTAAGACTAAACCCCATCTCCCACCCCATTGCCTGTTGAACCATGGCCGATGCACCGGTATGCGCTGCACCGGGCTGTCGAAAAAGCGGCCACGTGTGTGCCCGACGTGTGTGCCTGATTTGCCGCGTGATCAATGAGCGATTCAAGCGCTCAATGGACAAAAGAACGCCTGCTAAACCAGCAGGCGTTTTTGTTTCAACGCGGAAGAAGGTTTAGATATTCTTCAGCACATCCGCGAATTTCGCTTCCACTTGCGCGATCAGCTCCTTGCTGCCACGTGCGACCGGCGGGAAAGATTTGTTCTTGATGCGTTCGAACGGACGACATGCATCGATGATCGCGCGGGAATTCGTGGACGAAGCCGAATCGACAATCGGATCGAGCGGACCGCTCCACGCACGGCGAATAATGTCGATGTCCTGCGCGGGATCGGCGCGCGTGCTGATCGCCCACAGCACGTCGAACATATCGCTAGGATCGACGTCGTCATCGACAACCACGACATAGCGCCCCAGGTACGAACCCGACTGGCAACCGGCAGCGAGCAAACCCGCCTGCTTCGCGTGCCCGGCGAAGGCCTGCTTGATGGAGATCACGTTGAACATGCGCGCGGCGCCCGCTTCATGGCACCACACGCCCTGCACGCCCGACAGGCCCGCGCGTTCGACCTCGTCCCAGATCATGCCGGACTTCGTCACGCATTTGCTGAAGTTGAAATCCGACGGCGGGCGCATCGGCGAAGCCATCGTCAGAATCGGGTCCTTGCGATGGTAGACGCGGCGAATGCGCACGACCGGCTGATTGCTCGGCTCGCTTGCGTAATAGCCGGTGAACTCACCGAACGGACCTTCCAGTTTGTCGTCGCCCGGCAGGATTTCGCCTTCGAGTACGATTTCCGCGTGTGCCGGCATCGGCAGGCCGTACAGTTCGCTCTTCACCGTTTCGAACGGTGCGCCACGATGACCGCCTGCATAGTCGTATTCGGACAGCCCCCATTTCAATTCATTGCCGGAAGCGAGGAACATCAGCGGGTCCATGCCGCAGCAGATCAGAACCGGTGTCGGCTCGCCGCGATCCGCGTGCTTCTGGCGAATCTGCCGGCCTTGCTTGCCTGGCGACATCCACAGACCAACGCTCTTTTCGTCGTGCACCATCACGCGATACGTGCCGAGGTTGATCCAGCCTTCGTCCGGCTCGCGCATGATGACCTGATCGTGCGTACCGATATAGCGTCCACCGTCCAGCTCATGCAGAAACGGCACCGGAAATTTCAGCACGTTCACATCGTCATCCCGATCGATCACGTCGAAGATCGGACCGCTTTCGACTTCACGCGGCGCAATCGGCGCGAACGTCTTCATGCGGTTGCGGTACGCGCGCACGACGTCGAGCGGATGTTTCGGCTCCGGAAAACCGAGCGTCAGCGCCAGACGCTTCGACGAATTGGTCGCGCCGGACAGCACGCGCATACCGGCCGGATAGCCTGGAATATTTTCGAACAGGATCGCGGGAGCTTCCGCGCGCTTGTGGTTGACGATTTCCGCGAGCGCGCCCATTTCCAGATTCCAGTGCACGCCCTTCATGCGCACGAGTTCGCCCGCTGCTTCGCAGCGTTCGATAAATTCACGCAGATCTGCGTGAGGGGCCTGGTTTGCCGTATCGGACATGTAGTTTCCTTATGACAGAGTACGTGGCGCAGCCTGTGCGCCTCGTTTGAGTTGAATTCGAATGCGATCAGCCATTCTTCGGGCTAACGTATTGCAGAACGATGGCAAGAATTCCGGCGATAAACGTCGGCGCGGCGACCCACATGAACATCGCTTGCACGCCGAAGTTCGCCGTCAGCAAAACAGCACCCAGCACCGGCCCCGAAATCGAGCCGAGCCGACCGATACTCAAATTCCAGCCTACGCCGGTCGCGCGAGCACTCGTCGGATAAAACACCGACGCAACGGCGCTCAGACCCGATTGACAGCCAATCAGGCACATACCGGCGAGGAACAGAATCGGCAGGATGATGTCGCTCCTGTACAGGTAGCCGATGATCCCGATCAACAGGCACGCGCACAGATAACCGACGAACAGCACACGGTGCGGATTCAAGCGGTCCATAAAGCGGCCGAAGAACAGCGTGCCGGCGACACCGCCGAATTGAAGCAGCGATGTGCCGAGCGCGGCATTCGCGAGCGAGCGTCCTCCCTGGTTGAGCACGGTCGGCAACCAGCTGGCGAGGAAATAGATTTCCATCAGGCTGATGAAATAGATGACCCACATGATTAGCGTGCCGACTGCGCGTCCGTCGCGGAACAGGCCCGCGATCGGCGTTTTGCTCTTTGCTTCGTCCTTGATGAACGTGACAGCCGCGGAATTCGGCGCAATGCGCTGCTGTACCCGGTTGATACGAGAAAGATCGGCGTCGTGATTCACGAGGAACACCAGCGATTCCGGCAGCGCAATGATCAACGCCGCGGCCACGAGCAGCGATATCACGCCGGCTGTGTAGAACACCGCGCCCCATCCGTAAGACGGCATGATTGCCGACGCAATCACACCGGCAATCGCGCTGCCGAACGGGAAGCCGCAGAACATGGCCATCACCAGTGCGCTACGCGCGCGAGCCGGCGAAATTTCCGCGGTCAGCGTGATCGCAATCGGCATTGCACCGCCCAAACCGAGTCCGGCGAGAAAACGCCACGCGAGCAATTCCGTTCCCGACGTCGCCGTGCCGGTGACGAGCGTAAAGATGCCGAAAATCAACGTCGACGCAACCAGGATGCGGCGCCGGCCGAACACGTCGGCGACGACACTGCATACGAGGCCGCCGATCAGCAATCCGATCAGGCCCGCGGCGAACGCCGCGCCCATCTGCTTGTGATCCAGATGCAGTGCATTGTGAATAGCGGGTGCTACGTAGCCGATCAATTGAGTACTAATGCCGTCGAGAAAGACCGCGAGGCCGCAGAGCACCGTCACAAAGATCTGGAATACGCCGAGGCGACGCTCGGCGAGCCACTGTTCGACAGTGGTAGTTGATGCACTCATCATCCGTCTCCAATTGGTGCTTTACATTGTTGCTTCGCATCGCACGGCGGACTTATTTCCACCATGCCAACGCTTTGCAATACCGACATCGATATCGAACAGATCGAGTGCTCTCGATACGGTTTGATTGACCATGTCGTCAAGTGTTTGGGGTTGAGCGTAGAACGCGGGAACCGGCGGCATGATGATTGCGCCATTGCGTGTCGCTTGTGCCATCAGTTCGATATGACCTGCGTGAAGAGGTGTTTCGCGCAGCATCAGCACGACGCGCCGACGCTCTTTCAGACAAACGTCAGCCGCGCGCGTAATGAGGTCCGCGTCATAACAGTTCGCGATGCCGCTCAGTGCGCGAATCGAACACGGCGCAACCAGCATGCCGCAGGTGTGAAATGAACCGCTGGACAGTGAAGCGCCAATATCCTTGTAGCTATGCGTTGCATCGGCGAGCTCACGCAAGCGCGCGAGTCCGATGCCAGTTTCTTCTTCGAGCGTGCGCAGTCCGGAAGGCGACACAACGAGATGCGTCTCAACATCCGCCTGGTCACGCAGAATTTCGAGTGTCCTGATGCCGTAAATCGCACCGGAAGCTCCGGTGATGCCTACTATCAAACGTTTCATTTACACCCACTTATTTTTCCATGCTTCAATAAAACGCCGCCCCGGAATGGGGGCGGCGCTATATCAAAGCTTGAACGACAATTGCATCCAGAAGCGGTCACCTTCCGGACGGTTCTGCACCAGCATTTCGTGTTGCCATTTGAACGTTGCACCAAAGGACTTGCTGAACTGGTACTGCACCTGAGGGCCGAGTGCAACGGCGCGCCCATAGAAGCCGTCACCATTGAATGGCGTACCGTTTTCCTGCACGTCGCCGGAAATCTGCTTGTAGTAATAGCCGTTCAGGCCAAGCGACAGCTTGTCCGTCACCTTTCGCATGGCGACGAATTCTGTCACAGTTTCCTGACCGCTGCGGTAGCCGTCGGACAGGTTGCGGCCGTTCCAGATATACGTGAAGTTCATCCCGATTGTCGTTTTGTCGTCGGGATGAATATCGATGCCATAGCTCGGCAGAAAAGCCCAATAATGGTGGCCGACATTGATCGGCTGGCTCGCATCGTAGTTGCCGATCGGCACGTTGACCGTCAGACGGAGAGCCTGATTCACATGCCCGAGCAAGGGTGCACTGAAGCTGTTGCCGATCATCAGCGGCGTGACGAGCGGATCGGAAAGCCCCGTATCGCTGCCGTGAATGGTCGGTGCGCCAAACGGCTGACGATAGGTGTTGATGTTGAAGAACGGCGTCAGCACAGCAAAGCCGACATGGAAACCCGGCGTGTAGTGCTGTGGCAGCACGTACTGCAAGCGAAATGCCTGCACCACCACGTTCGTCGAGAAATCCTTGAATTTCGCGTTGCCGTTCGAATCCGCGAATTTCGACGAGTTATAAAACACCGTAAATGCCTGCAGCTGCGCGCCTTCGTCCAGTGTGCCTGGGTAGATCGTCTGCGCGCCGATCACATACGAGGAATTACCCCCTTCCGTGGCCATGACGGGCAATGCCGCACTCAACAAAACAGCAGCGGCAAGCGCCTTCATGCGAAAGTTCTTCATCTAGTCCCCTGATTTATTTAATACCGCGTTATCTACTACTACTGCACTTAATCCCGATAGTCGGGTTGTTGTTTTGGCGATGCGGCCAGGAAGGCCGGATGTTGCATCGCGTGTTGATAAATCCGCATGCTGCGCGGATACGGCGTCAAGTCGCAGCCCATGCGCTCGGCGTTGGCGATCTGCGGAATCAGGCAGCAGTCCGCGAGCGAGGGCCCGATATCGAGGCACCACACATCGCTACCCGCGGCCTGCAATAGCAGCTCGACGCTTTGCATGCCCTCCGCGATCCAGTGCTGATACCACGCGGATTTCTGCTGATCGGAAACGTGCAATTCCGTTTGCAGATACTTCAGGATGCGCAGGTTATTCACCGGGTGGATATCGCACGAAATCAGGTAGGCAATTTCCAGTGCGCGAGCGCGTGCGTTCGTTTCGTTCGGAATCAGCAGCGGTTCCGGATGCTCCCTGTCCAGCCAGTCGATGATCGCAAGCGACTGGCCGAGATTGAAATCACCGTTGAGCAGCGCGGGAACCGAAGCAGATGGATTGACGTTTGCAACATAGTTCTGGTCGCGGTGCTCACCAGTGCGGATGTTCACCGGCACGAACTCGTAGGGCAGGCCCTTGAGGTTCAAAGCGATCCGAACACGATACGACGCAGAGCTGTTGAAAAAACTGTAGAGCTTCATCCGGTGATCTTCATCGTCAATTCGCCCAGCCTTTCGACGCCAACCTTGACTGTATCTCCGGCAACGACAGGACCGACGCCTTCCGGTGTACCCGTGTAAATCAGATCACCCGGTTCGAGACGGAAGAACTTCGACAGATACGCAACCGTTTCCGCAACCGACCAGATCAGGTGCGTCACATCGCTTTTCTGCTTCGTTGCGCCGTTCACCGTCAGCCACAGACCGCCCTTGTCGAAATGGCCGACTTCACTCGCGCGATGGATCGGGCCGATCGGCGCGGAGCGGTCGAATGCCTTGCCGAGTTCCCACGGGCGGCCGGCCTCGCGCATTTCCATCTGACGATCGCGTCGCGTCATATCGAGTCCTACCGCATAGCCGAATACGTAATCGAGTGCCGTTTCAATCGCGATATCCGAACCTGCCTTACCAATCACCGCGACCAGTTCGGCTTCGTAGTGAAGGTTTTGTGTCTGCGACGGATAGGCGAAATCCAGTGTGTCGCCGTAGGCAATCGGTGTCACCGCGTTATCCGGTTTGCAGAAGAAGAACGGCGGCTCGCGGTCCGGATCGAAGCCCATTTCGCGTGCGTGCGCGGCATAGTTGCGCCCGACACAGTAGACACGGCGCACTGCGATCGAATCGTCGCTATTCGCGACGGGAACAACAACGTGTTGTTCGGGCGGAAAAATGAAAGCCATTATCGGAATTCCTTGTTAAACGAGAGATGATCTTTAAATGCGTTCTTCGCGAAGCAGATTCAGCGCAGTAAGAATCGGGCGATCGGAATAGCTGAAGAGCACGGTGTCGACGGTCGCATCGAGACTCACGGTGGCCCAGGACGGAGCGACGAAAATATCCTTCGCATCGAACTGGAAAACCGTATCGCCGATTTTTGCCACGCCCGAGCCCTCTACAACCGAATAGACGGTCGCATCCGTGCTGCGATACTGACGGCCGCGGAACCCCGCCGGCAGGAACTGCATGAATGTCGCCATCGTCGGCATCGGAGAGCCGCCGGTCGCCGGATTGATGTAGCGCAGCTTCACGCCGTCCCATTCGTCCAGTTCGCCGTTTTTGTAGAGCGTGTCGAGTGCTTCGCGTGTGCGTTCGTACGGGTAGCTGAAAAGCGGCGAGGTCGGATTGCTGATGCGATGTCGTACGGGCAGCATGTTTTGCGCGTAACGCGCGATGCTGTCGCCCGATTCGCGCTGCAGCGGCTGCACCTTGTCGGGATAGTTTTCAGCGAAGCCCTGATCGAGGTGATACACGATCGGTATGTCGAGACCGTCCAGCCAGATGACCGGCTCACCGCCCTCTTCCAGTGCCTTGTTGCCATGGTCATGCCACGTCCACGACGGCGTGATGATGAAATCGCCGGGTTTCATCGGCACACGTTCACCATCGACAGCCGTGTACGCGGTAGATCCCTCCACGATGAAGCGCAAAGCAGATTGCGTATGACGATGGCTGGGCGCGATTTCGCCCGGCATGATCAATTGCAGGCCAGCGTACAGCGCGGGCGTAATGCTCGCCTTGTCGGGCAGGCCGGGATTTTCGAGGAACAGCACGCGACGCACGGCTTCTTCCGCCGTGATCAGACTGCCCGACTGCATGACCAGATCGCGAACTTCCGCGAATTTCCAGATCGCAGCCTGTGCTTGAGGACGCGGCTGCGGCGGCACCAGATGGTGCAGCGATTCCCACAGCGGCGCCATGTTGCTTTGCTTGATCTGGCCGTAGTATTCGGCGCGTTCGGATTTCACGTCAGTCATTTTGTTGCCTCACGTTAGCGGGATTTTTCTGCCAGGCCTTCGAGCGTGTACCCAGCAACAGCTTTGTAGTTGCTCGTGATTTCGCGCAATTCGTCGATGTCGATCACATCCGTGATCGACGCGAACGGCTTGCCGCCCGTGCGTTCGTGCACGACTTGCAGAATCTTGTCGGGTGGCGCCTTGCGGTTCGTCAACACGACATTGCCCGTCGCGGTGACGCGTTCGTGGTCGTACGCTTGCAGTGCTTCTTCGCCGACGCCGAACCTGGCGAATTGCGCCGCGAGATAATCCGCGTCCATGATGGCCTGACCCGCACCGTTCGAACCGCGCGGCACCATCGGGTGTGCGGCGTCGCCCAGCAGCGTTACGCGACCATGCGTCCAGCGCGGCAGCGGATCCTGATCGACCATCGGGAAGACAAGAATGTTTTCGGTGGACTCGATCATCTTCGCAACGTCGATCCAATCGAAATGCCAGTCCTTGAACACCGGGAAAAAGTCGTCGAGACTGCCCTGCCCGTTCCAGTCGCGCTGCGCTGGTTGCGGCGAAATGGTTTCGGCCACCCAGTTCATCAGTTGAGTGCCGTCGGGATTGTTCAGGATCGGGTAGATCACCATCTTGCCGGTATCCGCCGTCAGCGCGCCTGCACGAGCGAAGGTCGCGCCATCGAGGAACGGCGACCAGTTCAGCGCGCCGCGCCACATGTTCACCCCCGTGTAGTGCGGCGCACCTTCGTTGGGATAAAACTGCTTGCGAATCGCCGAATGCAGACCGTCGCACGACACGGCAACGGATGCCTTCACGGTGAACTGCTCGCCCGCCGTGTTGACGAAATCCACGTGCGCTTCATCGCCAACGGTGGCCGCGCCGACGCAGCGACGATCCATCATGACCGCATCATCACCCAGCCGTTCCTTGACGATCTTCAACAGCGCCAGTTGCAACTCGCCGCGGTGAATCGAAAACTGCGGCGTCGCGTAGCCGGCGTTCGTGCCGAGCGCTTCCGTGTAGATGTGCTGGCCGTGCTGATTGAAGAACGCGGCGTTTTGCGTGGAAATCGAAATCTTCGCCAGCGCTTCGTTTGCGCCCAGACGGCCCAGCACGCCGGTTGCGTGCGGCAAGATGTTGATGCCTACGCCGAGCGGCTTGAGTTCGGGTACAGCTTCATAAACGCGGCAATTGATGCCCGCCTCGTGCAGCGCAAGCGCAAGCGTCAGACCGCCATTGCCCGCCCCGATGATTGCAACTTCACATTCCTTGCTCATTCTCTTCCTCAGCCGTATTTCATCAGACGTCTGTCTAATATTAAGCAGACGTCTGCCGAATATTAGAGAACGACACAAGGCAAGTCAATCTGCTGACGAGACAGGGTTTTCCCTGGAGAAAGAATCGGGATTCAGGACGAGTTCAGGCGAGCTTCCGTTAAAATCAATCGACTCGCTCAACGAACCTGAACGCACTCACGAACACAATGACGACAAAAGCCGGACACCCGACAGCGGCCGACAAAGCAAAGCTGGCCCGCCTTTATGCGCGCCCAGGTTTCATGATTCGCCGCGCGCATCAGATCTCAATCGATCTGTTCATCGAAGCGTGTGCCCCTGTCGACGTCACACCGAGCCAATATGGCGTGCTCTATATTGTCGATACGATCGGCCCGGTCAGCCAGATCGGCATATCGCGGCTGATCGGTCTCGACCGCTCGACCACGGCACTCGTCGTGCGTCTGCTGACCGACCGCGGGCTGCTGATGAAAAGGCAGAGCGTGGAGGATGCGCGGAAAGCCGAAATCCTGATTACCGAGCAAGGCCGCGAGACGCTCGCGCAGATACAGAAGCTCGCGAACCGGGAAATGAAGGTACTGCTCGACGTCTTCACCAAAGAAGAGGGAGAGGTATTTCTAAAGCTTCTCGAGAAGTTCGTATCGCATCACAACGAAAGGACGCGCGTCAGCATCTCGCCCACGGCGAGCGTCTGCTGAAGCGCTCAGCAGAGATCGGTCACGCCGGGTTCGTCAGATTGAAGGCGCGATTCACGCGCCCGGAAACCGCAGCTCGAAACGCACGACGCCCGGCAGCGGACACACCACGCGCGCGCTGCCTCCATGCAGATGCATGATCGCCTTCACGATCGCGAGCCCTAGCCCGTTCGATTCGGTGAAGGCGCTGCGCGCCGCGTCGCCGCGATAGAAACGGTCGAACAGACGATCCAGTTGCGCGGGCGGAATCGGCTCGCCCGCGTTTTCGACGATGACGGTCGCGCCGCCTTCGTCCTGCGTGCCGCTCAAACGCACGACCGTATCGCCCGCGCCATAGCGCACCGCGTTGACGACCAGGTTGTTGATTGCGCGGCGGCACAGCATCGGATTCGCCGATGCGACGCCTGCCGCGTCGACTTCGAAGCGCATTCCACGTTCGTCGGCGAGGCCTTCGAAATAGTCGGCGATTCTGGCCAGTTCCGAGCACAGATCGACCGGCTGACGCTCGATCGATAAACCCGCATGATCCGCGTGCGCGAGAAACAGAATGTTCTCGGCGATATGACTGAGGCGGTTCAGTTCCTCGAGATTCGATTCGAGCAGTTGCTGATATTCGTCGATGTCGCGCGTTTGCGCGAGCGCCACCTGGGTCTGGCCGATCAGCGCACCGACCGGCGTGCGAATCTCGTGCGCGAGATCGGCGGAAAACTGCTGCAGGCGCTGGTAGCCGTCGGCGAGACGGTCGAGCATCGCGTTGAACGCATGCGTGAGCTGACGCAGTTCGAGCGGCGCGGCCTCGCTGTCGAGGCGCATCGTGAGATTCGCCGGACTGATCTGCGCGGCCTGCGTCGCGATCTCGCGCACCGGCCGCAACGCGCGGCGCAGTACGTAGTAGGCGAGCAGCGTCGCCGCCAGCATACCGATCAGCGTCGCCAGCACGATGCGGTTGCGGTACTCGGCCAGCATGCGCATTTCCTGGGTCATCGGATGGCCGGCAATCACTTCGACTTCCGTACCATCCTCGCGCGCCGTGGCGGTAGCGATCGCCCAATGCACCGGCACGCCGTCGGGCAGGCTCGTCTGACGGATATCGGCCACACCCGGCACGCTGCCAGCCGGCTTCGCCAGCAACGCGGGCACCGCAACGTGCGCCGGATTCACGTCGACGAACGGTGCTTCGCCGGGACGGCGAAACAGCAGCACGTCCTGTTCCGCGCCGAGCATCGTCTCGAACAGCAGCGGCCGCTTCTTCAATTCGCTAACCGAATAAAGATCGTGCACGAGCCGGCTGAAATGCTCGACGCGGCCGGTCAGCACGACATCGGCGCGGCGCTTTAGCGAGACTTCCGCGGAATGATAGAAGTACGCGCCGAGCGAGCCGATCACCACGCACGCGATCAGCGCGAACAGAATGGTGGTGCGCGCGGTCAGCGAGCGTTCGGTGCAGAGCTTCATGCGCCGTCGCCAAATGTGTAGCCGATGCTGCGCACCGTGTGGATCAGCTTTTTCTCGAACGGATGGTCAATCTTCGCGCGCAGCCGTTTGATCGCCACATCGACGACGTTGGTGTCGCTGTCGAAATTCATATCCCACACTTCCGACGCGATCTGCGAACGCGACAACGCCTCGCCCTCGCGGCGCACCAGCAGATGCAGCAGCATGAATTCCTTGTTGGTCAGCGGAATGTCGACGCCTTCGCGCGTGACGCGACGGCGCAGCACGTCGAGCTTCAGATCGGCCACTTCGAACACGTCGCTCTCGCGAATCACACCGCGGCGCAGCAGCGTGCGAATGCGCAGCACCAGCTCGGTAAACGAAAACGGCTTGACGAGGTAATCATCCGCGCCAAGCTCCAGACCACGGATGCGGTCGCTCACGTGGTCGCGAGCGGTCAGGAAAATCACCGGCAAATCGCGGCGCGTGCGTAGCGCGCGCATGATTTCCCAACCGTCGATGCCCGGCAGCATCACATCGAGCACCACCAGATCGTATTCGTTCTCGAGCGCCATATGCAGACCGTCCGTGCCGGTGCGCGCGAGGTCGACCGCATAGCCGTTTTCGCGTAAGCCTTTTTTCAGGTAATCGCCAGTCTTCGGATCGTCTTCGATGACGAGAATACTCATGATGCTCGCTACTCCTGCCTGCTGTTCGACTTGAGGGGCATGCCGCCGCGGCGGCGCAACAGCGCCGAAATCGACACAAAATCAACGTAAAAGCGCCCCGGCGGCCATTTTACGTGGCTGCCGCATGCCATTGATGACGTTTTTGTCATTCAGATGTCACGTTGTCGAGCCGATACGGAAGCTAGGCTGTCCGCACCTTCCCTACCCTGTTTTCCCTTCCTGGAGCAGCCTCATGAAGACCGTTTCCGCGCGGACGTTGCGCGCACTCGCCGTCCCCGCGCTCGCCGCAGCCCTGTTCGCCACGACGATGTCCGGCGCTTTCGCGCAGGACGCCAAGCCGACCGGCGTACGCGGCACGGTTACGTCGCTCACCGGCGATGTGCTGAAAGTCCACACGCGCGACGGCAAGGACGTCGACGTAAAGCTGGCCGCAGACACGCCGATTCGCGGCGTCGCGCTCGCCAACATCAACGACATCAAGCCGGACAGCTATGTCGGCACCGCCGCGATCCCGCAAGCCGACGGTACGCTGAAGGCACTCGAAGTGCACGTGTTCCCGGCCAGCATGCGCGGCGCCGGTGAAGGCCATCGCGCATGGGATCTGGGCGCGAACAGCACGATGACAAACGGTACGGTCGGTTCGCTGGTCGGCAGCAACGGCCGCACGATCACCGTCAAGTACAAGGAAGGCGAAAAGAAGGTCGTGATTCCTCAGGACGTGCCTATCGTCAGCCTGGAACCGGGCAGCCGCGCGATGCTGGTGCCGGGCACCAAGGTCGTGCTGTTCGCGCATAAGGATGCGGACGGCTCGCTGGCGGCGAACGCCATTTCGGCCGGCGAACATGGCATAACGCCGCCGATGTAAAGCAGCGCGCGCTTCTTTAGCGCCTGATTCGAACGGCCGCGTTCTGCTGAAAGAACGCGGCTCGTTGCACTTTCTACGTTGTCATTTCCGCGCTGTATTTTTCGCCGATGTCGAAGTCCGAGCCGCAAGCCGAGCCGAAAAAATTCGTGGTCGTTCACCCGCTCGTCGTCCGCGTCACGCACTGGATCAACGCGTTCGCGATGGTCTGCATGGTGATGAGCGGCTGGGCGATCTACAACGCGTCGCCGATCTTTCCGTTCCACTTTCCGGTGTGGGCGACCGTCGGCGGCTGGCTGGGCGGCTCAATCGCGTGGCATTTCGCGGCGATGTGGCTGCTGTGCGCGAACGGCTTGCTATACCTCACGTACGGCATCGCGAGCGGGCATCTGCGACGCAAGCTGCTGCCGGTTCGCCCCCGCGACGTGGTACGCGATGCCGTGCTGGCGCTGCGCTTCAGATTGCCGCACGACACCGGCAAGTACAACGCGGTGCAGCGCGCGCTGTATCTGCTCGTGCTGGTGCTCGGCGTGCTGCTCGTCGCGTCCGGCCTGTCGATCTGGAAACCCGTGCAATTCTCGTGGCTGACCGCCGTGTTCGGCGGTTTCGACTTCGCCCGGCGCGTGCATTTTGTCGCGATGGCGGGCGTGGTCGGCTTTGTCGTCGTGCATCTGATGCTGGTGCTGCTGGTGCCGCGCACGTTGCCGCCGATGCTCACCGGCCGCGCGCGCCGTCACTCGCATCCCTTGCCCGAAGCACACGAAAGGACCCGCGCATGAGCGCCGCTACACGTCCGGAAGGCCCTGAAAGCCCTGATGGCCGCTCCGATACCACGGGCAACGCCAACGACACACCGCGTCGCGCCGCGTCGCGCATCATGCTCGCCGAGCATCGGCCGCAACTCGAACGTTTGCAACGGCGTCTGTTTTTGCGCTCGTCGCTATCGGTCGGCGCGCTGGCGATGCTGTCCGGCTGCAACATGCAGGACAACGATTCCGTCGACAAGGTGCTGTGGGCAATGTCGCGCTGGAACGATCGCGTGCAGGCGTGGCTGTTCAATCACAACAAGCTCGCGCCGACCTATTCGGCGCGCGATATCACCAACCCGTTTCCATTCAACGCGTTCTACCAGGAGTTCGATGCGCCGGATATCGACGGCTCGACTTATCGGCTCGAAGTGTCGGGGCTCGTCGCCGACAAGCGCGACTGGAATCTCGATCAGTTGCGCGCGTTGCCGCAGGTCTCGCAGATCACGCGGCATATCTGCATCGAAGGATGGAGCGCGATCGGGCAATGGCGCGGCGTGCCGTTTCGCACGTTTCTCGAACGTATCGGCGCCGATCTGAACGCGCGCTACGTGGGCTTCAAATGCGCGGACCGCTATTACTCGAGCCTCGATATGGAGACCGCGCTGCATCCGCAAACGCAATTGACGCTCGATTTCGGCACCGAACCGCTGCCGGCCAAGTACGGCTATCCGCTGAAGCTGCGCGTGCCGACCAAGCTCGGCTTCAAGAACCCGAAGCATATCGCGGCGATTTTCGTGACTAACACGAATCCGGGCGGCTACTGGGAAGACCAGGGCTACAACTGGTTCAGCGGACTTTGACGATCCGCCGGCCGTTCTATACGGCGGTCACGTAACGCGGCACCGGCTTCTGCACGCGCGGTGGCGGCGGCGCATCGTGCGCCGCGCGCATGCGTTTAACTTCGTCGACGGGAGTGAGTCCAAACAGCCGCTTGAATTCGCGGCTGAATTGCGACGCGCTTTCGTAACCGACCCGCGCCGCGGCCGCGCCCGCGTTCAAACCATCCTGCACCATCAACAATCGCGCGTGATGCAGACGCGTGGTCTTCACGTATTGCATCGGCGACGTCGCCGTGACCGCCTTGAACTGCGCATGAAATACCGCGAGGCTCATGCCCGCTTCGGCGGCCAGCGTATCGACGTCGAGCGTGCCGTGGTACTCCGCGTGAATGCGCCGCAGCGCCTTTGCAATCCGGCCGAAGTGATTCTGATGCGTGAGCGCCGCGCGAATCGCGCCGCCCTGCTCGCCGGTCAGCACGCGATAGCAGATTTCGCGCACGATCGCGGGCGCGAGAATGCGCGCGTCGAGCGGCGATGCGAGCGCATCCATCAGACGCTGCACTGCATTGCTCAACGCCGGATCGAGCGGCGTCGAATAGATGCCGGACGGCTCATGCCGTGGCACACCCTCGGTTTCGTTGAGCGCCATCAGCAGCTCGGCGACCATCGTCAGATCGACCCGCACCGAGATGCCGAGGAACGGTTCCTGCGCGCTCGCCTCGGTCTCGCATTCGAACGGCAGCGGCACCGACAGCACCAGATACTGCTGCGCGTCGTACTGGAACACGTGATCGCCGAGATAGCCGCGCTTGCGTCCCTGACAGACGATCACGATGCTCGGCTCGTACATCACCGGCATGCGCGGCATCGGCTTATTGGCGCGGAACAGGTTGACACCTTCGAGATTCGTGCGCGTCATGCCGGCATTGGGCGCCAGCACGTCGAACAATTCGAGCATGCGCTGCTGCGCGGGATCGTGCGTAACCGGGGCGACGACTTGAGTTGACATGACGGTATGGTGACTGCAAAGAGAATAATGCTTGAAATTTAGCATCAAACAGCCTGCTGCGCTTCCGCCCAGGAGTTTTAGGCAAATCTTCAAGACATTCAGGTATTCCCTGAGACCACCCACGCTCCTATTATGGGAACCCTGCCGGATCGCCTTGTTCGCCACGCGACACAGGTTCGGACGTTCGCCGCCATAAGCCGCGCTTTGTCGCCGCCATGCCGCGAATGGCGTCCACTGCCGCTCGCGCCGCGATTCCGGTTCCCGAGGCAGGCGTTGCATCCGCGGCACACGTTGCGTATCGCAGACGCCTTGCACCTTTGCACCCACATCCTCTTTGCCGGAGCTATCCATGAGCACGACTTATGCCTATGCAGCGACCGACGCGACCGCGCCGCTCGCCCCGTTCGAATTCCAGCGCCGCGCACCGCGCGCCCACGATGTGCAGATGGACGTGCTGTTCTGCGGCGTGTGCCATTCCGATTTGCATCAGGCACGCAATGAATGGAAGAACTCGATCTATCCGGTCGTGCCGGGTCATGAGATCGTGGGCCGCGTCACCGCGATCGGCTCCGACGTGACGAAGTACAAGGTCGGCGATCTCGTCGCGGTCGGCTGCCTGGTCGACTCGTGCCGCACCTGCGCGAGTTGCGAGGAAGGTCTCGAACAGTATTGCGAAAACGGTTGGGTCGGCACATATAACGGCGTTGATCGTGTCGACGGTCAGATCACGTACGGCGGCTACTCGACGCAACTGGTCGTCGACGAAGCATTCACGCTGAGCGTGCCGGCCAATCTCGACCCCGCCGGTGTGGCACCGCTGCTGTGCGCGGGCATCACCACGTATTCACCGCTGCGCACATGGGGCGCGGGTCCGGGCAAGAAAGTCGGCATCGTGGGCCTCGGCGGCCTCGGCCATATGGGCGTCAAACTGGCGCACGCCTTGGGTGCGCATGTGGTGCTGTTCACGACGTCGCCGTCGAAGATCGAGGATGCGAAGCGGCTCGGCGCGGATGAAGTGGTGATTTCGAAGAACCCGGAAGAGATGGAAGCGCATGCGAACAGCTTCGATCTGATCGTGAATACGGTGGCGGCGCAGCACGATCTGAATCCGTTCTTGAATCTGCTGAAGCGGGATGGGACGATGGCGCTGGTCGGTGCACCGGAGCACGATCATCCGTCGCCGCAAGTGTTCAATCTGATCATGAAGCGGCGGCGCCTTGCCGGGTCGTTGATCGGCGGTATCGCCGAGACGCAGGAGATGCTGGATTTTTGCGGTCAGCATGGAATTATTTCTGATATCGAGATGATTCCGATGCAGAAGATCAATGATGCGTATGAACGCATGCTCAAGAGTGATGTGAAGTATCGGTTTGTGGTTGATATGAATTCCTTGCGGAAGTAAATGGTTTTTGGTTTTGCCCGCGCAGCGGATGGTGGTTTTTTTCTGCCTGCGGCGTGGGCT